>CACDVM010000005.1 GCA_902556265.1 uncultured Pelagibacteraceae bacterium
TCAGGCACAACAACACTAAACTTTCTTAAAAATAAATTAAATAAAGAAATAGGTTCTATATTTGATGTCACTGGTAAAGGTGATGAGGTTGTAGATAATATTCTAGATGGTCTTAAAAATTATGTAGAAAAAAGTGATGACTTTGCTTACTCAAAATTCTTGGTAGAAGTTTTACCATCAATACTACAATCAGGCACAAATACTTTTGAAAACATTGGTAGAGTTAAAGAAGCACAAGAAGAATTAATGGACTTAATTGTTCAAGCTGAAACAAAAAAATTAAAAAGTGATGGTGACCTTATTAAATTAAAAGATGAAAAAGAATTTTTAAATACTTATACATTTCTTCAAAATAATTTTAATGATGAAAACTTTGATATTTCAAAATTTAGAAATGATAAAAGTAGAACTCTTACAGAGATAAGAGCAATAGACCAGTTTACAAAAGATACTGCATTTAATGGTGGTAATACAAATAATCCTCTTATTGAAAGAGATATAGATAAATTAATTTCAGAGGGTAAGTTTGATGAAGCACAAAAACTTGCAGAGAGTAGTTATTATAATAAACAAATAACTAGAACCAGATACCAAAACTTAATTACAAAAGAAATACCAACAGCTAAGAACTTTGGTAATGATGAAGTATTTACTGACAATCCTTTATATGAAGCAGTTATAGGTTCATTAGAAAAGACTATCGCTACTACTACAAAAGGTGGAGATAAACTTACAGCTTCCTTTGGAATTGTTTATGTAAATAAAGAATTAAGAAAATGGTATTCACTAAACAAAGATAAACCAAAATACAAAGAAGACCCAACTCAATTGAAGAAAGATTTTAATATGGAGTTAGACCAACTAATTCTAGCTATGAAGAATAGTGGAATGTTTACTGCATTAGAATTTTCAGACAATACGAGTTTCCTTAATGTATTTAAGAAACTAGATGAGAGTAGAAATTAATGGCAATATTTAGAGAAGACCCAGTCACTGGTGAAGTGATTAGGTTTGAAGATGGTACTACTGAAGCAGAAATTCAAGAAAGATTTAATGCAGTTCAGTCAGAAGCTATGAGTAAGAAAGGTTTACTTGCTGATAAACCTGACTTTGGAAAAGCTAATTCACTATATGAAACAGTATTTGTTGCACCTTATGAAGCTAGTAGAAAGTTCTTAAATAGTACAACAGACTTAGCAGAGGATTTAGGTGACACTTTAGGAGAAAAGCTAAATGTTGGTGGCTTTAGATATGGTGACAACGCTAAGAATGGATTAATAGAATACGTTCCATACAATCAAGCAATTAAAGATAAAAATGTTTATGGTGCATTATCACCTATAACTGGAAAGATTGGTGTCAAAGACGCTTTTAATATTAAAGGTTTATTCTATGACCCACTTCACCCAGAGAATGACGACCATACAGATACTGCTATTGGTAGTTTTGCAGAAGCAGGTATGCAATTTCTTATTGGTTTTAAAGGTGCAGACAAACTTTTAAAACTTGGAAAAGTAGCACCTGCAACAACTAAAGTAGGTTCGTTTGCACAAATGACTACTAAAGGTGCAATTGCTGACTTTGTAGCTTTTGATGAAACCACTGGAAGATTAGCAGATGTAATCAATGAATATGCACCTGAACACGCAGAAACATATTTAGGATACCTGTTATCAAGAGAAGATGACACTTGGTATGAAAGCAGATTTAAAAATGCTTTAGAGGGTATGGGTATTGGTAGCTTAGCTGAAGCATTATTCAGAGGTGTTAGATACGCAAAGAATAAAGTTTCTAAATCTAAGAATGAAAAGTTGATGAAAGAAGACGAAGCATACTTAGAAAAATCACAAGAAGTAATAAGAAACCTAGATGACAAGCTAGAAAACGCTACGACTATCTCAGAAAAGATGAAGATAGTTAATAGTGAATTAGATAAAGGATTAAAAAAAGAATTTAAGATTACTAAAAAACTTACACAATCTGACAAGATAAGAGTAATGAATGAGATTATTAGTGAGGGTTTAGATAGTAATTATGAGAAATGGAGAAAAGGTGAAATAAATAGTGAGGAAGCATTTAATATTCCTGCTACATTTATAAATCTAGATACATTCAAACCAAAAGTAAAAGTAAATAAAGATACTGGTGAAAGTGTTGTAGAGGGTGGTCTTTCACTTGATGGTGTAAGAACATTCAAAAGTTTCTTTGATACTCTACAAAAATATAATAAGAAATTTGATAAATCATTTTCAGATGAAGCTGTAAGAAAAAAAGCTATCAATGATTATGGTGGTGATACACAAAAAGTTTTTGAAGACTTTGGTAAATTTGCAGACAATGTTCAGGATACTTCTTCACTAATATTTGCACACGAAGTTGCATTAACTTCTTTATTAAACTCTATGCCTAAGTTTGTAAGACAATATAAACAAGGTCTTAGAACTCAGGAAGATATGAACATAATGTTCTTTATGTTAGAGAATATGGGTCTTAATGCTAAAAGAGTAAGGAGAGCTTCAGGTCAAAATTTAAGAGTATTTGGTCTTACTAAAAGAGAATTTGACCAAGCCAATATTATTGAGAATATTTATAAAGACGCTAAAGCAAACTATGAAAATTTTGGTGGTGGTAAAAAAGGATTTGAAAGATTTGTAAATCAAATAGCAATGGCAGATAACCCAACTGCTACAAGAAAAGTTATCAACTTTGCTTTTAGAAATAGAATTTGGGATATTGCAAATGAGATATGGATTAATGCTCTATTATCTAATCCTAAGACACAACTAATTAACTTAACGTCAAATGGAATTACAGCAATACTTAGACCAATAGAAGATGTAATTGGTAATAAAATATCTGAATTAATTTCATTTAAAGATATTGAAAAAGTAAACACTTTTAAACAACAAAGAGAGGGTGCTAAAATAAGACTAGCAGGTTTAACTAGAAATCTAAGTGATAGTTTTAAATATACTTATGTTGCTCTTAAAAATGGTGAATTAGTTTTACAAGGTAAAGATACTTTAACAAAAGTAGACACAGCACAAACTAAAGCGACTGGACAAGGTTTATTTGGTGCTATCGTTAGAACACCAAGTAGATTTTTAAATGCAGGTGATGAATTTTTCAAACAGATAAATTACAGAGGTGCATTAGAAGAACAAGCACATTTAAAAGCAAACCAATTAGGTCTTAAAGGTAAAGCACATAAAGACTTTGTTGATGAGTATTTTAAACAAGGTTTTGATGAAAATGGTTTAAGAGGAACTAATGAAGAAGCATTAAGATATGCAGAAGAAACTACATACACTAATGAACTGACAGGTTTTTCTAAAAGATTTCAGGAAGCAATACTTGAATATCCGATATTAAAACAAGTATTTCCTTTTGTAAGAACACCATTTCAATTAGCAAAAGCAATAGCAGATAGAAGTATTCCTTTTTATAGAACTAAACATTTATTAGGTTTATCTGGTGACCCAGTGATGATTGCAAAATCTAGAGGTCAATTAGCTGTTGGAAGTATTTTATTAGGTACTGCTTATTATTTATCTTCGATAGGTCTTATTAGTGGCAGAACAGGATACACAGATGAGAAACCACTTAATCCGTACAGAGATAGAGAATTATTAAGACTAAAGAAAACAGCTACAGGATTTAAACCATACTCAATTAAGTTTGGAGATAAGCAAAGGTCGTTTGGTTTATTAGACCCATTCGGTGCTTTGTTTGGTATGGTTGCAGACTTTCATAATATTAAAGACCAACTTACAGAAGAAGAAGCTGAAAGAGTTGGTGCAGACTTATTATTGTTTACGCTAAATCAACAAGAATTTACAAACCCAATATCTGGTTTTACCAAAGCAGGTATTATGGGAAAATCTATGGGTCTTGCTATTCAAAGAAATTTATTAAGCAAAACTTATTTTAGAGGAATTGCTGACATTATTGAAGCAGTTATGTCTGAAGATAGTTCTAAATGGAATAGATACCTCTCACAAAAGGTAGGTAGCTTTGTTCCAAACATTGTGACTAAAATTAATAGCGACCCATATTACAGAGACGCTAGAGGAATTATGGATAAGTTCTTTGTAAATCTAGGTAATCCAAGTTCAGTACCACCAAGATTTAATGCTTTAGGTGAACCTCATATGGATAAAGATAGCTTTGGTGACAGGATATTTAAGAATATGTTTAATATCTTTGGAACTCAAAAATTAAAAGAAGATAAGGTTGCAGAGGAATTTTTAAGATTAGGAAAAGGAATACCAGAATTAAAATATTTTCAAAACAATGTAGACTATTCTAAATTTAGTAATGGTAAACAATCTGCATATTCTAGATTAAATCAATTACTAGCAACCACTACAAGAGGTGGCAAAACTTTAAGAGAAGCACTTGAAGAAGAAATAGGTAAAGAGAGATATAAAAATCTTGGCGACCCATTAAAATTAGCAGACCAAGTTTCTGATGATGGTGGTAAACTTCAAAGATTAAAAGTTATTTATAATCTTTATTTAATTAGAGCAGAAGCAGATTTCAGAAAAGAAGCTAATCAATTCTTCTTTGATGATAATGAGAAGTTAAATCTTACTCAGGCAATAAAGAATACTAAGAGAAATAAATTAGTTGTTGGACAACCAAGAACAGACAGTGATGTAAACACTAATAAATTACAACCAATATACAATTTCGGAAATAATTAAGGAATAACATATGTCGTTTAATGCACGTGTCAGCTATACTGCTGACGGAAACACAAGTACGTTTGCTATAACATTTAGTTTTATAGATAGCACACACGTAAAAGTATTTTTAGATGGAGTAGCTACAACAAACTTCACAATATCAGGAAGTAATGTAGTTATGAATAGCAATCCTGCAAATGCAACGGTTGTTATGATTAAGAGAGAAACACCTACAAATGCTAGACTTGTAGACTTCCAAGATGGCTCTGTATTAACTGAAAGTGACTTAGATAAATCGGCAGACCAAAACTTCTTTATTGCACAAGAAATCAATGATGAAAGTCAGAGTGCTTTAAAATTAGGTGTTGATGATACCTATGACGCACAAAGTAAAAGAATTAAAAATGTAGCTGACCCAACAGCAGGACAAGACGCAGTCACTAAGAATTATTTAGAAAATACTTACTTAACGACTTCAACAATAGCAAACATAAATACTCTTGGTGCTATATCAAATTTAGGAACTTTAGCTTCTAATAATACTAACGTAAATACGGTAGCAACCAACATTGCTTCGGTAAACACAGTAGCAAATGATATTGCAAAAGTTATTACTGTTGCCAATGATTTAAATGAAGCAGTAGCAGAAATAGACACAGTCGCTACGAATATTGCTAATGTAAATTTAGTTGGTACTGATATTGCAAATGTAAATACGGTTGCAACAAACCTTTCAGGAGTAAATAGTTTTGCTGAAAGATACAGAGTTCAAGCAGGAGTACCAAGTTCTAGCAACGATACAGGAGACCTAGTCTTTGATACGACAGCAGGAAAATTAAAAGTATTTGATGGCTCGTCTTACCAACTTGCAGGTTCTTCAGTAAACGGAACTTCACAAAGATTTAAGTTTGTAGCAACAGCAAGTCAAACTACGTTTTCTGGTGCAGACGCTAACGGAAACACTTTAACTTATGACGTTGCTTCAGGAACTGCTTTCGCAGATATTTATTTAAATGGTGTCAAACTTGATACTTCAGATTTTACGGCAACAAACGGTACGTCAATTGTACTAGGTTCTGGTGCTTCAGTTAATGATATTTTACAGGTCGTATCTTATGGTACGTTTCAACTTGCTTCTTTTTCAGCAGGTAATTTAACTTCAGGAACTTTACCAGTAGCCAGAGGTGGTACTGGAAAAACTACTTCAGACCTTACAGGCAACACTGGAAAAGTCTTGGTCGTAAATTCTTCGGCTAATGGCTTCGATATTGCAAATGCTAGTACGCCTGAAGTTTATGGATTTATAAAATCATTTACAGCTTCAACAATCAGATACACAATTAGTGTTCAAGGTGTTGGGGGTCAAAACAAATATTTTGTAAATGGAGTTCAACAACAAACATTAGAATTATTAGAGGGTAATACGTATATCTTTTCTTACCCCTCAGCACACCCTTTTGCTCTATCAACGACAAATGGGGGTAGCCACTCAGGGGGCAGTGAGTATACCACTGGGGTCACTAGAGACACGTCAGCAAATACTTTGACTTACGTTGTTCCTAGTTCAGCACCACAGCTTTACTACTACTGCACAAATCATAGTGGAATGGGTGGAACTGCTAATACACCAGTACCTGCTAATAATACTTTACAAGTTATCACGACCAATCAAGGTGCAGATAACATAACAAACACTCAGTACAATTCGTTTGATGACGTATTGTTTAGTGCGTCTGGCTACACGTTTAGCATTGACGCTACAACTGGGAACTTAATCGCAACAATATAAGGAGAATATAATTATGGCGACAATAGACATAGGAAAAATCAAACCTGTGTTCAAAGGAACTTACGACAATTCGGCTTCCTATGTTCTAGATGACATTGTCTATTACAATGGGAGTTCGTATGTTGCTAAGACTTCGACAACAGGAAATCTTCCAACTGACACTACGAAATGGAACGTACTCGCTTCTGGTTCTGGTGGAATTTGGGATAGTACACTTTCAATCGGAAGCACTGGACAGGTGGTAAAAGTTGGTTCAGGTGGTGCTTTAGAATTTGGTGATGACCAAGGTGGCAAAATTGGACAGGTAGTCACAAGTGTTATGGGATACGAACAGCAAACTTCAAGCACTTCACTTGTTGATGTGTTAAGTGCAAGTGGAGTAGTTTGGGAAAGTGCAATAACACCAAGTGCAACTTCATCAAAAATTTTAGTATTACCTGCAATCTATGTAAGAAATCATAGAACTAATGGTGCTGAATCTAGAAATACAATAGAATTACAAACAAAAATTGGTTCTGGTAGTTATGCTATGTTAGATAGAGCATACGAAATTGGTCAATATATGTATGATGGTAATGGGGCAATTGTAGCCCAACACTGGCACCCAACAATTTTACATTCACCTAACACAACTTCTGAAGTTAAATATAAATTTCAATATTTGGTTCAAGATAGTTCAGCCATAATCAGTACAAACTGGGCAGGTAGTCCAAATATACACCAAAACAGAGTGACAATGATGGAGGTATTAGCATAATGGAATATTTTGGAGATAAAGTACATAGAGCAATTCAAGAAATAAATCCAAACGCAGAGTATCGTTTAACTGAACAAGACTTAAATAATATTGAATGGTTAAATGGAACTGCACCTATAAGTGTTTCTGATATTGAAACAAAGATGTCAGAATTACCAACACTTGAAGAAATAGCTGAAGAAAAAGCTACATTAAAAGCTAGTGCTAAAGCAAAGTTAATTGCAGGAGAGCCATTAACTGAAGCTGAAGCAGATACAATAGTTGTTTAATCATAAATCACAGGAGAGTTAGTAAATGTCAAGAAATAGAGAACTTGCAGACTTAATTGCAGGTGGCTTTACAGAAGCTGATATACCAAATCTATCAGCAGGTAAAATCACTTCAGGCACTTTTGCAGACGCAAGACTAAGTCAATCAAGTGTTCAACAATATGCTAGTACCTTTGACGATAATAAAATTGTCAATGATATTTCTACATTGGGGTTGAGAGTTCATACACAAGAAAATCTTAATGCTTCAAATACTAACTCGGCTTCCTTTGATGTATTTCAAGATAGTTCTGGGATAACGAATTTGACTAATGTCATAAGAGAAACAGGTGAATATGTGTCGTCAGTATCAAATAATATGCCAACAGGAACAGAATTATATTTAAAATCAAACTCTGCTTCAAACAACTCAACATCTATTCAAGATTATTCTGGAAATAATGTGTCAATATCCTTTGGTGGTGGTGGAAAACATATTACTCAAAATGATGTTCCGATAGGTGCTACTTCAGGAGTTGCTTCAACTTCTGCTTTTTGGTTTGATGGTTCACAAAAAATTGACGCAACACATTCTACTATGGAAACACCATTAAATTTTGGTACAGGCGATTTTACTATGGCAACTTATTGGAGAACAAACAATGTCAATTCTAATACTTCATTTTTAAATATGGGGGGTATTGGTTCAGTGACAGATTATAATGGTATGTCTTGGGATTATGAACAAGGTGATAATAAAATGGCTTTCTATTATAGACAAGGTGGAACAACTCACATATCTGCTGTTAAAAGTGATAATATGAGTTTATCAAATGACACTTGGTATCATTTAGCAGTTGTAAGACAAAGTGGACAAATAAGATTTTTTAAAAATGGAGTTAAAACTGGTTCAACTCTCGGCTCAGGTCAAAATGCAAATTACAATATTGATATGACTTCTGCTGATAGCAGACCATTTAATATAGGAATTAAAAGTGATGGCACACACGGATTTCAAGGAAGAATGGACGCTATTCACATTGTAAAAGGTTCTGCTTTATATTGGGATAACTTTACAGCACCAACTGTTTATTATGGTACAACTGCCAATGCTACTGGCTCGTTTGAGGGAAATGCAATTACAGTTTCATCAACTAACAAAATGGGTGCAGTAATTACTTATCAAGACAATGCAGGTACTAACGCACTAAATACAGATATTATTTTAAAATTATCAGCAGACAATGGTTCAAACTATTCGACTGCTACTCTTACAGCTTTACCTGATTTTGCTACTGGAATTAAAATGGCGAAAGTCAATGACCTTTCAGTGACAGCAGGTACACAATTAAAATATAAATTAGAATTTGCTAATCAATCAGCAGGTTCAAAAGAAGCTAGAATAAGAGGGGTTAGCTTACAATACTAATGGCAAGAAAAAAGATTACTGCCAAAGAGTTTGTTGAACAAGCTACAGGCGTAAGACTTTCTGCACACGAAAGAATTTGTGCTGAGAGAATGAAAACTCTTAATGACAGTATTAATGAATTAAAGAGAGAAGTTAAATCTCTAAGACAAGATGTTTCTAAAGGTAAAGGTGCAGTAGCTGTACTTGTATTTGTAGGAACTCTTGTAGCTTCAATTGTTGGATTTTTAAATTTTAAGTGAAATATATATTAATTCTTTATATGTGCAGTATGGCAACTGGACAATGTCCATCTAGCACGGTCTCTGGTTATCAATTTACTAATCATTATGATTGTGTAAATGCAGGATACGGACTAGCACAACAAACATTTAGAAGTTTAGAAGAACTAGAAGAATTTGAAAGAGATTATATAGAAAGAGAAAAATTAGCTATTAGGTTTGAGTGTAAACAACTTGGGTCTAAAGTATGAAAATTTCAGACAATACTTCAATAGCAATGCCTATGAGAAATCTCATAAGTATAGTTGTTGCAGTTGCAGTAGGAGTTTGGGCGTACTTTGGAATAGTAGAAAGAATAAATACATTAGAAACTTCAAAGCAATTGATGGAAGCTGACTTATTAAAGAAAGCAGAACAGACACCTAAAAATTTAGAAATGCTGATGTTAATTGAATTGAACGCAAGTATTTTAGAGAAACATCAAGTGCAACTAGATGAGAATATTCATACAAAAGTTTTATTAAATGAAGCAACTAAGAAAATAGAAAAATTACAAGAAGACGTAGAAAAGCTAATTCGTAATGGGAGTGGACACTAATGGTAGAAATAATGGCATTATTGATGTTTGTTGGACAAGAACAAAAACTTACTGAAATGATGTATATGCCGTCTGTAAAAAAGTGTTTAGAGAAAAAGAGAATAGCTACACGTAATAGTAATGCTCTTTATATATGTTCAAAAGTAAAGGCAGAACTAAGTGACGATATGAAAATTTTAAGAATAGAGAGAAATCAATGAGTGAAAAACTAAAAGAATTACACGGAGTTTTAGCAGAAGAATTACTAAAAAGAGTTAAAGACCCAGAAGCAAAATCTAGTGACCTTAACGTAGCTAGACAGTTTCTCAGAGATAATAATATTGACGCTGTACCTACACAGGACAGTCCACTGAGTAAATTAATAGAGGAACTACCATTTGATGAAAAACCAAAAACTTCTGACAAAGCTAACTGATTTTAGAAATTTTTTATATCTCACTTGGAAACATTTAAACTTACCTGAACCAACTAAAATACAATACGATATAGCTGATTATATAGCTAATGGTGATAGTAGGATTATTGTTTCTGCATTTAGAGGTGTAGGGAAATCTTGGATTACTGCGAGTTATGTACTTTGGAGAATTTTATTAAATCCCAATATAAACATACTTGTTGTATCTGCTTCTAAAAATAGAGCAGACGATTTTAGTACATTCTGTTTAAGGTTATTATCTGAGATACCAATACTTCAACATTTGTATCCAAGAGACGAACAAAGACAATCTAAGATTAGTTTTGATGTAAATACTGCAAGTGCTTCACAGCAACCAACAGTTAAGTCTTTAGGTATTACTTCTCAGATTACAGGTTCACGTGCTGACTTAGTTGTAGCTGACGATATTGAAACTTCAGGAAATACTCAAACTCAGTTTATGAGAGACAAGTTATCCGAAGCTATTAAAGAATTTGAAGCTGTAATTAAACCAGATACTTCTAGAATTGTTTATCTTGGTACACCACAAAGTGAACAGAGTATTTATAATAAACTTCAAGAGAGAGGTTATAAGATTAGATATTGGACTGCTAGATACCCAAGTGAGAAACAAATTAAATCATATGGTTCTAATCTCGCACCTATAATAAATAATACTTGGGATATTAATTTAATTGGTAAACCTACTGAACCTACAAGATTTGACGAAAAAGATTTATTAGAAAGAGAAGCTAGTTATGGAAGACTAGGTTTCAATATGCAGTATCAATTAGATACTACGTTAAGTGATTTAAATAAGTTTCCATTAAAATTATCAGACTTAGTGGTTATGAATTGTAATCCTGAAAATGCACCAGAAAAAGTTATCTGGGCAAGTTCACCTGAATTACAACATAATGATTTACCTAATGTTGGTTTACAAGGAGACGCTTATTATAGACCTATGAGTATACAAGGGTCTTGGCTTCCATATACAGGTTGTGTTATGGCAATTGACCCAAGTGGTAAAGGTCGTGATGAGACTGCCTATTGTGTCACTAAATTTGCAAATGGTAATATTTATTTATTAGATATTGGTGGTTTCAATGCAGGTTATTCTGAACACACTTTATCTAAATTGGTAGATGTAGCTAAGAAACACAAAGTTAATAAAATACTTATTGAACAGAATTTCGGACAGGGAATGTTTGAAGCATTATTAAAACCTTATTTAATAAAGCAATATCCTTGTACGACTGAAATGGTTCATCAACAGACTAATAAACATAGAAGAATATTAGATACGTTAGAACCAATTATTTCACAACACAGATTGATAGTAGATAAATATGTAGTCAAAAAAGACTATGAAGAAACTAATATGTTGTATCCACAAGAAACAGCATTGAGGTATCAATTATTCTATCAATTAAGCAGATTACAAAAAGAAGTACATTCTTTGGCACAAGACGACAGAATAGATTGTCTTCAAGTTGCCTGTAATCATTGGGTCAAACATCTATCAAGAGACCAAGAACTAGCTATGAAAATGCGTAAAGAAGAACTCTTTAATGCTGAAATGGAAAAGTACTTTGGAGACCCAGTAGACAACTCTTGGATTAAAATATGACAAAAAAATCAACTGTAAATAAAGCAGGTAATTATACCAAACCAACTTTAAGAAAACGTATATTTCAGAGAATAATGAATAGCAATTCTTACGGTACACCTAGTGGTAAGTGGAGTGGGCGTAAAGCACAGGCACTTGCTAAAGCATATAAGAAAGCAGGTGGGGGTTATAAATAATGGCTCTAGCACCATCACAGAAGTCTTTAAAGAACTGGTCGGCTCAGAAGTGGAGAACTAAATCAGGTAAGAAGTCTAGTGTCACTGGAGAAAGATATTTACCAGAAAAAGTAATCCAAAGGTTATCTTCAAGTGAATACGCAAGAAGCACAGCAAAGAAAAGACAGAATAGAAAGAGAGCAAAGTATAGTAAGAAAATAGCTTCTATGGTTAAGAACGCACTTAAAGTTGTTTGATTTTGATGATTTTAATTAAGTGCCACTATTAGGATATTACTATAGTAAAACTTATAGTTATATCTTTATGCAGAAATAAGAAAAACCAACAACATCTGACTATAAGTATATCTTATTGTAAATAAAGTTATGGAAAAACCTAAAATAATATATCTCAAAGCTCTCTTTAAGAAACATAAGCCAGAGAATAAGCTAGAGAAAATAATAAAAGATTTTGTGGTACACGCAGATTTACAGCAAGAAAGCAAAGAGAAACTTAAAGTTCCACCAAAAGACAGGTCTAAGGTGGCTAGAGAGTTTATATTAGACAATGTTGAGGACTTCTTGGCGTATGCAGTAGACTATTCGTTATACGATAAGTTTTTCTATGACGAAAAATTAGAAGAAAAAATCTGACAAGTACACGTATATACGCCAGAATTTTTTTACCCCATAGGCACACCCATAAATTTTATGAGGGTATACACCTATAACGTATACAGGATACGTTTTTTCTGCGAATAACATAGGGATTACTTTGTTTTGCGTTAGTCTTATTGACTACCGAAGTACTTATTGCTTGATTTTTTTCTATTTTTTCTGAAATAAAAATTTTGCGTTTATCTTTCTCATTATCTGTTTTCTATATTTATACATTTCTTTCCACAAAACCTGTGGGGGTCTTGAAATATCCATAGTGGGTCTGATATATACAAGTAAGTATGGATACACAAAACCAAGCAAGAACCCAACAGAAGCTAGAAGAAGTTTTAGATAGCTTATGCAGACTAATAGGTAGAGATATATTTGTAGTCTTACCTGAAGCTAAAGCAGAAAGAATACCATATCTAAAGAAAGAAATACAAAAGACTTTGGATATGATTGATGGTTAAAAAACAAATAACACAAGCAGACTTAAAGAAGATAGCTGATGAAATAGATAACATTGGTAAAGAGAATGAAGCAGGTCACAGGCAAGTAATACAGACTGTTGCACCACCATCAAAACATACAAACGATATTTATAAAAAGATAATGCTAGAAACCCAAGAGAGGGTAAAGAGAAACCAAGAGCAATCATTACAAAGATTAAAACAACAATTATTAGAAGTACAAGCAAAGGTATCTGAACCTTTAAAACCAATAATTAAACTACAAGAGAAGTTAAATAAAGACTTACAACCAATAACAAATATTAATAAATCTTTACTAAATACTGGATTTCCATTTAATCCTTTTGCACCATTTGTACCTAAAGGTGGTGGATTACTTGGTACTTACAATAGGAAAAGAACTACAGGCAATACGATATTAGGTGGTGCTACAACTAAACAAGTTAAAAGACGTAGAGAAGTTCCTGATAAAGAAAAGAGAAAACCGTCTGCAATTGGTCTTGGATTAAATAGTTATTTAGCAAAACATAACTTAGTTAATCCTGTAGAAATGGCTAAAACACACAAGAAACATAGAGACTATAAAGTCTTTGGTTTTATGCAGTTAAGAGAAGTATGTGATGAATTAAATGTGAGTATTGAAGAAGCGTTTCTTTATATATGTGAGGGTATGACTTCTACTGACACTAGGTGGCGTAAACATAGAATTGAAAAAGAGTTCTGGCGTGGCTCTGAGAGTATTATCAATATTGTAAGATATTATTATGACAAACACAAAAACGCACAATCAAAAGGACTGGCAAAATATACAGTTAAGAAATTACATAAATCAGAATACGTAAAAAATATTTTTAATCAGAACCAAGCTAAAGTACCAAGCTATTCTGTATTCAGCACTTTATTTAATCAATGGAAACACCACGTAGACGAATTGAAATTACTTAATAAGAAGAAGTAATGTTTCACGTGGTTTAAAAGTTTCAGTATCGCTGAAACAATTTTAGTGGCACTGAAACAATTAAAACGTGTGTTCTGTTGTAGAATAAAAATAATTGTCTATATCAAATTGTAGGCGTAATGCAGTTAAACTTTTGCAACGATTGTTTAATTAAGTAGAACTTAGCTGACCTTTACTATCTTTCTATCAGTTGCTTACGCCTTTAACAGGAAAGATTTTTTTATTAATCACAAACTTCTATTTAGAAGTTGGAACAAATAGGAATGATAATGTTCATACAATATGTAAAAGAAGCACCAGACTTCGGTCATATGTTGGACACCAAAGGCAAAGACAAATTAGCTGAAGCACTAGCTAAGACAGTAGTTGCAGTAGGTGAAAGACCTGTAATCGAAAATAAGGTTCTTGTTCTTGAAACACCAGAAGACTTGTTAGAGTAATGCAGTCTCTGGTTGTCACTGACAATAGGTCGGAAAGCTACATTAGTTTTCTATCTATTTTTTCGCAGTTTGGATTGATTCCAAATAGCAATTCTAATCACAGGTGCAATAATCACTTGTGCAACAATCAAAAATCCATTAGAAAAGGAGTTAAGTATGGAAAATAATAAGTTAAAAACTAAACCTTTAACTAAAGTCATTATGACGATAGCAGAGGTGTCGTGCAAAGTATGGTACTATTGCAGATGTAAGTTGTGGAGACAGATAAATGATTTTGATTATTATGTGTTTGACTTACGTTCACAATATCCAAATCAGCTAGTTTACAAACACGAAGTAGCTGACCTACCATTCTTCAACAGAACCATAGACAATGATGATGAGTATGAAAGGACTTCATCAATTAAAATAGGTGACTGTTGTATCCAATATACTTTCAACAAGATTAGACGTTCAGGTCTTATAGAAACAACTGAAGTACTTCCGTTGTTTGAACACATAGACCCATACAAAAATCAGTTGGAGAATATAATATCACAGACAAAAATCTCTCATAATGAACCTGATAAGTTAAAGGTACTAAAGCTAAATAGAAAGGAGAAGAATGTCGTACAGTTGCACAGTAAATAACATTCACTTTGATAAAGTGTTTGTTCAGGAAGTGAGCAAAAGCACGAACAAGAATGTCCAGTTTGCCAATGGAATACCATTACAATTATCACTGACATTCAAGGTAATATGTAGTCTACCTGATACAGAAGAATTAAGTACAAATGTAATCAGAGAATATTACCATCAATTTTTTGGAGTTGTTATTTCTACTTCAAGTGTTTCAAGAATGATTTCAGATTTAAAAGGTCTGGGTTTTGTTGAAGCAATAATTAATCCAACAGGCAGTAAAAGGTTGTCTTGGGTTAAGCTAACTACACTTGGTAGAAGACTTCAAAAACTATTCATTGGAACAACTGCTGATTGGAAAGACCAACCCAGATTGACAGTGGATAGACAATTCAAACAAGCACGTTCTATGAAAGGAGTAATGTAATATGAACGCTAAACTAAAAGCACTTATAGGCGATAGACTTCCGAAAGGAATTTCTCTGAAAAGAGATAAGTCTTTGTTTATAAAAAAGTCTAAGAAGTATAGACACAATGGTGAGGAAAAGGAGAAGACTTTAACTCACACAATTCATTTGGGTATAACACCTGATATGACTGACGCAAAAGCAAGAGAGCAGTTTGAAACTCAATTAGCTTCTGCAACAACTGTCAGAAACCAAATGATTGAGAAGTTAGCTTCAAGAAAATTCCTTGAAACTGACACTGCAAAAACTGTAGGTGAGGGTTCGCTTCAGCAGGTATTCGATATGCTTAATGATATGGGTACTTGGAAAGGCAAACACCAACAGTTGGTGCAACAATACTTTCAGGACACTATGAATTTTTTCGCTGAGAGGGAAAATAAAAAACCTATGGTGAAAGATTTACATACCAGTGAATGGACTTTATTAGAGTTCAAAGAGTGGTGTGCTAAAGCAGTAGTGAATAGAAAGATGAATATGTATAAGACTGTTAATACAAATTCAGTCAATAAAAGACTGGGTGTGTGGAGACAGATTACTGCATATGCTATCAAGAAAAGACTGTTTAGTCTTTCTGATACACTAGACCCAAGTAAGAAAAACTTTGGTATTGAAGATGAAAAAAGAAACCAAAGTAAACCTAAACCACCTCTATCAATAGAGCAGGAAGAAAATCTTTTTGCAGTTATCAGAGAATATGAAGATAGCTTTTGGGAAGATTGTCTAACAGTAGCTATAGATACTGGTGTTCGACACGATGGTGAATTGAATAAGATTTCTACTGACTGGATTGATTTTGGTAAGAGAACTCTTACATTCAAAAGACCTAAGACGCAGACTTGGTCTACTATTCCATTAACTAAAAGAGCATTTGATGTCTTTAAAAGACGTAGAGAGATTGCTCTTAAAGATGAGAACAACAGGTTCTTTCCTGTAAGTAAAAGTTCTATCAGACACACTTGGAATAAGTATCGTGAGAGAGCAGGGTTAAGTGATGAGTACACACCTTATTGCACAAGACATACTTTCATTACAAGATTAGTTGAAGCAGGAGTTTCACCTAAAGCAGTAATGGATTTAGCAGGTCACGGTGCAATTGAAACAACACTTACATTCTATACTCATTCAACAAATGAGATATTAGAAACTGCTATTTCTAGTTTAGAGGAATACAAAGATAAGAAGAAAGTAGCTAATATGAAACCTGTAAATGGTGCAGTTGGTTCTTCTTTGATTGGTCACAACTCTAGAAAGGTGTTGAAGAAATAAAAGATGTCTACTATAAGTTCACCATTATTAAGTAAATGCGTTTGGGCGTATGGTGAAACGGTAGACACGCCAGTCTTAGGAACTGGTCTCGCAAGAGGTGAAAGTTCAAATCTTTCTACGCCCACCAAAACTGACTACGTTAGTGGATACGTTTTTGGTTCTTTGGATACGCTAGTAGGGAAAGGAGTGTTGGTAGTTATAGGTTTAAGTCCATACGTTGGTCTTAGGAACCAATATGGCAACATGTGAAGGTTCGAGTCCTTTTCGCCCTACCACAATAAAACTTTATGAAAGTTACAGTAGAAAATAAAAAGGGTTTAAATAAAGATATAAAAGTATTTATAGATAAAAATACTATGAATTCTTATATGGAACAAAAATATGAGGAAATCAAAGGGACTGTAAATTTAAAAGGATTTAGACCAGGAAAGGTTCCAAGAGAAATTTTAAAAAGACAATTTGGACAAGCTATATTTAGTGAAGTATTAGATAAAGTTTTAAAAGATACATCAACAAAAGCTTTAGAAGAAAATAAAATAAAACCCGCAGGTCAACCGAAACTAAATCTTAAAACATATGGGGAAGATAAGGATCTAGAGTATGTAATATCAGTTACAGAACTTCCTAAAGTAGAGGTAAAATTTATAGAAAATATAAAGTTCGATGATTATTCAGTTAAGATTGATCAAAAGGAAACTGATAAAAGAATTCAAGATATTGCAAAAAATCAACCTAACTTTAAAGATGCACCCGATCAAACAAAAGCTGCTGATAAAGACTTAGTAATTTTTGATTATACTGCAACTGTTGAAGATAAACCTTTTAAAGGAGGAGAAGGAAAAAATACTCAACTTACTTTAGGAAAAGATTTATTTTTAAAAGGTTTTGATAAACAATTGATTGGAGTAAAAAAAGGTGATGAAAAAATTGTTGAGGCAACATTACCGGAAAATTTTCCTGAGAAGGATTTAATTAATAAGATTGCAAAATTTAAGTGTAAAATAACAAATGTAAAGAATCCAGAAGATGTAAAAATAAATGATGAGTTTGCAAAAAACCTAGGAGCAAAGGATTTAAACGACCTTAAGACTTTAATTTCAAAACAAATCAATGATGAATATAAAAACTCTTTAGATAGGTTTTCTAAAAATCAAATTTTAAAAGAACTTGAAAAATTTAAAGTTAAAGAAATACCTGAAAATTTAATTGAAGAGGAAGTAAAAATCCTTTCGCAAGGCATGTCTGAAGAAGATGCAAAAAATAATAGAAAAAATTTTGAGGAAATAGCAAAAAAAAGAATTAAAGTTGGTTTGATACTTAATGAGTTTGGGGAACAAAATAAAATTAAAGTTACTGAACAAGAATTACAAACTGAGGTTCAAAAACAAATTAGGATGATGCCGGGACAAGAAAAGATGGTAATGGACTTTTATCAAAAAAACCCATCTGCGATTGCAAGCCTCAGAGGAACAGTTTATGAAGATAAAATAATAAGCACTATTAAAGAAAAAGCTAAAGCAAATAAAAAAGAAATTACAAAGAATGAAGCAGAAAAAATTTTAAAACAATCTCAAAAAGAACAGCTTGATAAAGAACTTAAAGAACAAAGAAAACCTGAAAAAAAGGTTGTGAGTAAAAAATCTTTAGAGAGCAAAACTAAGCCAAAATCATCAAAAATTAAATCATCAGTTAAAAAAATAAAAAAAGTTAGCAAAAAGTAATCTCAAGTTGTATAAGTAAAACGAATCAACTTATGACAAATAAAATATCCGAACATATGAGTAATCTAGTTCCCATGGTAGTAGAACAATCTAACAAAGGTGAGCGAGCATATGATATTTATTCAAGACTATTAAAAGAAAGAATTATTTTTTTAACTGGCCAAATTAATGATAATGTCGCCTCGCTAGTCACAGCACAACTTTTATTTTTAGAGGCAGAAGATCCTAAAAAAGAAATTTATTTATACATTAATAGCCCAGGAGGATTAGTCACTGCAGGTTTAGGTATTTATGACACTATGCAATATATCAAGCCTGATATTTCAACATTATGCATTGGTCAAGCTGCTTCAATGGGTTCCTTTTTGTTAAGTGCTGGTACTAAAGGAAAAAGAATTTCTTTACCAAATTCTAGAATAATGGTTCATCAACCGTCTGCAGGGTTTCAAGGTCAAGCAACTGATATTGAAATTCATGCCAATGAAGTACTTTCTTTGAAAAAAAGATTAAATGAAATTTATTCAAAACATACTGGAAAAACTGTTGAAGAAATCAAATCTGCTCTTGAAAGAGATAATTTTATGACGGCAGAAACCGCTAAGTCTTTTGGTTTAATAGACGAAGTAGTAGAAAAAAGATCTTAACACACAATATATTGAAATTTTTATATTCAAATCTTGATTAGTATGAGTCATCTATAATAAAGTAATCTTATTGATTCGTTAAAAAATTATGAGCACAAATAATAAAAATATCCTTTACTGTTCCTTTTGTGGAAAAAGTCAACATGAAGTGAGAAAATTAATAGCTGGTCCAACAGTATTCATATGTGATGAGTGTGTTGAACTTTGTATGGATATTATAAAAGAAGAAAGTAAAGATACTTTTGTCAA
Organism: uncultured Pelagibacteraceae bacterium; assembly: GCA_902556265.1. GTDB lineage: Bacteria > Pseudomonadota > Alphaproteobacteria > Pelagibacterales > Pelagibacteraceae > Pelagibacter. The sequence continues at coordinate 19,420 of CACDVM010000005.1, forward strand.
ACATGAAGATGGTTTACCTTCGCCAAAAGAAATATGTAATGTTTTAGATGATTACGTAATAGGCCAGTCTCATGCAAAAAAAGTTTTGTCTGTTGCAGTTCATAATCATTATAAAAGATTAAATTATGAAAGCAAAACAAGTAAAAATGTTGAGCTTGCAAAATCTAATATATTATTGGTTGGTCCAACAGGATGTGGAAAGACTCTTTTAGCACAAACATTAGCAAGAATTTTAGATGTTCCGTTTACTATGGCAGACGCAACAACATTAACAGAAGCTGGCTATGTAGGAGAAGATGTTGAAAATATTATTTTAAAATTATTACAAGCTGCTGATTATAATGTGGAAAAAGCCCAAAGAGGAATAGTTTATATTGATGAAGTAGATAAAATAAGTAGAAAATCTGAAAACCCCTCTATTACAAGAGATGTTTCTGGCGAAGGTGTTCAGCAAGCATTATTAAAAATTATGGAAGGAACTGTAGCGAGTGTCCCTCCTCAAGGTGGAAGAAAGCATCCACAACAAGAATTTTTACAAGTTGATACTACAAATATTTTATTTATTTGTGGTGGTGCGTTTGCTGGACTAGATAAAATTATATCTCAAAGAGATAAAGGAACTTCAATTGGGTTTGGAGCGGACGTTAAAAATTCTCAAGAAAAGAAAACTGGAGAGTGGATGCAAAGTTTAGAACCAGAAGATTTATTGAAGTATGGTTTAATACCAGAGTTTATTGGAAGATTACCAATGATTGCAACTTTAGAGGATCTAGACGAAAAATCTTTAATTAAAATTCTTCAAGAACCAAAAAACTCTCTTACCAAACAATATCAAGAATTGTTTAAACTCGATGGTGCAAAATTAACATTTAAAGATACTGCATTGAAAGAAATTGCTCTTAAAGCAATTAGAAAAAAAACAGGTGCAAGAGGTTTGAGATCGATATTAGAAAATATATTATTAAAAACTATGTATGATCTACCGAGTCAAGATAACATTGAAGAAGTTATTATAGATGCATCTTCTGTTAAAGGACAAACTCAGCCAATAGTAGTCCACTCAAAAACTGACAATAAATCAAAAACTGGCAAAACATCAGCGGCTTAATAACCTTAATAAATAAGAAAAAGGTATTGCATTATGAGATATAATATCCATATTATTCCTCATGGATGTTAAAATTTCACTGCCATTATTACCATTAAGAGACATTGTAGTATTCCCAAGCATGGTAATTCCTCTTTTTGTAGGAAGAGACAAATCTATTTCTGCCCTAAATGAGGTTATGAAAAATGAAAAAAAAATTATTTTAGTTACTCAAAAAAACTCTGAGATTGATGATCCAAAAAAAACTGATATTTTTATGTATGGCTGCGAAGGAAGTATTCTTCAACTTCTTAAATTACCAGATGGAACAGTGAAAGTTTTGGTTGAGGGTATCAGAAGGGTAAAAATATTAGATTTTAAAGATAATGAAAAATTCATTACATGTGATTTTGCGGCTTATAGTGATTTGATCAACAAAGACGAAGATTTATTTCCTTTAGCGGTAACCGCTGTGAGAAGATTGGAAAAATTAACATCTATTAACAAAAAGATTTCAACTGAAACAATTAATACGATCAAAGAATTAAAAGACCCCTCAAATATAGCAGACAATATAGCATCTCATATCAATGCCACTATTTCAGAAAAACAACAAATATTTGAAACATCTGATGTGAAGAAAAGACTAAATACTATTATTAAGCTAATGGAAAACGAAACTAGTATCATTGGTGTTGAAAAAAAAATTAGAGGAAGAGTAAAGACGCAAATGGAAAAAACTCAAAGAGAGTATTATTTGAATGAACAACTCAAAGCAATTCAAAAAGAGCTAGGAGAGATAGAAGATGGTAAAGATGAAAGTACAAGTTTAAATAAATCAATACTCAAAGCAAAGATGCCTAAAGAAGTTGAAAAAAAATGTCTTCAAGAACTTAAAAAATTAAAAAACATGAGTCCAATGTCTGCAGAGGCAACAGTTGTGAGAAATTACTTAGATTGGATGATAGATTTGCCATGGCACAAGAAAAGTGAAGTTGACATAGATTTAACTAAAGCATTAAATATACTTGATAAAGATCATTTTGGTTTAGAAAAAGTTAAAGAGAGAATTATTGAATTTTTAGCTGTTCAAAAAAGGATGAAAAAAATTAAGGGACCAATTTTATGCTTAGTTGGACCTCCTGGAGTTGGAAAAACTTCTCTAGGTAAATCTATTGCTAAAGCAACTAATCGAGAATTTGTAAGAATGTCAGTAGGTGGCATGAGAGATGAAGCTGAAATAAGAGGTCACAGAAGAACATACATCGGCTCCTTACCAGGAAAAATTATTCAAATGATGAAAAAAGCTGGAACTAAAAACCCATTAATTTTATTAGATGAAATTGATAAAATTGGGAATGATTATAGAGGTGATCCTTCCTCAGCATTGTTGGAAGCTTTAGATCCAGAACAAAACACAACGTTTAATGATCATTATTTAGAAGTTGATTATGATTTATCTGATGTAATGTTTGTAACTACAGCCAACACATTAAATATATTACCACCTTTATTAGACAGAATGGAAGTTATTAGATTGGCTGGTTATACAGAGGATGAAAAAATAAATATTGCTAATAAGTATTTACTTCCAAAACAGATTAAAGATAACGGAGTTAAGGATAAAGAAATGAATTTAGGTAATGATATAATTCAAGAAATAATTAGAAGTTACACAAAAGAGTCTGGTGTTAGAAATCTTGAAAGAGAAATCTCGAAAGTAGCAAGAAAAGTAGTAAAAAAAGTCGTTGCTGGAGAAGAAAAAGAAGTTAGCATTAATACAAAAAATTTATCTGATTTTCTTGGAGTGCCAAAATTCAAATTTGGTGAGTTAGAGTCTGAAAATAGAATAGGAATTGTTACTGGATTAGCGTGGACAGAGTATGGTGGTGAAATTTTAAAAATTGAAACGGTTACAATGCCAGGCAAAGGCAGAATGCAAATTACTGGTAAATTGGGTGACGTAATGCAAGAGTCAGTTAAGGCTGCAAAATCATTTGTAAGATCAAAATGTTTAGAATATGGAATTATTCCACCATTATTTGAAAAGAAAGATTTTCACATACATGTACCAGAAGGGGCAACGCCAAAAGATGGACCATCAGCAGGTATTGGAATGGTCACATCTATAGTATCCTCAATAACTAGTATTCCTGTTAGAAGAGATTTGGCTATGACTGGAGAAGTTACATTGACAGGTCAAGTACTACCGATAGGCGGACTAAAAGAAAAATTATTAGCTGCACACCGCGCCGGTATCAAAGAGGTGTTAATTCCGAAAGAAAATGAAAAAGATCTAGTTGATATGCCAAAAAAGATTATTGATGAAATAAAAATTACTCCAGTTGAATTTGCAGACGAAGTGTTAAAAATAGCTTTAACTAAAGAACTTAAAAAGACCGAATGGGTAGAAGTTGATATAGCAAAAAAAGATGAAAAATCACAGGCTAGTATCCAGTAAATTTAATCTATTTTAAGATGAATTTCTTAATTGTTTAGAAATTAATTTATTTCAATTTAGTGAACTTTTAAATGTTTTTTAATAAAAATAAAAAATTTAGATGGTCTTTATTTTTAATTTTATCTGGATTTTTTTTATCAGTTTTACTTAGTTCTTATTACATAAATAAATATGATAATTATACTTCTGACGGTTATACCCACCAATTAATTAAAGACGAAACATATTATCATTGGAGATTAGGAGATAGGATAGCAGAAGAAACAAGAGAAGGTAAAAACTTTTTTTTATCTGGTGATGTGACATACACAAAGCCTTTACATCAAAGAATAGTAGCTCTTTATTCACTGGTAACAGGATATGACCTTATTGATGATGATGGCAATAACCCAATACCAAAAGTTAATTTAGGAGGCAAATTACCTTTCCTAATATTTCAATCATTCATTTACTTTTTTTCATTATTTTATTTTTCAAAATCGTTAATTAAAATCGTACCAGAAAAATCTTTTTTTTATATAATTCTATTTTTATCAATTGAACTTACTATATTTCAATATCATTCTTCTTTTTGGACAGAGTCGATATACTTTTCTCTTCAATTAATTATTTTTGGAAAACTTTTAGAAAAAAATAAGAATTTTTTTCATAATTTTATAATTGGACTTTTAGTTGGATTTGCTTTCCTCCAAAGATCAGGAGCAATATTTTATATATTACCAATACTAATTTGTTATTCATTTTTGTTTAAAAAAAAAATATTTCAACCTTTTTTTGGAATTACTACAGGATATACATTAATAGCAGTTTTAATTGGATCATATAATTTTTATAAAACAAATACTTTTTATATTTATCCATCTGAAGGCAAGTATGCAATCCACACATATTTTTGTACAGATATTATTGCTGAAAAATTTGATATATCAGTTGAGGAGGCTAGACTTTATGAGGTAAAAAAAACTGTACAATGGGCAAAAAAAAATAATTTAAAATTTAATAACGAATTAAATTTAGATAAAATTAAATCTACATTGGAACTAAGGAATTATTTTTTAAATGAGTATGAAAAGAACAAATACTTTGATTATTTAAATCAAAGACAATTTGAAATTTTATTTGATAATCCAATTATAACATCTAAAAAAATTATTGAAAAAACTTTGCACCTCATTGTTTTAAATCCTACTTTTAATTACTTTTATAATGAGTATAGAGGTAAACAAGAAGGAAAAGTAAGCTTTGTATATACAGAGACTCATAAAAAACTGATTCCCTTTAGAATTTTTTACACTTTAATTATATACCTCTTTTCTCTCTTAGGTTTTATTTACTTATTTAGAAATAAAAAATATTATGAGCTTTGTTTAATATCTTTATCTATTTTATACTATATTGGGCTTTTTGGATGGTATGGTAAAACTAGACTATATGTGCCAGCTTTAATTTATCTATCAGTATTTTTTGGAATAGGTGTTGAAATGTTTATAAATAATTTTAAAAAGAAATAATTTTTTTTAAAAGCAATCTATAAAGAGTTTTAATCACTAATAAATCTTGACGTTATTGTACTAAAAGATATAAAACACAGTATTTTGGTATTGGGGCGGTTAGCTCAGTTGGTAGAGCATCTCGTTTACACCGAGGGGGTCAAAGGTTCGAGTCCTTTACTGCCCACCAAAATATTTTTTAAAGTGGGGGTGTAGCTCAGTTGGTTAGAGCGATCGCCTGTCACGCGATAGGTCGAGGGTTCGAGTCCCTTCACTCCCGCCACTTTTAATGCCTCAAAAATAAGTGATATTTTTCATTGATAATCGTTATCAATACTAGTGTATATTTTCAATAATGTGACCTATCTACACTTCATCAACCTTTAAAAAATGATATATATTCGACCATGACTGCGGATTTTTTAAAAGATTATTTACCTATAATTATATTTTTAATAATTGCTTTAGGATTAAGTTGTGCATTTATTGTAATAAATTTTATTCTTTCTCCCAAGAATCCAGATCCGGAAAAACTATCTGCGTATGAATGTGGATTCGAACCTTTTCAGGACTCAAGAATGGAATTTGATGTACGATTTTATTTAGTTGCAATTCTATTTATAATTTTTGATTTAGAAATTGCATTTTTATTTCCGTGGGCAATATCATTAGGAAATATTGGAGTCCTAGGTTTTTCATCAATGATGATTTTTTTATTCATATTAACTGTTGGTTTTATTTATGAATGGAAAAAAGGTGCTCTAGACTGGGAATAATTATAAAAATAAATGACTAATAAGTTAGAACAAGTCCCCGAAGAATTTAAACAATTAGCTGAAGATTTCAGTAAAAATGGTTTTATAACAACTTCGTTAGATAATTTAATAAATTGGTCAAGGTCAGGTTCTTTGCATTGGATGACTTTTGGACTTGCTTGTTGTGCTGTTGAGATGATGCAAACAGCTATGCCAAGATATGATCTAGAAAGATTTGGTGCAGCTCCAAGAGGGTCACCTAGACAATCAGATGTGATGATAGTAGCAGGAACATTGACAAATAAAATGGCACCTGCACTTAGAAAGGTTTATGATCAAATGCCAGAACCACGGTACGTGATATCAATGGGAAGTTGTGCAAATGGAGGAGGTTATTATCATTATTCATATTCTGTAGTAAGAGGGTGTGATCGTATTGTGCCTGTTGATATTTATGTTCCAGGATGTCCACCATCAGCTGAGTCTTTATTATATGGAATAATGCAGTTACAAAAAAAAATAAGAAATAAAGGTTCTTGGGAAAGATAAATGAAAAATTTAATTGATTTAGAAAAAAAAATAAATTCAGAGTTAACAACAAAAATAAACAAAACTGAGATTAAACATAATCAAATATATATTGAGATAGATAAGGAGGATTTAATTGATGTGACTTTATTTTTAAAAACAAATAAAGATACCAAATTTAGACAATTAATAGATATTACAGTTGTAGATTTTCCAGAGCAATCTCAAAGATTTAAAATTGTGTACTTATTTTTAAGTCATGAATTTAATCAAAGAATTATTTTAAATTACTTTATAGGTGAAAAGGAAGTAATCAATTCTTTAACATCAATTTTTCCTTCAGCAAACTGGATGGAAAGAGAGGTTTTTGATATGTATGGTGTAAATTTTAAAGACCACCCGGATTTGAGAAGAATTTTAACAGATTACGGTTTTGAAGGTCATCCGTTAAGAAAAGACTTTCCTTTAACTGGTCATTCTGAAGTTCGATATAGCGAAGATAAAAAAAAAGTTATTAGTGAACCAGTTAAATTAGAGCAAAATTATAGAAATTTTGATTATGAGAGTCCTTGGGAAGGAACTAAATATATACAGGAACAAAAAGACATTAATGACAAAAAAAATTAAAAATTTAAATTTAAATTTTGGCCCACAACATCCAGCAGCGCATGGTGTTTTAAGACTGATTTTAGAATTAGATGGTGAAGTTGTGGAAAAAGCTGATCCACATATAGGTTTATTACACAGAGGAACTGAAAAATTAATAGAGAACAAAACCTATATGCAAGCTGTCCCTTATTTTGACCGACTTGATTATGTAGCACCTATGAATCAAGAACATGCTTTTGCTTTAGCGATTGAAAAAATTTTAGATATAGACGTTCCTATTAGAGCTCAATTTATTAGAGTGATGTTTTGTGAAATTGGAAGAATTTTAAGTCATATTTTAAATGTAACAACACAAGCTTTAGATGTTGGTGCATTAACTCCATCATTATGGGGATTTGAGGAACGAGAGACTCTTATGACATTTTATGAAAGAGCATCTGGTTCAAGATTACATGCAAATTACTTTAGAGCAGGAGGTGTTCATCAAGATTTGCCAGCAGGTTTAGAAAATGATATTGCCAAATTTTGTGAGAGTTTTCCTAAAATTATTAATGATCTTGAAAGCTTGTTATCTGATAATAGAATTTTTAAACAAAGAAATGTTGATATTGGCATTGTTACCAAAGAAGATGCCCTTGATTACTCATTTTCAGGTGTGATGATTAGAGGTTCTGGTATTCCTTGGGACCTTCGGAAATCTCAACCCTATGATTGTTATGAGCAATTAGAATTTAAAATTCCAGTAGGTAAAAATGGAGACTGTTATGATCGATATTTATGCAGAATTGAAGAAATGAAAGAAAGCGTTTCTATAATCAAACAGTGTTTAGCTAAAATGGAAAAAGGACCAATTAAAACTTTTGATGGAAAAATATCTCCACCCTCAAAAAAAGAGATTAAACAGTCAATGGAAGCTTTAATACATCATTTTAAATTATTTACTGAGGGATACCGTGTTCCAAAAGATGAAATCTATACTGCAGTAGAGGCACCTAAAGGAGAGTTTGGTGTTTATTTAATTTCTGACGGATCAAGTAAACCATATAAATGCAAAATTAGAGCACCTGGATTTTCTCATTTGCAATCAATGGATTATCTAATTAAAGGTCACATGTTGGCAGATGTTCCTGCTGTTTTAGGATCTTTAGATATTGTATTTGGAGAGGTGGATAGATGAGTTTAAGAAGACCAGCCAAAGAGCAACCTGAAAAATTTGAATTTAATTCTTCATCATTAGAAGCTGCAAATGCTATTATCGCCAATTATCCTAAAGGTAAACAACAAAGTGCAGTAATGGCTTTACTTTATATAGCTCAAAGACAAAATAATAATTGGATACCTTTAGCTGCAATGAAGTATATCGCAAAGTTTTTAGATATGCCTTACATAAAAGTTTATGAAGTTGCTACTTTCTATACAATGTATAATTTAGCGCCTGTAGGGAAATATTTTGTTCAAGTTTGTACAACAACTCCATGTATGATTAGAGGTGCTTATAAGCTAGTTGAAGCATGTAAAGAAAAAATTTCAGAAAACGAGTCTGAGTTATCAAGTAACAAAAATTGTTCTTGGATGGAAGTTGAATGTCTAGGTGCTTGTGTCAATGCTCCTATGATGCAAATTAATGATGATTATTTTGAAGATTTGGATAAAGAAAAAACTTTAAAAATTTTAGATAAAATCTTAAAGGGTGAAACACCTAAACCAGGTTCTTATAGAGGAAGAATAAATAATGAACCTGAAAACAGTAGAAAAACGCTTATGGATTTAAAAAATGCTTAAAGATCAAGATAGAATTTTTCAAAATTTATATAATGATTTAGGAACAGATATTATTTCATCTGAAAAAAGAGGTGATTGGACCAATACTAAAGATTTAATTGACAAAGGTAGAGATTGGATAATTGATGAAATTAAATTATCACAACTTAGAGGAAGAGGAGGAGCTGGTTTCCCCACAGGACTAAAATGGTCTTTTGCACCAAAAGAAGTTGGTTCAAGACCTCATTATTTGGTAATCAATGGAGACGAGTCAGAACCAGGCACTTGTAAAGACAGAGATATATTTAGATTTGAACCCCATAAATTAATTGAAGGATGTTTGTTGGCTTCCTTTGCGGTTCAAGCTCATGTTTGTTATATCTATATTAGAGGTGAATATTTTGTTGATGGACAAAAACTTCAAGCAGCAATTAATGAAGCTTATAAAAAAAATTTAATTGGTAAAAATGCTGCAGGAACTGGGTGGGATTTAGATATCTTTATTCATTATGGTGCTGGAGCCTATATTTGCGGTGAAGAGACAGCATTACTTGAGAGCATAGAAGGTAACAAAGGTCAACCAAGATTGAAACCACCTTTTCCAGCATTAATAGGTCTTTATGGATGTCCTACAATAATTAATAACGTCGAAACTATAGCTGTTGTCCCGACAATACTAAGAAGAGGAGGAAAATGGTTTGCTTCATTAGGTAGAGAAAAAAATACTGGTACTAAGATTTTTTGCATATCTGGTAATGTAAACAATCCGTGTAATGTAGAAGAAGAAATGAACATATCATTGAAAGAACTAATTGAAATTCATGCTGGAGGTGTTGTCGGTGGTTGGGATAATTTACAAGCTGTAATTCCAGGAGGTTCATCAATGCCTTTAATTCCTAAAGAAAAATGTGAGACATTAACTATGGATTTTGACTCCTTAGTGGCTGAAAAAAGTGGATTAGGAACAGCAGGAATAGTTGTAATTAATAAAGATCAAGACATCATAAAATGTATGGCAAGAATAGCTAGGTTTTATAAACACGAGAGCTGCGGTCAATGTACACCGTGTAGGGAAGGATCTGGCTGGATGTGGAGAATGCTGGAAAGAATGGCTAAAGGAGAGGCATCTAAAGACGAGGTGGAAATGTTGGGCGATGTAACAAAACAAATAGAAGGTCATACTATTTGTGCCTTTGGAGAAGGATCATCTTGGCCAGTACAAGGTTTATTAAGACATTTTAAAGATGAAATAAAAAAAAGAAACAAATTCGATCCAATAGTAAAAGAAAATAAAAATATACCTTACTTGGTAGATCAACACTTATTAGATAAAAATGCTTAAATTAAAAGTTAATGATATTGAAGTTGAAGTTGAAGAGGGATTGACTGTTCTTCAAGCATGTGAAAAAGCCGGAGCTGAAATTCCAAGATTTTGTTATCATGAAAAATTATCAATAGCTGGTAACTGTAGAATGTGCTTAGTTGAAATGGAAAAATCTCCCAAACCTGTAGCCTCATGTGCAATGCCAGCAGCTGATGGAATGGTTATTAAAACTAATACTCCTAAAATTGAAAAATCAAGAAAGGGTGTAATGGAATTTTTATTAGCCAATCATCCTTTGGATTGTCCTGTATGTGATCAGGGTGGTGAATGTGACCTTCAAGATCAATCAATGTTTTATGGAATTGACAAGTCAAGATTTAAAGAAAATAAAAGATTTGTTCCTGATAAAAATATGGGTCCCCTTATAAAAACTCAAATGACTAGATGCATCCATTGCACAAGATGTATTAGATTTGCAACTGAAATTGCAGGCGTTCCTGAATTAGGTGCTATTGGAAGGGGAGAAGATATGCAAATCACAACATATTTGGAACAATCTATTCAATCTGAATTATCTGGAAATGTTATTGATCTTTGTCCTGTTGGAGCATTGACATCCAAACCGTATGTTTTTGAAGCTAGACCATGGGAATTAAAAAAAACAGAAACTATTGATGTAATGGATGCAGTTGGTTCTAATATTAGAGTTGATACTTATGATTGGGAGGTTAAACGAGTTTTGCCAATTATAAATGAAGATATTAATGAAGAATGGATATCAGATAAAACAAGATATGCTTGTGACGGATTGTTGAACCAGAGACTTGATACGCCTTATATTAAGTATAACAACAAATTTGAAAAAGCTTCATGGAGTGAAGTTTATAAGATTATTAAGTCGAAAATATTAAATACAAATAAAGAAAAAATATGTGGTTTTGTAGGCGATCTTGCGAATATGGAAGCAAGTTTTACTTTTAAAGAATTTTTTGACAGAACAATCGATAGTAACAGGTATGAGTCTCGATCATCACAAAGTTTTATAGATTGCTCTATGAGAGAAAATTATTTATTTAATTCTTTAATTAATGGAATAGAGGAAGCAGACTTAATTTTATTAATTGGTACAAATCCAAGGTATGAGGCGACAATGCTTAATGCAAGAATTCGTAAAGCTTATTTAAATAACAAAACAAAAATAATCTCTTTGAACGAGGTTGGTGATTTAACTTATCCATACGAAAGTCTTGATGGAAAAACACAGACTATAAAAGATATTATTGAAAATAAAAATGATATATCAAATAATATAATAGACTCAAAAAAACCCATGATAATACTGGGAGAGTCATTTTTAAAGATTAAATCTGCAGACTTTTTATTTTATGCATTGAAAGATTTTTTATCAAAAAATAATAAATTTTCTGAGGATTGGAACCCATTTAACATATTATCTGCAGATGCTTCATCTGTAGGTAATTTTGATTTAGATATTGTAAATGAAAATAACGAATTAATAAAAGAACTGAATGAAAATAAGTTTGAATTAGTTTACCTTCTCGGACAGGATAGTTTAAACTTTAAAAAAAAGAACGAATTTATAATTTATCAAGGAAGCCATGGTGATAAAGGAGCTGAAATAGCTGATATTATTCTTCCAGGAGCTGCATATACTGAACAATCAGGTCATTATACAAATTTAGAGGGAAAAATTCAAAAAGCATATAAAGCATCTTACCCCCCAGGAGAAGCAAAAGAAGATTGGCAAATAATAAATGATTTAGCTGAATTAATGAATAACAGAAAGTTATTTAATGACAAGGAAGAATTAGAAAGTAGCATGTTTAATTATTTAAATCTTAAAAAAGAAAAGCAAAATTTGGGTGCAATCAAAGAAACTAACAAAAATAATTTTGTAAACGAAAATTTAATTATAACATTTAAAGATTATTATTTTTCAAATGTTATTGCACGTTCATCTAAAACAATGTTGGATTGCAATAATGCAAAAATAAATTTTAAGCGTACAGGAACTGAAGGCTAAAAATGGAATATATAAATGTAATTTTTCAGGAAGTTTATAAGGTTTTATTTTTATTAATCCCAGTCTTAGTTTCTGTTGCTATGATAGTTTGGTTGGATAGAAGAGTTTGGGCATTTGTCCAAAAACGACAGGGCCCTAATGTTGTTGGACCGTTTGGTTTACTACAGTCACTTGCTGATGCATTAAAATATATATTTAAAGAAATAATTATTCCTGCAAGTTCAAATAAAGTAATATTTATTATCGCACCAATAATTACAATGACTTTAGCCTTAATCGCTTGGGCTGTTATACCATTTAATGAAAATCAAGTTTTGTCTAACATTAATGTGGGTATTTTATATATTTTTGCAGTCTCGTCATTAGGTGTTTATGGAATTATCATGGGTGGCTGGGCATCAAATTCAAAATACCCTTTTTTAGGAGCTATTAGGTCTGCAGCACAAATGGTGTCCTATGAGGTTTCAATAGGCATAATTATTATAAATGTTTTGCTTTGTGTGGGGTCATTAAATCTTAATGATATAGTTTTAGCCCAACAAAAATTATGGTTTATAATTCCATTATTTCCAATGTTTATTATATTTTTTATTTCAGCCCTAGCTGAAACTAATAGACCACCATTTGATTTACCTGAAGCAGAAGCTGAATTAGTCGCTGGATATCAAACTGAATATTCTGGAATGATGTATGCAATGTTTTGGCTAGGAGAATATGCAAATATTTTATTGATGTGTGCTTTGGGTTCAATTTTATTTTTAGGTGGATGGTTATCTCCATTAGACTTTTATCCATTCAACTTAGTACCAGGAGCTATTTGGTTAATTTTAAAAATTTTACTATTATTTATTTTATTCGCTTTAGTTAAAGCAATAGTACCTAGATATAGATATGACCAATTAATGAGACTTGGTTGGAAAATTTTTCTTCCATTATCTTTAACTTATGTTGTGTTAACAGCAAGTTATCTTTTTTATTTTAATCTATTACCAACAATATAAATGAAAATTACAAGATTTTTTAAAACTATTTTAATGACAGATTTTATTGGTGGGCTTTTTATAGCCATCAAGGAAATTTTCAAATCTAAAAAAACTATTAATTATCCATTTGAAAAAGGTAAAATCAGTCCAAGATTTAGAGGTGAGCATGCTTTACGTAGATATCCTAATGGAGAAGAAAGATGTATTGCATGCAAATTATGTGAAGCAGTATGTCCTGCTCAGGCGATAACAATAGAGTCTGCTGAAAGGTCAGATGGAAGTAGAAAAACTACTCGTTATGATATTGATATGATGAAATGTATTTATTGTGGGCTGTGTGAGGAGTCTTGTCCTGTAGATGCGATAGTTCAAGGACCAAACTTCGAATTTTCAACAGAAACTAGGGAAGAACTTTATTATACCAAAGATAAACTTTTAGATAATGGTGATAGATGGGAAAATATTTTAGCTGCAAATATTAAAACTGACAATCCCTATAGATAAATCATGATGGCTCATTCAATTTTTTTTTATTTTTTTTCCATAATTGCTGTTATTTCAGCGATCATGGTGACAGCCTCAAAAAATACAGTACATTCGGTTTTTTTTCTTATATTAGATTTTATAAGTATATCTTGTCTCTTCATAATGATTGGAGCAGAGTTTTTGGGTATGATAATGTTGATCGTATATGTAGGGGCAGTAGCTGTTTTATTTTTATTTGTTGTAATGATGTTAAATGTTGCTCAACAAAAAAATCAATGGTTTTCGTCAAAATCTAGCTCAAGTCATATACCCATTGGGTTAATTATAAGTGCAATTATTTTTTTTGAATTAATAATTGTTGTAGGTGGATGGAAATATAAACCAGATTTAATTGATCCATCAAATATGACTTTAAACAATAATATCAGTAACACACATTCTTTAGGTCAAGTTTTATATACTGACTATATTCATATTTTTCAGATGAGTGGAATGATTTTATTAATTTCAATGATAGGAGCAATTGTTCTTACATATAGACAAAGAGAAGGTATAAAAAAACAAAGTTATATTAAACAAATTTCTAGAGAAAGATCTGAAGGAGTAGAGGTACTAAAAGTGGAGTCAAATAAAGGAGTTAAAATTGATGACTGAGATAGGATTAGGACATTATCTGACACTAGGTGCTGTAATTTTTACCATTGGTGTAGTTGGGATTTTTTTAAATAGAAAAAATATTATTGTAATATTAATGAGCATAGAATTAATTTTGTTGGCTGTAAATATTAACTTAGTTTCTTTTTCAATTTATTTAAACGACTTATCTGGGCAAATTTTTACCTTATTTATTTTGACAGTGGCTGCAGCTGAAGCAGCTATAGGTTTAGCAATTATAGTTGTTTATTACAGGAATTCAGGCACAATTAGAGTTGAGCAAATAGATAAATTAAAGGGATAAAATGGAAATTTCTATTATAGCGTTACCCTTAATAGCTTCTATTATATCTGGGTTCTTTGGAAAATTAATTGGGGATAGGAATTCAGAAATAATAACTAGTTTAATGGTATCAATATCTGCTGTTCTATCAGCTTTTGTTTTATACCAAGTTATTTTTAATCAATATCAAGATAACATCATAATAGCTACTTGGATAAGTTCAGGTACTTTAGATGTTAATTGGTCAATGAAAATAGATTCTCTATCAGCAATCATGTTGGTTGTAGTAACTTCAGTTTCATCTTTAGTTCACATTTATTCTATTGGATACATGTCTCACGATCCTCACAAACCAAGATTTATGGCCTATTTATCTCTATTTACTTTTGCAATGTTGATGTTGGTAACTTCAGATAACTTTATACAACTATTTTTTGGATGGGAAGGAGTTGGTCTATGCTCTTATTTTTTAATAGGTTTTTGGTTTAAGAAAGAAACTGCTAATGCTGCTGCAATAAAAGCTTTTGTTGTAAATAGAGTGGGAGATTTCGGATTTGCTTTAGGGATTTTTTTAATTTTTTATTTATTTGGGACTGTAAATTATTCAGAAGTTTTTGAATTAATTCCAAGTATCATTGATAAAAATCTTGTATTTTTAGGAATTCAAGTGAATGCTATAGATTTAATTTGTCTACTTTTATTTGTTGGGGCGATGGGTAAATCAGCTCAAATAATGCTTCATACCTGGTTACCAGATGCAATGGAAGGTCCAACTCCTGTTTCAGCTCTTATTCATGCAGCAACAATGGTTACTGCAGGTGTTTTTTTAGTCGTTAGATGTTCACCTATATATGAATATTCTGAACTAGCACTTAATGTCATAACAATTGTTGGTATGAGTACAGCTTTTTTTGCTGCTACTGTAGCTCTTGTTCAAACAGATATAAAAAAAATTATAGCTTATTCAACTTGTAGTCAGCTAGGATACATGTTTTTTGCTACTGGGGTAGGAGCTTACAATATAGCAATGTTTCATTTGTTTACTCACGCTTTTTTTAAAGCTTTACTGTTTTTAGGATCTGGATCAGTCATTCACGCTTTTAAAGATGAACAAAATATAAATAATATGGGAGCAGTTTGGAAAAAATTACCTTACACATATGTTTTAATGATTATAGGGACACTAGCATTAACCGGATTTCCTTTTTTATCAGGGTTTTACTCTAAAGATGCAATTATAGAATTTGCTTACTTAAAAGGAAACACAACAGGTTACTATGCTGCTGGTATTGGTATTTTAACAGCTTTCTTAACTTCAATTTACTCATGGAGATTAATTTTTAAAACTTTTCATGGTGAGTATAATAATAAAAATATAAAGATTGAAGAAACACATGAGTCACCTCTTGTTATGCTGATACCATTGATTTTGCTTTCTATTGGAGCAATATTTGCAGGGTATACTTTTAAAGATTTATTTATTGGTCATGGAGGGCTTAACAATTTTTGGCGAGACTCAATTTTCTTTTTAGAACCTCTAAGCACTGATCATCCTCCTTTTTGGTTTTTAGTTTTAACACCGATTTTAGTAATTGTGTCAATTCCAATTGCTTTTTATCTATTTGTTAAAAATAAAAATTTACCTAAACAAATTGCCAATGTTAATAAACCATTGTACCTTTTTTTACTAAACAAGTGGTATTTTGATGAACTCTATGATGTATTGATTGTACATCCATCCAAAAAATTAGGATTATTTTTATGGAAATTTTTCGATGTAAAATTTATTGATGGGTTTGGTCCAGATGGTATTTCAGCATTTATAAAGAAGTGTTCTTTAAAAGCTAATAAATTCCAAAGTGGATACATTTATCAATATGCATTTGTTATGCTACTCGGTTTTTCTGCTTTATTAACTTTCTTGATTGTTAAATAATGAATTTTCCTATCCTTTCTTCTTTGATTTTACTTCCTTCAATAGGAGCACTTTTCTTGTTTTTTACGAAAAGTAATAAAGAAAACAACATAACAGTTAAATATGTTGCTTTATTTACCTCTCTTGTAAATTTTTTTTTATCTATTTATTTATGGATATTATTTGATCAGACAACTTCAGAATTTCAATTTGTCGAAGATAGAATATGGATTGATGGTCTAATAAATTATAAAGTTGGTATTGATGGTATTTCAATTTTATTTATTATCTTAACAACTTTTATAACACCGCTTTGTATTATTTCAGTAAATAATTCAATTAAAAATAGATTAAGTGAATTTTTGATTGCTGTATTAATCATGGAGTCGTTTATGATTGGTGTTTTTTGTTCGTTAGACCTTGTTGTTTTTTATTTATTTTTTGAGGCAGGTTTAATTCCAATGTTTTTAATTATAGGAATTTGGGGAGGGGCCAGAAGAGTTTATTCTGCATTTAAGTTTTTTTTATATACTCTCTTGGGGTCTGTTTTAATGTTAGTAGCTATTATTTCAATTTATTGGATAACAGGTACCACTGATTTTATTCAACTTTATAAATTTGGTATTGATGAAAAATATCAAAACCTTTTATGGTTAGCATTTTTTAGTTCCTTTGCTGTTAAAACTCCTATGTGGCCAGTTCATACTTGGCTACCAGATGCCCATGTTGAAGCACCAACGGCTGGATCTGTATTATTAGCAGCAATTCTACTTAAAATGGCAGGTTATGGATTCATAAGATTTTCTTTGGGATTATTTCCAATAGCATCTGAAATTTTTACTCCTCTAATTTATACTTTAAGTGTCATTGCTATTATTTTCACATCTTTTATTGCATTAATGCAGGAAGATATGAAAAAACTAATCGCATATTCCTCAGTTGCACACATGGGTTTTGTAACACTAGGAATTTTTACAATTCAGCAACAAGGAATAGAGGGAAGTATAATTCAAATGATAAGTCATGGACTTGTTTCAGCTGCACTTTTCTTATGTGTAGGAGTAATCTATGATAGAATGCATTCAAGATTAATAAATTCATATGGTGGCATAGTAAGCATAATTCCAAAATATTCTGTTTTATTTATGTTATTTACTTTAGCTGCATTAGGCCTACCCGGAACCAGTGGTTTTATTGGTGAATTTTTAATTTTAATGGGAGCTTTTAAAGATAATTTTTTAGTAGCTGTTATTGCAAGTTTAGGAGTAATAATAGGAGCTGCATATATGCTTTGGTTATATAAAAGAGTTGTTTTTGGAAAATTAGTTAATCTAGAGTTAAAAGAAATGGCCGATCTTAATAAATCAGAATTATTTATTTTAATATGCTTAGCAATACCAACTTTATTTTTTGGATTTTATCCAGATCCTTTAATTAAGACTATAGAAATTTCAATTAGTGATCTAATTAATGTTTATAATATGAATATAATTAATAATTAAAATGTTAAATTTAGAATTTATTTTTCCAGAAATTTTTCTTTCATTATCTATTATGTTTTTATTAATTTTAGGAGTTTTTAAAAAAGATAGCTCAAAATTGATTCAAAATATTTCATCAATTGTTCTACTTATAACAGCTGTTATCACATTTAATGAAACTATAGCTATTGAAGAAATCTTGTTATTTAATGAAAGTATAATTATTGATTATTTATCATCTTTTATGAAAATAATTACCTTATTAGGTGCCTTCTTAGTTTTAATTATATCATCAAATTATTTAAGATCTTTCAAAATTTTAAAAATTGAATATCCCATTTTAATTTTAAGCTCAGTTTTAGGAATGATGATTATGATAAGTTCAAATGATTTAATTGTATTTTATATGGGCTTAGAACTTCAATCATTAGCATTATATGTTCTGGCTACATTTAATCGGGACCTGTTGAAATCTTCTGAAGCTGGTTTGAAATATTTTGTTTTAAGTGCTTTGTCCTCAGGTTTATTACTTTATGGCTGTTCTTTAATTTATGGTTTTACTGGCTCAACGAATTTTAATATTATTGCTAGTCAGTTAAATTCGAACGAATATGCATTAACTTTTGGTATTGTTTTTATTTTAGTAGGTTTAGCATTTAAAATTTCAGCAGTTCCATTTCATATGTGGGCTCCAGATGTTTACGAGGGTTCACCAACCTCTGTGACTTTATTTTTTACAATTGTACCAAAAATTGCTGCTCTTACAGTTTTTATAAGATTTTTATATGTTCCTTTTTTGAACTTAATTGATCAATGGCAGATAATTATAGTTTTTTTATCTATAGCTTCGATGCTTTTCGGAGCCATAGCAGCTATTGGGCAAACTAACTTAAAAAGACTTGTGGCTTATAGTTCCATTAGTCACGTAGGTTATGCTTTAGCAGGGTTAGCCACTGGATCTAATCAGGGAATTCAAAGTTCAGTGATTTATATTACTATCTATATTGTAATGAATTTAGGTTTATTTTCATGTTTGTTAATGATGAAAAGGAATAATGAGTATTATGAGGATATAGAGGATTTATCAGGTTTATCAAAAAATCATCCACTTTTGTCTTTATCATTACTTGTGATTTTATTTTCATTAGCAGGAATTCCGCCGTTAGCAGGATTCTTTGCTAAATTTTATATTTTTAAATCTGTCATAGAACAATCAATGTATTTTTTAGCTATTGTCGGGTTATTATCAACGGTTGTTGCTGCATTTTATTATTTAAGAATAATAAAAACAATGTACTTTGATAAAGAAAAAGAAAAATTTGATACAGATCATAACATATGGCTTAAATTTTCTCTTACTGCATCTACATTATTAATTCTTATTTACTTCATATTTCCAAGTCAATTAATTGAAGCAGTTTCAAGAATTAATATAATTTAATGAAATTCAAACTATTTAGATTTAAAAAAGTAAAAAGTACCAATAGTACAGCAATTAGGATTATTAAGAATACGAAACATCATTATGGTATGGTAAGTGCTGAGTCTCAAAATAACGGTAGGGGCCAGTATGGTAAAAAATGGATTTCATACAAAGGCAATTTATTTGTAAGTTTGTTTTTCAAATTAGAAAATTTGAAAATTACATTTAGACAACTCACTAAATTAAATTGTTTATTAGTAAGAAAATTACTACTCCAATATTATAAAAAGAGGATTATTTATAAAAAACCTAACGATTTATTGATAGATAAAAAAAAAATTTGTGGGATATTACAAGAAACATTAATTAAATCTAACAAGAAATATATAATTGTAGGTATAGGAATTAATTTGATTAAAAGCCCTTGTATAAGGAATTATAATACTACAAGTCTTTATGAACTATTAAATAAAAAAACATCAAAAATTAAAATTGAAAATAAACTTAAAAAAATTTTTGAGTTAAAACTTACTAAATTATATAAATAAAAATAAAAAATTATGTATATTTTGGGTGATATAGGAAATTCTGAAACTAAAATATTTTTAGTCAATTCAAAAAATAAAATTTTAAAACATGCAAATTTTTCTACAAAAAAAATCAGCACTACAATTTTGAATTTTAAATTTAAATCTTTAATAAAAGATTATTCAAAAATAGAAAAAGTTTTATTTTGCAGTGTTGTACCAAAGTCATTTTCTTTAATAAAAAGATTTCTTTCAAAAAAAATTAAAAAAAGATGCTATGAGGTAAAAGAACTAAAATTAAAAAAAATGATAAAAATAGATGTAAATTATAAGCAAGTTGGATCAGACAGATTAACAAATGCTATAAGTTTACTAAATAATAAGGATAATTTTATTATCTTGGATTTTGGCACTGCAACTACTTTTGATGTTGTGATAAAAAAAACTTATAAAGGTGGGGTAATAGCTCCTGGTATAAAAATATCTTTAAATACTTTGTCAGATAAAGCGACATTAATTCCTAAAATAAATCTTAAAAAAATGAAAAAAATAATAGGAATTGATACTATCAGTGCTGTCAGATCTGGTTTTTTTTGGGGATATTCAGGTTTGATTGACAATATCGTTAATTTGATTAAGAAAGAGACAAGGAAATCTTTTAAATTAGTAATTACAGGAGGATTTTCAAATTTATTTAAAAATTCAATTAAAACTAAAGTAATACAAAATAAAGATATCACTATAAAAGGCCTGATTAAAATTTCAAAGTTAATTAAATAAATGAAAGACGAATTATTATTTTGTCCACTTGGAGGATCTGGAGAGATAGGAATGAATATGAATCTCTTTGGCTATGGGGACCCGGGGAATCATAAATGGATAATGGTTGATATAGGTGTAACTTTTGCAGATGATACAGTTCCAGGAATAGACCTTATTTATCCCGATCCTGGATTTATTGTAGAAAGAAAAAATAACTTACTAGGAATTATTTTAACCCACGCTCATGAAGATCATATAGGGGCAATCGCACATTTGTGGCCAAAACTTAAATGTAAAATTTACGCGACACCTTTTACAGCGGTGTTAATTCGTGAAAAATTTAGAGAAAAAAATATAGATATTACAAATGATTTAAAAATTGTTGAATTGAATGGTAAAGTTTCATTAGATCCTTTTGATATAGAATATATTACTCTTACTCATTCTATCCTGGAACCTAATGGCTTAAGAATTAAAACACCCGCAGGTATTATATTACACACAGGTGATTGGAAAGTTGATCCAAATCCTTTAATTGGAGATGAAATAAATTCTAAAAGATTAAAAGAAATTGGTGATGAAGGTGTTCTTGCCATGATTTGTGACTCAACCAACGTTTTTAGTGCAGGGAGATCTGGCTCAGAACTTGATGTAAGAAAAAATTTATTAAATATTATGACTCGGTTAAAAAAAAGAATTATAATTACGTCATTTGCTTCGAATGTTGCAAGAATGGAAACTGCTTTTTATTGTGCTGAAAAAACTGGAAGACAGATTTCATTAGTCGGAAGATCAATGCATAGAATCTATAAAGCTGCAAGACAATGTGGATATCTCAAAAATACGATTGAACCTATTGATCCAAGAGAAGCTAAAAATTTTTCACGGGAAAAAATTGTTTACTTATGCACCGGAAGTCAAGGTGAGCCTATGGGTGCAATGATGAGGATTTCAAGCTATACACATCCAGATGTTTTTATTGAAAAAGATGATGCAGTGATTTTTTCCTCAAAAATTATTCCAGGAAATGAAAAAAAACTTTACAAACTGCACAACCAGTTAGTTAAAGATGGAATTGAAGTAATATCAGAAGAAACTGAATTTATTCATGTTTCAGGGCACCCAAATAGAGAAGACCTCAAGGATATGTATAATTGGATTAAACCTAAATGTGTAATACCTGTTCATGGTGAACACAGACATATGATTGAACACATCAATTTTGCTAAAGAAATGCAAGTACCTTTCCCAGTTCAAGTTGAAAATGGTGATATAGTAAAATTATATCCAGGACATGCACCTGAAGTTTATGATAAGGCACCTAGTGGTAGATTGTATCTTGATGGAAAGATTAGTGTAGAAGAAGACTCCCAATCAATTAAAGATAGAAAAAATTTAAGTACAAATGGATATTTAGAAGTAACAATTTTAATAACTCCTAAAGGAAATATTCATAATAGTCCAATTACAACATTTAGAGGCTTACCAATTTATGAAAAAGACGAATTTATCTATAGTTTAGAGGATGAAATAGAAAAAACAACGAGATCATTCAAATTAGGTAGTAAACAACAAGAACATAACTTAATTGATGCCTTAAAAATATCTTGTAGAAAATTTACAAAAGAAAAAACAGGAAAAAAACCTTTTACAAACATTAATTTAGTGAAAATCTAATGAGTGTCACTGGATTAGCTATAATCTATATAATTATTTGGTGGATTATTTTTTTTGCAATTTTGCCGATCGATGTTGAAAGAAAAAAAACTATAAAAATTGAAGGGGAGGACGCAGGATCACCTGAAAATCCCAGAATGTTAAAAAAGTTCATTTATTGCACAGGAATAACAACGATTTTGTTCATTATAATTTATTTATTAATGAAATTTGAATATTTGAATTTAAGAAATATAATCAATTAACATGTATATTTCAAAATCCTTTATCCCTATTCTTAAAAACAATCCATCTGAAGCTAAAATAAAATCTCATCAACTTATGTTAAGAGTTGGTATGATTAAACAATCTGCAGCAGGAATTTATTCATGGCTACCACTTGGCTTTAAAGTAATGAAAAAGATTGAACAAATAGTCAGAGAAGAACAAAATAAAATTGGTGCACAAGAAATTTTAATGCCCACAATTCAATCAAGTGAAATATGGAAAGAAAGTGGCCGTTATGAGGATTATGGTGAAGAAATGCTCAGAATAAAAGATCGTCAAGATCGTGAAATGCTTTATGGACCAACTAATGAGGAACTTGTAACTGATATATTCAGATCTTCTATTAAATCTTACAAATCTCTTCCACAACTTTTGTATCATATTCAATGGAAGTTTAGAGATGAAATTAGACCAAGATTTGGAATTATGAGATGCAGAGAATTCTATATGAAGGATGCTTATTCATTTGATATTACAGATGAAGATGCTTTATTTTCATATAATAAATTTTTTTTATCATATTTAAAAACCTTTAAGAGATTAGATCTTACTGCAATTCCTATGGCTGCTGACACAGGGCCAATCGGAGGGAATCTATCACATGAATTTATTATATTAGCCGAAACTGGAGAAAGCAAAATCTTCACAGATAAAAGAATTTTTGATTTAGATAGTGAAGGTACAAAACTAGAAAAAGATTCTCTAAAAGAGCTTAGAAAGAAATATGAACAATTTTATTCTGTAACGGATGAAAAGTTTAATAAAACAGAATTTGAAAAAAAAGTTTCAGAGACTAATCGTTTAATAACCAAAGGTATTGAAGTTGGACATATTTTTTATTTTGGAGATAAATATTCCAAACCAATGGGGTGTTCAGTTGATTTACCAGGTGGAAAAAAGGATTTTGTTAAAATGGGATCTTATGGAATAGGTGTTTCAAGATTAGTAGGGGCTATAATTGAAGCTAAATACGATGAAAAAAATGAAGTCATGAAATGGCCAATTTCTGTTGCACCATATGATATTGCAATAATTCCAATGATAAACAAAAATGATAATTCAGCACTAGAAAAAGCCGATAAAATGAATTCAGAATTTGTAAAAAATAATATTGAATGCATAATTGACGATACTGATGAAAATTTTTCATCAAAAGTTAAAAAAATGAATTTAATTGGCGCCCCATATCAAATTATCATTGGAAAAAAAACAGAGGGTGATGTGTTTGAATTTAAAGAAATTGGTAAAGAAACAAAAAACTTAAGTCTTGCTGAAATAATTAAAATTATTAAAGAACAAAAAGCAATAAATTGATTTCCACATTAGAAAAAGAAATTACATTAAAATTTTTAAAAGCTAGAAAAAAAGATGGTTTTTTAAATGTTATTTCTATTTTTTCTTTTATAGGGATTAGTTTAGGCGTGGCAGTTCTTATAATAGTTATGTCGGTAATGAATGGTTTTAGAACAGAGTTAATTAATAAAATTGTGGGTTTTAATGCTCATATCACCGTTAAACCATACGAAAATCAAATAGAAATTTATGATTTAAAGAAAACAAAACTTAAATTAATTTCAGAAAATTTAATTTTAAGTAATTCAGGAGAAGCGATAATTATTAAAAAAGATACTTCTAAAGGAATTGTTTTAAGGGGATATTCAGCTGATGATTTTTCAAAATTAAAAATAATCAAAGATGAAACATTTATAGGTAATAGAAATAATTTACTTAAAAATTATATTTCTATAGGAAAAGAATTAAGTTTTACGCTCAATCTTAAAATCGGTGATGATATTACTATTATGTCATCATCAGGAGTAGAAACAATAATTGGAAGTCTTCCAAAAAAGAAAGTTTTTACTGTCGCCTCTCTTTTTGAAAGTGGATTAACTGATTTTGACAACAATATAGCTTTTATTAATTTAAACACATTAGATGAATTTTTTAATCTCAAAAGTGAAGATAGAAATTTAGAAATTTATTTAAAAAATCCGCAAAATATTGAAAACCAGAAATTTATTGTTCAGCAAATATTTCCAAATAATTTTGTTTATAGCTGGGCAGACACAAACAGTTCTTTATTTTCTGCCTTAAAAGTTGAAAGAAATGTAATGTTTATAATTTTATCATTAATAATTATAGTTGCTGCTTTTAATATCATCTCTGGATTGACTATATTAGTTAAAAACAAGACACGCGATATTGCTATTTTAAAATCAATAGGTGTTTTGAATAAATCTATAGTAAAGATATTTTTTTTAATTGGTGTAATCATAGGTACATCTGCAACTATTTTTGGAATAGTATTAGGAGTAACTTTTTCAATGTATGTTGAAAATTTGAGACAATTTTTAAGTACCGTATTTAATATAAGCTTGTTTCCGGAGGAAATTTATTTTTTAAGCACAATGCCATCGGAAATAAATCCATTATCAATTTTTATTATTTCTTTATGCTCAATTTTAATAACAATAATTGTTTCTATATTTCCTGCTTTAAAAGCAGTTAAGTTAGATCCTGTAAAAACACTTAAGTATGAGTAATTTAATCGAACTATCAAATTTAAATAAGAACTTTGTGAATCTTAAAAAAATTCATGTTTTAAAAAAAATAAATTATAAATTTAAAAAAGGTAAGATTTATTCTCTGATGGGACCATCTGGATCTGGAAAATCAACTTTATTAAATTTACTTTCATTAATTGATCGTCCGAGCTCGGGATCTATTACTATTGAAAAAAATCAAATTGACTTTAATAACTCAACAAAAAATGACATTTTAAGAGCAAAAAAAATTGGAATTATTTATCAGCAAGATAATCTTCTTACAGATTTTACAGCAATAGAAAATATATATTTAGCAAGTCTTGCAGCAGGTAAAGATAAAGAATTTTCCATGTTAAGAGCAAAGACTTTATTAAGAAAAGTTGGACTTACTAATAGATCAAACCATTATCCTTCTCAATTATCAGGCGGAGAAAAACAAAGAGTTTCTATTGCAAGAGCTTTAATAAATGACCCACAAATTATATTAGCTGATGAACCAACAGGTAGTTTAGATTTAGAAACCGCAAAAGGAATTTTTGAACTATTAAAAAACCAAATAAATCCAAATAGATTAATCATATTTGCAACTCATAATAGATTTTTTGGAAATAAGTCAGATTGCTTGTTGGAAATAGTTAATGGTAATATAAAATCCATTAATGGCTGAGTCTAAAGTTCAATTATTTAACCATCTCAAAATTCATTCACAATATTCTATATGTGAAGGTGCAATAAAAATTGATGATTTAAAAGAGTTTTCTAAAGAAAATAAACTTAGATCATTAGCTTTGTGTGACTCGGATAATTTATGTGGAGCTTTAGAATTTGCAGAAAAAATATCAAAAATAGGCACGCAACCTATCATTGGAACTCAAATAAATTTTAAGTTTAATGATATTGTTGGTTTATTGCCTTTGTTTGCTTTAAATGAAGTTGGTTATAAAAGAATTATTGAACTATCCTCATTATCGTATCTTGAAAATGATCAAACTTCTGACCCTCATTTAGATTTTGATGAATTAATAAAAAAAACTGAGGGAGTTTCTATATTATCGGGAACTGTGAATGGTTTGTTCGGACAATTATTTGATAAAGGAAAATTCACTGAGATTGAAAATCTATATTCTGAATTGAAATCTAATTATTTAGATAGATTTTATATTGAAATCCAAAGACATGGTGATCAGAATGAAACTGCTTTTGAAAAGTTTAATTTATCTCAATCTTTTAAATTAAAAATTCCCATAATAGCCACTAATGAAGTTTATTATTTAGATAGCAAGATGCATGAAGCCCATGATGCTCTAATTTGTATAAAAAATAAAACTTATATAAATGAAAAGAAAAGAATTAGATTTTCAAATCAACATTATTTAAAAAATAATTCTGAAATGTCAGAATTATTTGCTGATTTACCTGAAGCATTAGAAAATAATTATAATTTTCCATTTCGATGTAATTATCGACCAGTTTTTTCAAAACCTATACTGCCTAATATAAGCTCAGATAAAGATGGTAATGCTGATGAAATTTTAAAAAAAAATTCTTTAGATGGTTTAAAAGAAAAATTTAAAAAGATTTTTAAAATACATGAAAAAAGTCTTACAAATGATACTAAATTTTTAGAATATAAAGATAGGCTTGATCATGAGTTAGATATTATAATTGAAATGAAATACGCAAGTTATTTTTTAATTGTATCTGACTATATTAAATGGGCAAAAGAAAATGATATCCCCGTAGGGCCTGGAAGAGGATCTGGTGCTGGTTCATTAGTAGCTTGGTGCTTAGCAATAACAGATGTAGATCCAATAAAATTTAATTTAATATTTGAAAGATTTTTAAATCCAGATCGTATATCTATGCCTGATTTTGATATCGATTTTTGTGAAGAAAAAAGAGATTTGGTTTTTGATTACTTAACTAAAAAATATAAAGATAGTGTTGCTCATATAATTACCTTTGGAAAACTTAAAGCTAGAATGGTTATAAGGGATGTAGGCCGAGTTTTAGGATTGGCTTATGGTTTTGTTGATAGTATTTCAAAGATGATACCTTTTGATCCTTCTAGACCACAAAACTTAACAGAATGTATCGCTAGTGAACCAAGACTGCAAAAACTTATTAAAGAAGACCCTAGAGTGAAAAAACTTACTGAACTTTCATTAAAATTAGAAGGTTTAAATCGAAATGTTGCGACACATGCTGCTGGTGTAGTAATAGCTGATAGAAAACTTACTGACGTAGTGCCTTTATATAAAGATACAGCTACTAATTTGTTATTACCATCTACACAGTTTGACATGTATTCAGCAGAAAATGCAGGATTAATTAAATTTGATTTTTTAGGATTAAAAACTTTAACAGTTATCAACAATACTCAAAAACTAATTAAAAAAAAAAATAAAGATTTCAATATAGAAAATATTTCCTTTGAGGATCAAAAAGTTTTTGATTTATTGTCATCAGGTAAAACTGTTGGTCTTTTTCAGATTGAAAGCTCAGGTATGAGGGAGGCATTGACTCAAATGAAACCAAATCATATTGAGGATATTATTGCGTTAGTGGCTCTTTATAGACCTGGACCGATGAGCAATATACCAACATATAATGATTGCAAACATGGTAGACAAAAACCTGATTATTTACACCCACTCTTAGAAGATATTTTGAGGCCAACTTATGGAGTTATTATTTATCAAGAGCAAGTGATGCAAATTGCTCAAAAATTATCTGGATTCACTGCTGGGCAAGCGGATATTTTAAGACGTGCGATGGGTAAAAAGAAAAGAGCAGAATTAGAAAAACAAAAACAAAGTTTTATAACTGGAGCAGTCAATAATGGAATTAATAAAGAGGTAGCTGCAAGTATTTTTTTAAAAATTGAGCCTTTTGCTGAGTACGGATTTAATAAAAGTCATGCGGCAGCTTATGCAATAATCTCTTATCAAACAGCATTTTTGAAAACTTATTATCCAAATGAATTTATTGCAGCTTCAATGACAATGGATATATCAAATCAAAATAAACTTGGTGAATTTTATGAAGAGCTTAAAAGACTCAATATTGAAATAGTAAGACCTGATATAAACGAATGTTTTGCAGATTTCAGAACCGAAAATGATAAATTTTACTATGCATTAGGTGGCATTAAAGCTGTGGGCTATGAAGCTGTATCAAATATTGTCAAAGAGAGAATGACTAATGGGAAGTTTAAATCAATTGCAGACTTTTTGAAACGTGTTAGTCCAAAAGATATTAATAAACTACAATTAGAAGGATTGGTTAAAGCAGGGGCATTTGACAACATTAATCCAAATAGGCAATCACTATTTATTTCTATACCAAATTTTATTACAAAATCTAAAAATATTTTTGAAAATAAATCTGCAAATCAAATAGACTTATTTGGTGAGAATGAAAACCAAGAAAATGAAATAGTATCAGATATTAAAGACTGGAACTTTGAAGATAGACTGTCCAAAGAATTCGAGGCAGTTGGTTTTTTTATTTCAGATCATCCATTAAATCAATTTCAAGATATATTTAAAGATTATAATATTATTGATTATCAAACTTTTAATAATAATGACGATTTTAAGGATAACAATGTAGCTGCAACTTTGTTAAAAGTTCAAGAAAGAAAAACAGCTAAAGGAAATGCTTATGCTGTTTTGAAATTAACAGATCTGACAAGTGTATTTGAACTATTTATTTTCTCAGATATTTTAGAGTTAAATCGAGAAATTTTAAAAGAAGGTAGTTCATTAATCTTGACTCTTATTAAGTCTATTTCTAATGAAGAAAATAGATTTAAAAGAATTAATGTTCAGAAACTTGCATCTCTAAAAGATTTGCTGGACAAACCTATTAATGAAGTTTTATTTAATCTCAAATCACTCAAAGAACTAGATGAGATTTCTAAATTTTTACCTAATAATGGCAACACTGTTGTTAAGATTAAAATAAATGACAAAAATAATGAACTAAATTTTCATTTGGAAAATAAGAGAAATATTGATAGAAAAACACTTAATTTACTCAGAAATAAGGAAATTTCTGCAATAATTAGCTAATTAGTACTTGTTTATTAAAAGAATTTTTTGTAATTAGTCATTTACAAATTAACAAAAACGCACACAGTTATTGGTTTTATACCTCCGGTCCTTTTTGGAAATTACTGTGGTGGCTTAACCGGGAATAAATATGAAAATACCTAACGTAACAATCCAACAATTATTAGAAGCAGGAGTTCATCTAGGACATAAAACTCTAAGATGGAACCCTAAAATGAAAAAGTATATTTTTGGAAAAAGAGACTCAATACATATTATTGACTTAACCCAAACACTAGAACTAACTAAAGTAGCTCTTGAGAAAGTACATAATACCATTGTGAATAATGGAAAAGTCTTATTTGTATCTACAAAAAAACAAGCCTCAGAAGCTATTGCTGAATTAGCCAAAGAAACAGATCAATATTTTGTCAATTATAGATGGCTAGGTGGAATGTTAACAAACTGGGGAACAATTTCTAATTCAATTAAAAAACTTAAAAAACTAGAAATTGATTTGGTTGCTGAAAATAGAGGTTTTACAAAAAAAGAACTTCTTAAAATGAGTGTTAAAAAAGATAAGCTCCAAAGATCTCTTGGTGGAATAGCTGAAATGAAAAAAATTCCAGATTTAGTGTTTATAATTGATACTAATTATGAATCTTTAGCGATTCAAGAGTCAATAAAATTAGGAATACCTATTATGGCAATTCTTGACAGTAATTCTAATCCTGATGGTATTGATTTTCCAATTCCAGGAAATGATGATGCAAGAAGATCGATAGATCTTTATTGTAATTTAATTAAAGAAACAATTATAACTGCTAAGAAAACAGCTTCAACTATTGAACCAAAAAAAATATCAGAAAAAAAAGAAAAAACTGATAAATCAAAAACTTTAGCTGAAATTGATAAAGAAAAATTAGAAAAAAAATTTTCTGATAAAAAAAAGGATAAATTGAATTAAAATGAGTGATATTGAAAAAGTTAAAAAACTTAGGGAAGCTACAGGAGCTGGTTTCAAAGATTGTAACTTAGCAATAAAAGAGTCCAATGGAGATTTGGATAAAGCTGTTGAAATTTTAAGAGTTAAAGGAATTTCGAAAGCTTCAAAAAAAATGTCTAGAGATGCTAAAGAAGGTGTTGTTGCAATTAGTGGAGACAATAAAAAAACATCAATTATTGAGGTAAACTGTGAAACTGATTTTGTTGCTAAAAATGATGATTTTATTTCTTTTGTAAAAGAATTAAGTGAAATAAATAACAATAATGATTCAAATATTGATCAATTGAAAAAATCTATGATGAAAAATGGAAACTCTGTTGATGATAATCTGGTTGCTTTGATAGCAAAAATCGGAGAAAAAATTACAATTGGTAAGGCAAAAACTATTTCAAATTCTTCATCCACAAATTACCAATACCTACACACAGTGGTTAAAGACAATCTAGCTAAATTAGCAGTCGTTGTCTCTTTAGAAACAAAAAATGACTCAGATACGATTAAGTCTTTTGGAAAACAGTTATCAATGCATATAGCTGCGTCAAATCCCTTAGCAATAGAGTCCAATCTAATTGATAAAGCAATTATTGATAAAGAACAAGAATTAGTGACTGAAGAGCTTAAAAACTTAGGTAAGCCAGAAGATATTGCTAAAAAAATTAGTTTAGGTAAAATGAACAAATTTAAAGAAGAAAACGCACTTTTAACACAAGCTTGGGTGATGGAACCAAAAAAAAAAGTTCAAGATGTTTTAAAAGAACTTGCTATTAATGATTTAAAAATCAAGGAGTTTAGCAGAATTAAAATAGGTGATTAAATGTTTGATGAAAAATCACATAGCCTCAAAATGGATAAAGCAATTGAGGTTTTTTCAAAAGAACTAGCTTCATTAAGAACTGGAAGAGCTAATGCTGCAATGTTAGATCTTGTAAAGGTAGATGTTTATGGACAACAAATGCCAATAAATCAAGTCGGTAGTATTACAACACCAGAACCAAGAATGATTAATATTCAAGTTTGGGATCAAAATAACGTAGCATTAATTGATGCAGCTATTAAAAAGTCGGAGTTAGGACTTAATCCACAAATTGACGGTCAGTTAATAAGGTTGCCCATACCTGAACTGAACGAAGAAAGAAGAACAGAATTAAAAAAACTTATAAAATCTATGGGAGAAAAATGCAAAATTTCTATTAGAAATATCCGTAGAGACGCTAATGAAGAATTAAAAAAACTTTTAAAATCAAAAGAAATTGGTGAAGATGAGGAAAAATCGTTTGAAAAAAATGTTCAAAATATTACAGATAAACATATTGAGCTTGTTGATGATAAAGTATCATCAAAAGAAAAAGAAATAATGACAATATGAACCCATTAAATCATGTAGCCATTATCATGGATGGTAATGGAAGATGGGGTCAAAAATATAAAAATTCAAGAAACGCTGGGCATAAAGCTGGACTAAATACTGTTGAAAAAATTATCAAAGAAACAATTAAACAAAAAATAAAGTTTTTAACACTGTATGCATTTTCTACTGAAAATTGGAAAAGACCAAAAAAAGAAGTTAACTATCTTTTTAATTTATTAGAAACCTTTTTAACAAGTAAAGTTGATGAATTGCATAAACAAAATATAAAATTAAAAATAATTGGTTTAAAAAAATTTTCAAAAAGATTAAATAAATTATTAAACTTATCAGAAAAAAAAACATCAAAAAATAAAAGATTACAATTAAATTTAGCCTTAAACTATGGATCAAAAACTGAACTACTTAATGCATTTAAAAGTTTGAAAAATAACAAAGAAAAAATTAATGAGGTAAACTTAAAAAAATATTTACAAACTAAAAATATCCCAGATCCTGATTTATTAATAAGAACAGGCAACACTAAAAGATTAAGTAATTTTTTACTATGGCAATTGGCTTATTCTGAGATTTTTTTTGAAAAAAAATTGTGGCCTGAATTTAGTGAAAATGATTACAATATAATCATTAAAAAATATAGAAATATAAAAAGAAACTTTGGAAAAATTTGATGAGTCAAGAATTAATTAAACGAATTGTTAGTTCTATAATTTTAATTCCTGTAGCTCTTTTTTTTATTATTAAAGGTACATTTTTATTTATTTTTTTTATTTCCATGTGTTTTTGTATTATTGCATATGAATGGAATATGATGAGAAGAAATAAATCTTATTATTTTTTAGGTATTCTTTTCTTATTTTTTTCTTTTTTTACTATTTACGAGCTTAGATTCAATAGTGGAGATAATTATATTAATCTTCTTATTATTACTATTATATGTGTAGCAACTGATATAGGTGGATATATATTTGGTAAATTATTCAAAGGACCAAAACTTACAAAATTAAGTCCTAACAAAACTTATGCAGGTATGGTTGGTGGTTATTTTTTATCCCTAATATCTGTATCAGTAAGTTCAGAATATTTTAAATTTGAATTTTCAATTGATTGGTTGTTTTTAACTCTTCTAGTGTCAAGTGTAAGTCAATTAGGTGATATAATTATCTCATATTTTAAAAGATTATCTAAAATAAAAGACACAGGTAAAATTATACCAGGACATGGAGGCTTGCTTGATAGAGTAGATGGAATGATATTTGCTTTTCCATTTGCTTGGATAATTTTAACGATCGGTATTTTTTGATGAAAAAAAAAATTGCAATACTTGGTTCAACTGGTTCAATTGGAAAATCTCTTATAAATATAATTAAAAATGACAAAAAAAATTTTGATATTGTTTTATTAACAGCAGAAAAAAATTATAAATCTCTTCTCAAACAAGCCAAAATATTTAATGTAAAAAATTTAATAATAAGTGATAAAAAAAGTTTCAATATTTTAAAAAAAAAAAATTTAAATAATAAATATAAAATTTTCAATAATTTAAAAAGCTTAAATAAAATTTTTAAAAAAAAAATAGACTACACAATGAGCTCAATTTCTGGTCTTCAAGGTTTGCAACCAACTTTAGATATGATCAAATACTCAAAAAAAATTGCAGTTGCTAACAAGGAGGCAATTATATGTGGATGGAATTTAATTGATAAAGCTTTAAAAAAAAATAAAACAGAATTTATTCCAGTTGACTCTGAGCATTTTTCAATTTGGTCATTATTAAATAAAGATGAAGCTGGGATAATTGAAAAAGTTTATATTACAGCATCTGGTGGCCCATTTTTAAAATGGTCAAAAAATAAGATTAAAAATGTTTCGCCAGAAAAAGCTATAAAACACCCCAATTGGTCAATGGGTAAAAAAATATCAATTGATTCAGCTAGTATGATGAATAAAGTCTTTGAAGTAATCGAAACACAAAGAATTTTTAATCTTCCAAAATCTAAAGTGAATATTTTAATTCATGAAAAATCATACGTACATGCTATTGTAGAATTGAAAAATGGACTTAAAAAAATTTTAGCCCATGATACAAATATGACTATTCCTATATTCAATACAATATACAGTTCAAATAAAAGAAAAATTAAAAATAAAATCTTAAATATAGAAAATTTAAATAATCTCAACTTTAAACTAGTTGATAAAAAAAAATTTCCATTAATTAAAATTTTGAAAAATATACCTGAATTTAATTCTTTATTTGAAACTGCGCTTATAACTATTAATGATTATTTTGTGTATGAATTTTTAAATAAAAAAATTAATTTTGAAAAAATGATTTTTCTAATAAATAAAATTTCTAATTTAAGAGAATTTCAAAAATTTAAGAAAATAAAGCCTAAAAACATAAAAGAAATCTATAATTTACGAGATTATGTAAGTTTTAAAATTAAGTCTTTAGGTATATAAAACAATATTCTATGAATAAAATTTTAATACAAGCAATTATTTTATCGTTTCTTTTTTTGACGAATAGTATTTCTGAAATAATTAAAAAAGTTGAAATATCTGGTAATAAAAGAATTTCTGATCAAACTGTTTTGATACTTGGTAATATTTCCATTAATACAGATTTTGATAATACACAGTTAAATAACTCTTTAAAAAAACTTTATGAGTCAAATTTTTTTAGTGATGTTAAAATAAACCTAAATAATAATATTTTAAAAATCAATTTAGTTGAAAATCCAATAATTGAAGATATTGAATTTACAGGTATTAAAAATAAAACTTTTATTGAAGAAATTTCTGAGACAATAGTTTTAAAAAATAGAATGTCTTTCACCCAAAACCAACTTCAACAAGATATTAATTTGATTAATAATATTTTAAAAACAAGTGGATTTTATTTTGCTAAAGTTGAGCCATCAATTATAAAAAATGCAGACCTTAATTCTGTCAGATTAAAAATAAATATTGATCGAGGAAAAAAAGCAAGAATTAAAGAAATAGTTTTTATAGGTGATAAAAAGATAAAAGATAAAAAATTACTTGAAGTTATTGCTTCTGAAGAACATAAATTTTGGAAATTTGTTTCAAATAAAGTTTATTTAAATCAATCACTGATAGAACTTGATAAAAGACTTTTAGAAAATTATTATAGAAATTTGGGTTATCACAAAGTTAAGGTTTTGAATTCTTTCGCTGAACTAAATATAACTGAAAGTTCTTTTAAGTTAGTTTTTAATGTAGATGCTGGAAAAAAATATTTTTTTAATGATTTTTCTTTAACTTTACCTGATGATTATAATAAAAATGATTTTAAGAAAATTGAGAAAATATTTTCAAAATTAAAAAACGAAAGATATTCATTAGACAATATTAATTTA
Source organism: uncultured Pelagibacteraceae bacterium (assembly GCA_902556265.1). Classification (GTDB taxonomy): domain Bacteria; phylum Pseudomonadota; class Alphaproteobacteria; order Pelagibacterales; family Pelagibacteraceae; genus Pelagibacter. The sequence goes on from CACDVM010000005.1 coordinate 54,296, forward strand.
ATTCTTGAAGAAATTGACAAAATTGCTTCTTTACGATTATATGATTTTATTGACGCTAATGTTACAGAGTCAATTCAAGATGGAAATAAGATTAACTTTGATTTTAAAATTCTAGACTCTGAAAAATATTATGTTGAAAGAGTAAATATTTTAGGAAATTTTCAAACTATTGAGGAAGTTATAAGAAATAGGCTAATAGTTGACGAGGGAGATCCATTGAATGAATTATTATTTAATAAATCTATGGATAACATAAAATCTTTAGGGATTTTTAAAAAGGTAAAATCTAATATCAAAGATGGTTCAGATCCTAATTTAAAAATAATCGATGTTATTGTTGAAGAAAAACCTACAGGTGAAATATCCCTTGCCGCTGGTGTTGGTACGGGTGGTACTACTATAGGAGGCGGTATTGTTGAAAAAAACTTTTTAGGAAAAGGTATTAATTTAAAAACAAACCTAGAAATTTCTGAAGAGACAATTAAAGGTCAGTTTGTTTATTCTAAACCGAATTTTAATTATTCTGACAATACTCTATTTACTTCAGTAAAATCTACATCTACTGATAATTTAACAGATTTTGGTTATAAAGTTTCTAATGTTGGTATGTCAATTGGAACAAGATTTGAACAATACGAAAATTTATTTTTTAGACCAGAATTGGATTTATCTCTTGAAGATTTAGAAACGAATTCTTCTGCTTCATCGGGATTAAAAAAACAAGAGGGTAACTATGAGGATTTTTATTTTAACTATGGGCTTGATTATGATTTACGAAATTCGGCTTATAGACCAAGCTCAGGAAACAAAACTTCTTTTTTTCAGAGCCTACCTATAGTCTCAACTAATAAAGAAATATCAAATACTTTTGTTTATACTCATTATAAAACATTAAACAAAGGGTCAGAGATGGTTGGAAAAGCAAGTTTATATTTGAAGTCAATAAATTCACTTGATAGTTCAAGTGATGTGAGAATTTCAAAAAGAGCTAATATCCCATATAGTAGGTTAAGAGGTTTTGAAAAAGGGAAAGTTGGCCCTGTAGACAACTTAGACTTTGTTGGTGGAAATTACGTTACAGCCCTGAATTTTTCAACTAGCTTACCAACGATATTGAGCACTGTAGAAAACGTTGATTTTTCCTATTTCATAGATATTGCAAACGTTTGGGGGGTAGATTATGACGATACTATAGATGACTCAAGCAAGATAAGAAGTTCAACAGGTTTAGGATTAGATTGGTTGACCCCGGTCGGTCCACTTAGTTTTTCATTAACAAAACCTATAACAAAAAAATCGACAGACAAAACAGAAACTTTTAGATTTAATCTAGGTACTACATTTTAATTTATGATAAGAAAAGTTTTAACACTGGCTTTATTTTTTGTTATTTTTTCATTTAATCACCAAATAAAAGCAGAGGACAAAATAGGATTTATAGATTTAACTTATTTATTTAATAACTCAAATGTAGGAAAAAGTATTAATAAAGAAATTAAAAGCAGAAACGATAAAATTAATAGTGAATTTAATGATTATAAAAAAAAAATTGAAAAAGAAAAAAAAACTTTATTAGCTCAAAAAAATGTTATTGCAGACGATGAATATAGAAAACAACTAATTCAACTCGAAAAAAATATTAAAGAGTATAACTCTATAATTTTAAAAAAAAGAAATGAACTTTCTAAATTAAATAATAAAGTTAGAACAGATTTTTCAAATAAATTAAGACCTGTATTAGAAGAATATTCTAAAGAAAATTCAATAGGCATGATTATAAGAAAAGAAAATCTATTAATTGGAAAAAATACTCTTGATCTTACAAAAGGTATTTTAGAAATATTTAATAAAAAAGTGAAAAAAATTTCTATTCAATAAGATGAACTTAACTAAATCTGAAATAATAGATCTACTTCCTCATAGAGAACCAATGTTATTAATTGATGAATTGAGAGATATCAAAAAATTACATTCTGCAACAGCAATAATGAATGTAAAAAAAGATGGTTTTTACGTGCAGGGACATTTTCCAGACCAACCAGTAATGCCTGGTGTTCTTATAGTAGAGGCATTTGGTCAAGCCGCAGCTGCTTTGACGGCACATGGTATAGACAAAGAGACATATGAAAATAAACTAGTTTTCTTAATGAGTGTTGAGAAAGCAAGATTTAGAAATCCAGTCATTCCAGATTGTAAATTAGAGCTTAAAATAGAAGCCATCAGATCTCACGGGCGAGTGTGGAAATATAAGGGTGAAGCTTTTGTTGAGGGAAAAAAAATGGCTGACGCTCAATGGTCTGCAACTATAGTCGACAGAAAATAATTAGTAACATTTGTTGATACAGAGAATACTAAAATTTTTGATAAGTATTCTTTAATGTTAAATCCATTTTTTAAAAATGTTGGTCCTTTCAATATAGAAAAATTATTGTCAAAAATTAATATTGAAAATAAAGAAAATTTTAAAAAAGACAAAATTTATAATGTTTCTGATCTAAATGCCGCTACTTATAAGGATTTAACTTTTTTTCATTCAAAAAATTATTCCGAATTAGCATCAAAAACAAAAGCATCCTACTGTATTACTTTAGCAAATCTTTCCCATCTTTTACCGAGCTCATGTAAAAAAATTGTTGTTAAAAATGTATTATTAACAATGGCAAATATTACAAAAGAATTTTATCCAAAATCAATTGTTGATGATTTTGATGTGTCTGTAAAAGATATTTCCAAAACATCTTTAAAGAAAAAAGTAAAATTTGGAAAAAATGTTTTAGTAGGTAAAAATGTAAAAATAGGAAAAAATTGTTTAATTGGTCATAATACGATTATTGAAAAAAATGTAATTGTTGGCTCAAATTGTTCCATTGGCTCTAATGTTATTATCAGAAACACAATTGTAAAAGATAATGTAAGTATTTTGGATGGATGTATTATTGGAAAAAAAGGTTTTGGTTTCTTTCCAAACAATGAAAAAAACATAAGATATCCTCATATTGGAATTGTTATTATTAACGAACACTGTGAAATTGGATGTGGCTCTACAATTGATAGGGGCTCATTGTCAAATACCATAATCGGTAAAAATACATATTTAGATAATCAGGTGCATATCGCTCACAATAATAAAATTGGAGATAATTGTATTATCGCAGGTCAAGTTGGTTTTGCTGGAAGCTCAACTTTAGGTAATAATGTTATGATTGGTGGTCAAGCAGGTGTTTCAGGTCACTTAAAAGTTGGAAATAATGTTCAGATTGGTGGTGGTAGTGGTGTTATTAAAGATGTGCCAGACAACACTAAAGTTATGGGATATCCAGCAAAAAATTTAAGAGAATTTATAAAAAACAATAGATGATAGATAAAACAGCAATCATAGACTCAAAAGCAAAATTAGACAATAATGTTAAGATAGGTCCTTACTGCGTGATAGGCCCTAATGTTGAAATTGGAGAAAACACTATAATACAATCACATGTAAATATTTCTGGAAATGTTAAGATTGGCAAAGGTAACAAGATATATCCCTTTGTCTCAATTAATGACCCACAAGATTTAAAATATGCTGGAGAACCAACTAATCTGATAATTGGAGATAACAATAAGATTAGAGAATATGTAACAATAAATCCAGGAACAGTTGGTGGAGGTGGCAAAACAGTAATTGGAAATAATTGTTTATTTATGATCTCATCGCACATTGCTCATGATTGTCAGGTGGGAAACAATGTAATAATTGCAAATAATGTTCCATTAGGAGGACATGCAATCATTGAAGATAACGTTGTTATAGGAGGTAATTCTGCAGTTCAACAATTCACAAGAATTGGAAAAATGGCAATGATTGGTGGGATGACAGGTGTACTGCATGACGTTATTCCTTATGGATTGTCAACGGGAAATAGAAATTCATTACAAGGATTAAACTTAATAGGTTTAAGGAGAGCTAAGTTTGAAAACAAGGATATTTTAGGCTTAAGTGAAGCTTATAAGGAGATTTTTGCCACAAAGAATATCAATGAAAATATAAGTAAATTGAATGGTTCTTTTCAAGAAAATCCACTAGTCAAGAATGTAATTGACTTTATAACAAAAGATAAAAAAAGATCTATTTGCACACCATTTTCTTAAAATGATAGGATTAATTTTTGGTGATACAGATTTTCCAAAGGAAATTCTTAAAATTGTTAAAAAAAGAAAAATAGAATATTTAATAATTGATTTGTCAAAATCAAAAAAATTTAAACAAGAAAAAAAATCTCATTCAGTATCTATAGGTCAATTTGGTAAAATTATTAATATTCTTAAAGAAAATAACTGTAAAAAAGTCTTATTTGCTGGAAAAGTAAATAAACCTAACTTTTCAAAATTAAAATTGGATTTTAAAGGTATTTATTATATTCCCAGGATAATTAAAGCATCTAAACTTGGAGATGCAGCAATACTTAAAGAAATCATTAAAATATTATCTCAAAACAGGATAAAAACTGAAAATTCGCTTAAATTTAATCCCGAGCTTTCATTAAAAAAGGGTAATTATTCCAATATTAAACCAAATAAAGAAGATCAATTAGATATAAAAAAAGCAATAAGAACTCTTAATAATTTAAGACAATATAATTTTAGCCAAGGTGTTGTAGTTAGAAATAAAAAAGTAGTTTCTATAGAAGGAAAAGATGGAACTAAAAAGATGCTCGAAAAAAGCAAAAGTAAAAAATTAAGAAATCATGGAGTTTTAGTTAAATTTCCAAAAAAGAAACAAGACTTGAGAGTTGATTTACCTACTATTGGATTAAAAACTATAAAACAAAGTAAGACTGCAGGATTAAAAGGTATAGTTATAAAAAGTAAACAACATGTTTTTTTAGATAAAATTAAATGTATTAAATTTGCAAATAAAAATAAGATGTTTATCTCAGTACAATGAAAAAGATTTTTATATTAACCGGTGAACCTTCTGGTGATAAACTTGCTTCCAAAGTCATATCTAAATTAAAAAAAAAAAATCCTAATATTGTGTATTCTTGTGTTGGTGGCACACATTTAAATTCATTAGGTATAAAATCTATTTTTGATCTCAAGGAAATTACCTATATTGGTTTTACAAGTGTTTTCTTAAATATTTTCAAAATAAAGAATAAAATAAACAATACTGTAGATGAGATTATAAAATTTAATCCAGATATTTTATTTAGTGTAGATAGTCCTGATTTTACATTAAGAGTAGCTGAAAAGGTAAAAAAATTAAATAATGAGATCAAAACCGTTCATTATGTAGCTCCACAAGTATGGGTATGGCGAGAGGGTAGAGTAAAAAAGTTTAAAAATTTTTTAGATCATATTTTATTACTATTTGATTTTGAAAAGAAATATTTTGATAAAGAAAATATTCCAAATACTTTTGTTGGTCATCCATTATTAGAGCAAGAAACAAAAAACAAAATTGATTTATCTAATATAATACCAGAAAATAAGAAAATTATTTCTCTTTTTTCTGGTAGTAGGTCATCTGAAGTGAATCAACTGTTGCCCATTTTAATTAGTTTTATAAATATGATGAATGTAAAATTTGACAATTTCACTTTTGTTTTCCATACTACTGACGAAAATAAAAGTCTAATCAGTAAAAAAATTAATAATACAAATTTAAAAAATGTTGAAGTTATTTCTGATGAAAATATAAAAAAACAGATACTAAATAAATCTATTTTTGCAGTTTCTAAATCTGGCACAGTTTCTCTTGAAATTTGTAATGCAAAAGTTCCATCTATAATTATCTATAAAATGAATTTTTTGAATTTTTTAATTGTTAAAATGTTGGTAAAAATTAAATTTGCTAACATCATTAATATTATTAATAACAAAGAAATAATCCCCGAATTAATCCAGAATGAATGTAATTCAAAAGAAATTTATAATTCAGTCGTTTATTTTTTAAAAAATCCAGAATTAATGAAAAAACAAATTAACGATTGTGAGGAAACTTTAGCTAAAATCAGATCAAAAACTTCATCCTCAGATGAAGCCTCTTCAGTGTTAACCAAGTTTCTTATTAGTTAATCTTTTTGTCACTTCCTCTTTTCCAAGAGAAATAATTATATCATATATACCAGGCCCAAATTTAGAACCTGTTAAAGCTATTCTTAAAGGCTGCCCAACTCCCTTAAAATTAGTATCATTTGATTTAATTAAATCGTTGACTATAGGCTCTAATGTTTCTTTACTTAGTTTATCAACGCTACCAAATTGATTATTAAAATCAGAAATGACTTTTTTAGCTTTATCATCTATTAATTTAATGTCGTTTTGATCAAAATTAACCTCATCCACTATTATATATTGACCATTATTAAATATATCTTCTAAGGTTTTAGCTTTATTTTTTAAGAAGATTAGAGATTTTTTAATCTTATCTTTCTTATCTGAATTAATTTCTTTTTTATATAATTTGCAATATTCGTTTAGTTGATCGAATAAATCTTTTTCATCGATATTCTTAATATAGTGCTCATTCATTGATAAAATTCTACTCATATCTAACTTAGATGGAGATTTACCAATTCCTTCAAGATTAAAATGTTTAATACTTTCTTCTAGAGTGAATACTTCTTTATCTTTATAAGACCACCCTAATCTAAGAAGATAATTTCTTAGAGCATCTGGCATAATACCAATTTTAGAGTAATCATCTAACGTAGAAGCCTTATCTCTCTTTGATAATTTTTTTCCTTCAATTGTATGAATCAAAGGTATATGTGCAAAAGAAGGTAACTCCCATTTCATAGCTTGATAAATTTGTATTTGTTTAAAAGTATTTATTTTATGGTCATCACCTCTAATAATGTGTGTCATATTCATTTGATGATCATCAACAGAAGCTGATAAGTTGTATGTTGGTGTACCATCGTTTCTTAAAATAATAAAATCCTCAATAGTATTATTGTCTATTTCAACATCACCTTGCACTAAATCTTTTAGTACAGATGTTCCATCTATTTTACTTTTAAATCGAATTACTGGCTTGATATCTTTAGGAGCATCTGTTTCTTTTTTGTTTCTCCATTTTCTATCGTAAATGTAAGGAATTTTTTTTTGTCTTGCTCTTTTTTTTTGTTCTTCTATCTCTTCGCTTGAGCAATAACACTTATATGCATGACCGTTTTTAAGTAATTCATTTGCAACTTTTATATGATCTTCAATCTTTTTCGACTGGATATATTCTTCTCCATCGTAATTTATACCAATCCATTTAAGAGATTTAATTATTTGATTTTTATACTCATCTTTTGATCTTTCTTTATCCGTATCTTCTATTCTTAAATAAAAATCACCTTTTTGGTTTTTAGAATATAACCAATTAAATAAAGCTGTCCTTACTCCACCAATATGCAAAGCTCCAGTAGGTGATGGAGCAAATCTTGTTGCTACTTTTTTCATTAAAAATGTTTAGACTATTTTACTAGAAGTTTCTATATAAAGATACTAATACGCCTTGTACTTTAACTCTATCTGGGCCAAATATTTTAGTTTCGTAGTTTTTATTTGCACTTTCAAGTGCTACCACTTTACCTTTTTTTCTAATTCTCTTAAGCATAGCTTCATGTTCATCAATTAAAGCAACAACTATTTTTCCATTATCAGCAGTGTCTGTTCGTTTGATTATAACAGTATCACCTTCGTTAATCCCCGCCTCAATCATTGAGTCTCCTTGAACTTTTAGACCAAAATAATCACCATTTTTTTCTAAATTACTAGGTAGGGGTATTCTTGATACTTCGTTTTGAATTGCTTCTACAGGAGTTCCTGCAGCTATTTTTCCTAAAACAGGCACTTCTACATCATCAGACATAGGCTTTACATCATCTAAACCACCTTTAATTACACTAGGAGAAAAACTATTGTAAATATCATTAGCTGAAGCTGTTTCTGGTAATTTTATAACTTCTAACGCTCTCGCTTTATGAGCAAGTCTTTTAATAAATCCTCTTTCTTCTAATGCACTGATTAATCTATGAATTCCTGATTTAGACTTCAAATTTAGCGACTCTTTCATTTCCTCGTAAGAAGGAGATACACCAGAGCTTCTCAACTTCTTGTTGATAAATAAAAGCAGGTTTTTTTGTTTTTTTGTCAGCATAAGAACAAATATCGTACAAATTATGTTCTACAAAAGTTCTCTACAATTCACAATAGTAAAAAAAGCTAATAAAATAGGGGATTATTCGGCTAAAGAACTGAAAAAATAGAATTATTATCCAGATCCTTCAAAAGTGATTCACCAATTAAAAAAGTTTTAATCGATGTTTTGTTTGAGAGCTCTAACAGTTCATCTTTTGTTTTTATTCCACTCTCAGAAATTAGTGGACCTTTGTGATTAACTAAAACTTCATAAATATCATAAGTTGTATTTATATCAGTTTTTAAAGTTTTTAAGTTTCTATTATTTATTCCTATCAAAGCATTTTTAAATTTTAATGCTTGTTTTGCTTCTTCAACAGTATGAACTTCAACAATTATTGACATGTTTAATTTAAGAGCTTCAATATATAAATCATCAGCAAGTTTATCACTAACACCAGCTAATATAATTAATATTGCATCAGCCCCATAACTTTTTGCTAAAGGTATTTGAAATTTATCTACAAAAAAGTCTTTACATAAAATTGGTAAATTAACTCTCTGTTTAATTTTGCTAATATGCATCATATTCCCTAAAAAAAAATCTTCTTCAGTTAGAACAGATAAACAAGTAGCTTTATTATTATTATATGTATTAGCTATTTTAACAGGATCATAATCTTTAATAATAATACCCGCTGAAGGACTAGCCTTTTTAATTTCAGCAATAATTGAAAATTTATCTTCTTTAATGTTATTTTCAATTTTTTTTTTAAAATCAACAAATGTTTTATTTTTACGAATTAATTCATTTAATGACTCTAATGAAATAGTTTTTTTTAAATTTACTATTTTTTCAATTTTTTTATTAATTATTTTTTCAAGAACATTTTCAGCCATTTTGGATTTTTTCTAAATGTTTAATAACTTTATTTGATAAAATATGTTCTCTTGCATTATTATATGCGTCAGCAAAATTTTGATGAGTTTCATTTACTATTAATCCTGCAGCAGCATTTAAGCATACAGCTTTAGAAAAATCATTATCTTCACCTTTGAATATATTAATCATTTTATCAGCATTAAATTTTGCATCATCACCAACAAGATTATCGAATTTATCTGCATTTATATTTAATTCGTTAGGGTCAATAATAATTTCAGAAATTTTTTTATCTTTTAATTGAACAATATTTGTTTTAGCATAAGGTGAAATCTCATCTAGACCATCTTCACTATTCACAACCCAAGCAAATTCAATATTTAAACTATTTAAAGCATTTGCAAATATTTTTAATAGTTTTTTATCAAAAACACCAACCACCTGTCTTTTTACCAATGCAGGGCTACTTAATGGTCCAATCATATTAAAAATAGTTCTTTTTCCAATTTTTTTTCTAGTTGGACCAACAAATCTCATTGTACTATGATAATTTGGTGCAAACATAAAACCAAAATTATTTTTATTAATCTGATCTTCAATATCATTTGGTTCTAGATTTATTTTTATATTTAAAGCCTCTAAAACATCACCTGATCCACACTTAGAAGATACAGCTTTATTACCATGCTTTGCCACTTTAACACCCATACTTGCAAGTAACAATGCTGAGGCTGTTGATATATTAAGTGTATTCATGCCATCTCCACCGGTTCCACATGTGTCAACACAATTTTCTACACTTACTCTTTTGGACTTATTTCTGAGTACAAAAACACCACCAGCTATTTCATCTGAGGTTTCACCCTTTGTAGATAAAAGTGTCAAAAAATCAAATATTTCTTGGTCTTCCGCTTTACCTTCCATTAATAATTTAAAAGCTGCTTTACTTTCTTCGAAAGATAAATTTTCTTTATTTTTAATCTTTTCTATGAATTGTTTCATTAATCTTAAATCTTAATAAAATTTTTTAAAATTTTAATACCTAACTTAGTTTTAATACTTTCAGGGTGAAATTGCACTCCATGAACATGGTATTTCTTGTGTTGTATGCCCATTATTAACCCATCTTTAGTTTCAGCAGTAATTTCAAGATCTCCAGATAGTGATCTTTTATCAATAATTAAGCTGTGATATCGAGTTGCTTCGAAAGTTTTTGGAAGATTTTTTAATATACCATTTTTTTTTGATATTATTTTACTAGTTTTTCCGTGCATTAATTTTTTTGCTTGAACGATTTTAGACCCAAAAACTTGTCCTATTATTTGATGACCTAAACAAACGCCAAGTATGGGTATTTTTTTGTATAAAGATTTTACAATTTTAAGACAATTACCAGATTGATTGGGATTACCCGGACCAGGCGAGATAACAATTTTATTATATCTTTTTTTTAATATTTCTTTGGAGGTAATTTGATCATTTCTAATTACATCAACATTTACTTTTAACGAGGATAAATAGTGATAAAGATTGAATGTAAAACTATCGTAATTGTCTATTAGAATTATTTTTTTCATTTTAATGCATTTATTAAGGCTTTAGCTTTATTAACTGTTTCTTCATATTCTTTTAAAGGCTTGCTATCTGCAACAATGCCAGCACCAGCTTGAACATAAAATTTATTTTTTTTCGCAACAGCAGTTCTTAATGCTATGCAGGTATCAAATTCACCATTCGCAGAAAAATAACCAATACCTCCGGCATAAACTTTTCTTTTGGATGTTTCCAATTCATCTATTATTTCCATAGCTCTTATTTTGGGTGCACCGGAAACAGTTCCAGCAGGAAAACCTGCTAACAAGGATTTAAATTTTGAAAATTTCTTATTATATTTTCCGACAACATTTGAAACTATATGCATTACATGTGAATATCTTTCAATTATAAAGCTTTCAGTAACTTTAACTGAATTAATTTTTGAAACTTTACCGGCATCGTTTCTACCTAAGTCTAAAAGCATCAAATGTTCTGAAAGTTCTTTTTTATCATTGAGTAAGTCTTTTTCATAGAAATAATCTTCTTTAGAATTTTTTCCTCTAGGTCTAGTTCCGGCTATAGGTCTTACGGTTATATTATTATCTCTTAATCTCACTAGTATTTCAGGACTAGCTCCAATTATTTGAAAATCA
>CACDVM010000006.1 GCA_902556265.1 uncultured Pelagibacteraceae bacterium
GGTGATAGTCGCAATTTTAGCTAAACCACCATTTCTTTTAGAACTATTTTTTTTAATTTTAGTATTTATTTTTTTTCTTTTTGTCATTTATAAAAAACTTATTTGAACAAAGAATCAAACATGATTCAATAGTTCTAATAAAAAAATATTTTAATCAGTGACTATTTTGAGTTTCAACCTATGAGCGATTATTATCTTAAAATTTGTAAAATCTTAATAATTTTTTTGCAATAAACTACTCAAAACATTATTAAGTTTTAGTGAAAAAGTTTAATAAATTAATAATTGCATGTGACGGTGAGTCAGCCAGTGGCAAAAGCACTGCAGCAAAACTTATTTCTAAAAAGTATGATTTGTTATTGATAAACTCAGGTCTTCTTTATAGGTATGGAAGTAAGTTGATTATTCAACACAATCCTAAAAACTTAATTTCCTTTTTAAAATATAAATTTAACAATGTATCTTATAAATCAATTTCAAAGCAAAATTTACATTCAGAAAAAATAAGTAATCATGTTGCTTTATTGGCTAAGAACAAAAAAGTAAGAGAAATAGTTAATAGATTTCAGAAAAAAATTATTAAAAACAATAATAAAATTTGTGTTGAAGGACGAGATATTGCTAGTAAGATTTTGGCCAAAAATCCAAAGTATGATTTAGCTTTCTACTTTAAATGCAATCTTACTACAGCTAGCTACAGAAGATGGCTAGATATAAAAAAAAAGACACCTCTTAAAGATGTAAAAAAATCTTTGAGAAGAAGAACTCATATGGATAAAAAAAGAAAAAATAGTCCATTAATAAAAGTTAAAGATGCGATCTTAATCAGAACCGATCAATTAAATAAAAAACAAGTTTTATCAAAGATGGTGGAATATATAGAAAAAATAAATTAAATTATTTTTCTCTATCTTTAATCGGCTCTTCAATTGGTTCAGTTGTTGGATTTAGCTCTATCCCTGCTGGTGTAATTGTTTGAGGCATAGCCACAAATTGAGAGTCTGGATTTTCTACAGTTTTTCTTACTCTCATTCTATGAATTCCAAAAATTCCTATCACAGAGTGAAAGAAAAACAAGAACATAAAAAATCCATTTGAACCAACAATATCCATAAAAATAGAGCATAAAAAAGGACCACTCATTGCACCTAATCCAAATACAAACTGAAGACCTGCACCTGCCGCAACAAATTTTTCTTTTGGAATATAGTCATTAGTGTGTGCTAAAATTAAAGAAAACATTGGTAGACTGCAAAAAGAAAAAAGAATTAGAAAAATATAAAACCAAGTTTTACTTGTAGCGAGTCCGTCAGGTAGATACATTTGTCTTGAAACAAATATTGCGAATAAAGCAAATATTGCTGCACCAAAAGTGGAAAAAACAATGACTTTTCTTCTGTCATATATATCTGATATTTTACCTACTGGAAATTGAGATATAGCCCCTGAAACTGCTAAGAGAAATGTAACTATTGATATTTCTAATATCGTAAAATTCATTGAAGTTGCATAAACTGCCAACAAAGTAAACAAAGCAGATTGGATTGTTCCATAAAAAAAAGAACTTACCATTCCAAAAGGGGATGCTTCATAAAGATCTTTTAAAGTCATAGCTTTAATTCTTTTAAAAGTTGGTGGTTTCTTTTTAGTTAGTAGAATAGGTATAAGAGCTGCAGATGTTATTACTGAAACTAAAATAAATGGTTCAAAATTTTTAGGACTACTAAAGTTAAGTAAAAACATACCAACTCCCATAGCACCATATAATATAACCATATATATTGATAATACACTTCCTCTATTTTTGTTGCTTGATCTGTCATTAAGCCAACTTTCAGCAACTGTATAAATACAAACCATACTTATCCCAGTCAGCACTCTTAGTAAAAACCAAACAAAGGGATTTATTAAAATAGAATGAACCAAAATAACTAATGAAGCCAATGAGGCAAATGCAGCAAAAACTCTGATATGACCAACTCTAGAGATTATATTTGGAATAGTTGCAGCACCTATAAAATATCCAACAAAATATCCTGACATCATAAAGCCAGTAGCAGTTAAACTAAACTCTTCTTGAACAGCTCTCACTCCTAGAAGAGAACCTTGAAAGCCGTAAGCCATCATGAGGAATCCCATACCTAAAAAAAGTGCCCAAGAATTTTTTAAAACTTTATTCATAAAAACAACCGTAATTATTTGCGATGTATTAGTAAATCAAGTCTTAATTGTGACAAGTCTAAGAATTTCTTAGTTTCAAAAATGAGTGAATTGCTATGGTTAAAATTATAACTGCACCCCCTAGAAGGGTTTCTATGCTTGGTTGTTCCTTGATTATTAACCAAACCCAAATTGGTCCTATAATAGTCTCTAATAAGAAAAATAGATTTACTTCAGCAGCTGGGATGAATCTTGGAGCAATAGTGACCAATACAAAAGGTATTGCCACACAAAGTACGCACATTAAAGGAACAATAATTAAATCTTTATTTTCGAGCACGAAACTTTCAATAAAAAATAAAGCAAATGTAGCAACAAATAATTTACCAACAACAGCTGCAGGTACCAAATTTTTTGATTTAGCAGATCTAATAGTTACAGCTCCTACAGCTAAACCAATGGCGGTAATAAATCCTAATATATCACCATAAAAATTACCTAATTTGATAGAATCAAAAAAAATAAAAATTACAGCTAAAAAAGTTACCATTATAGACATCAATGTTTTTTTATCTGGAGGTTCTTTTAAAAATATTGCGCTGAGTATAGCAGATAGCATTGGCGCAGTAGCTATCATCACAAGAGTATTTGCTACATTCGTATTTTGTATCGAAACTACAAATGTTATATTTGTTATACTAAATGTACCAATATAGATAAGCCCATGATAACCGCTCGCAAACAACATTTTAAAAAAACTTAATTTATAAATAAGTAGCATCCCAAAAAAAACAGTAATAAATGGTATTATACCTCTGTAAAAAACTAAACCCCAAGTATCAACATTTGAAAGCCTAATAAATAAAGAGTCAGGTGTAATAAATATTACCGCTACAAAAGCTAGCAAAGAACCTTTTTGTTGATCACTTAAATTTTTCATGCCTTTAATTCTTTCCAAAAAGTTTTTGCTAGATTTATTTTTGATAAATCATTTAAACTTTTTAATCCAGTTGGTGATGTAACATTGAAATCACCATTTAGTTTTTCATCAATAAAATCAATACCTGCAAAAAAAATATTCGCTTTTTTTAAATCCCTGGCAAGTAATTTAGATATTTTTTTTTCTGTTTTAGTTAATTTCGTTGTTATTGGCTTTGCACCCTTGCTCATATTACTTAAAAAAGATCCTTTTTTTGGAATTCTTGAAATTGCACCAGTAACTTTACCATTAATTAAGAAGACTCTTTTGTCACCTCTGCTTATTTTAGGTAAATATTTTTGACACATTATGTGATCATGCTTTTTAACAAAATTTTTAATAAAATTTAAATTTAAACTATTTAACAAATGAATATCATTACCACCGAAACTATGAATAGGTTTTAAGATTATTTTTTTATGTAATTTAAAAAATCTTTTTATTTCATCTAAGTTTTGAGTAAAAATAGTACTTGGCATAAATTTTTGATATTTGGCAGAGTATAGTTTTTCAGAAATATTGCGGATGGATGTTGGGTTATTTATAATTTTTACCTTATTACTAATAATATCTAAAATATAAGTAGTTGAAATATACTCCATATTGAAAGGTGGATCTTGTCTAATTAATAAAAATTTACACTTAGATAGATCCAAATTTTGGTTTTTCACTATTTTATAAAATTTTTTTTTATTATAATTAAGTTTAATAAAAAAACCTTTAGCTACTACTTTTGAATTTATTACTGATAAATTTTTAGGCTCATAATAGAATATTTTGTACTTTTTATTTTGAATCTCATTTGCTAGAAAAATACTTGTATCAGTTAATGGGTTTAATTTAGAGGGATGATTTCCTTGAATTGCAACAATTTTATTTGTCATATAATTCACTTAAATCTTCATTTTTAGAAAATTTACTAATCATATGATTTGCATTTGTAGTCTTATTATCAATTAATTTCTGCAAGTGATTTAAAAATAATGTTTCATTTTTTTTTTGTTTGTTTAGGACATCTCTATTCTCCAATCCTCTTTTTGATAAATTTAATAAAGTTGAAGCCCAATAAAGTAAATCTTTGCCCATCAATTGAGTATTAAATCCTTTTTGAGGAGCTTCTAAATAAGCATTAATTATTTTATTTTTCTCCCACTTTGATATTAATTCATAAGTTTCATCTAAATTTCCATATAACATTCCAATGTTAAAAGCTGGCCCTGAGCACAAACAATCCCAACCACAAGTGTCCATTGATCTCAACTCAATATATTTTTTTAATCTGTTTTCGGTAAAGACTGTACTTAAGTGAGTAGATAAGTCATTTTCATTTGGTAAACGATTATTGATTTCATTAATTTTTCCATCCATAAAATCTTTAAAAATATACCTCTGACCTGATAAATAATTTGTTTCATTTTGAATAAACAAAATTGGAAAGTTCATTATAAATTCAGCATATCTTTCAAAATTTAAATTCTCAAAAAATAATTTAGGAAGTCCACCTCTAGAGGTATTTTGCCAAACTTTTGAACGATATGATAAATAGTTACTTTTTTTCTTTTCAACAATTGAGGAATTTGCAAATAAAGCAATTGAGATAGGAACTATTGAATTAACTATTTTAAATTTTTTAATAAAATCTTCTTCAGAATTGTAATCTATATTTAATTGTGTTCCACAAGTTCGATACATCATGTCCAAACTCAACTCACCCCCCAAAGGCATATCTTTTGTCATTAGTTTATATCTTTGTTTTGGATTGTTAGGAATTTCATTTGATTTAGAAATAGGATCAAATCCAGCACTTACGATACTTATATCAAGTTTTTTTGTCACCTGCCTTAATTCAAATAAATAATCGTGCGACTCTGCACATGCCTCATGAATATTATTAAGTTTTTCTCCAGACAATTCCACCTGGTTTCCTGGTTCAAGAGTAATACTTTTACCCCCTTTACTTAAACCTATAATATTTCCTTTTTCTAAAATTGGGTTCCAGCCAAATTCTAACAAAGCTGCAAACATTTCTTTAATCTTTGAGTAATCTATCCTTTTATTATTTTTGTTATTGAATAAAAATTTTTCATGTTCGATTCCAATTTTAAAATTTTTGGTTTCTTTTATTCCTGAAGTGAAGTATTTAATTATTTTTTCTTTAGTATTGATCATAATTTATTTAAGAATTTAAAGTAATGAATAAGGTTTTCTTGAAAATATTTTTTTTACAATAGGTTCAAAAAAATTCAATGAAAATGATTCATAATTTGGATCAAATGAACTTTGATCATATTTTTCACAAAAATCCACTGTATCCTGATAATATTTGTGATCTTTATATTTATCTCTTTTATTTTTATCTCCACCCAAATGATGAGCATAGTAGTACATTTGGAATTCTCCATGTTTTTCAATTATCCAGTGAGTTTTTTCAGAAACGTATGGTCTAAGAATGGCAGCTGCATATTCTGAATGGTTCATTGGTGCTAATTCATCACCGATATCATGAAATAAAGCTGCAACAATCATTTCTTCACTTTCGCCATTTTTATATGCTCGCGTCGCACTTTGAAGAGAATGTTCTAATCTTGAAATTTGATAGCCCTCAAGAGTTTCAGTAAGTCCAGACATAAACTTCAATAGTCTATCTGCTGTTTTACTTGCAAAATCTTTTTCATTTTTATCTAAAAAAAGATAATCTTCTTTTGTTCCTTTTTTCATTTCTGTAAAACTCACTTTTTTCATAACTTAATTATTTGATGCGGTACTTAATAATGAAAGTTGAGTGACCTTATTGTCACCTAGTTCATCAATAGGTTTAACTGGATAATCACCTGTAAAATAGTGGTCGGTCAATTGAGGATAATTTGTATTTCTTTTTTCAAAACCTATTGCTCTATACATTCCATCTAAAGATAAAAATTTTAAAGATTTAGCACCAATATATTCACAAATTTCATTATTAGTTTTATTAGCAGCTAATAATTCTTTTTTAGTAGGTGTGTCTACACCATAAAAATCTGGATATCTAATTTCAGGACAGGCAATTTTAACATGTACCTCTTTAGCACCTGCATCATATAACATTTTTACTATTTTATAAGAGGTAGTTCCTCTAACCAAAGAGTCATCAACTAAAATTATTTTTTTATCTTTAATAGTTGATCGATTAGCATTTAATTTTAATTTAACACCTAAGCTTCTTATTTTTTGACTTGGTTCAATGAAAGTTCTTCCTACATAATGATTACGAACAAGTCCTAATTCAAACTTCTTACCAAGATGTTGAGCAAAACCAAGGGCTGCTGCATTACCAGAGTCAGGAACAGGAACTACTATGTCAGCATCTACATCATTTTCTTTTGCAAGTTCTATTCCAAGATTTTTTCTATGCTCGTAAGCTGTTTTTTTATTCAAAATACTATCAGGTCGTGCAAAATATATGTATTCAAAAACACAAGGTCTTGCTTTTTTTAGAGGAAAAGGTTTTATGCTTTTCAATTCATTATCTTCAATTAAAACAATTTCTCCATTTTCAACCTCTCTTATAAATTTAGCACCGATAATATCTAAAGCACATGTTTCAGACGCTAATACATAACTATTTTTCAATTTACCTATGACCAAAGGTCTTATACCAAATGGATCTCTCACTCCAATTAAAGATGTCTGAGTAAGCATTACTAAAGCATACCCCCCTTGTATTTGAAAAATTGCATCTACGACTTTATCAATTGTCTTTATTCTTTTTGATTTTGCGATTAATTGAACTATTGTTTCTGTATCTGAGGTAGTATAAAAAATTGCTCCATCCTCAACCAATTTATTTCTTAAGGAAATTGAATTAGTTAAATTTCCGTTATGTGCAACACCTATACCCCCAGCATTTGTGTCGGCAAAAAAAGGCTGGATATTTCTTAATGTATTTTCACCTGTAGTACTATATCGATTGTGCCCTATCGCATAATCGCCTTGAAGATTTTTGACAACTTTTTCTTTATTAAAATTATCACCAACTAAACCAAATCTTTTTTCAGAAAAATATTGTTTTCCATTAAAAGTAACAATACCACAACCTTCTTGTCCTCTATGCTGAAGAGCGTGAAGACCAAGAGCGGTCAAAGCTGATGCATCTTTAGCATTGCTAATACCAAACACACCACATTCTTCTTTTAATTTAGGATCAAAGTTCTTCAATTTTTTCTTTAGAATCCTGATATGTTTTTTCATTTGGAAATTCTTTAAGTAAATAATTACTACCTTTTTCTAAATATGGAAAGATGTATGATTTTTCTGAATTTATAGGCCATTTTTCATAATTATACACTATATGTACACCTGAAAAAATACATAATGAGATGATATATGCTCTAATAAATCCAAAAAAGAATCCAAATACAGTATCTAAACTACCAATTCCAGTATACCGAATAGCTTTACTCAATCCTTTGTTAATCATCAAAACTAAAAATATTACAATAATAAATATGGATATCCCAAGCCCCACATCAAGCACATACTCATTATCTATTATGTCTTTTAAGTAAGGTTTTAATTTTGGAAAAATAAGCAGAGTTAAAATATAGGCCAGTAACCATTTTGCCATTGATAAAATGCTTAAAACAAATCCTTTTTTATAACATTTTACTAATGAAAAAATTGTGACCACTATATACAAAAGATCAATTATTGAGATGACTTCATAAAAATCTATTAGAACATCAGACATTTAATTATTTCCCAAATGGTTTAACCAATAAGATTAAAGAGGGTAGTAAAGTTAAAACTGAAATCATAGCTAATAACATCGCAAGTCCAGTAAAAAGCCCAAAATAAATTGTAGGAATAAATTTAGATAAAATTAATATTGAAAAACCAAAAATTATTGTAATTGATGTATTTAAAATTGCTTTACCCACAGTGGAATGGCATAAACTAACAGTCTTATTATAATTATTTAAATGATTAAACTCCTCCTTAAACCTATAGATATAATGAATACTATTATCTACAGCAATTCCAATCGTAATTGCTGCAATAGTAATTGTCATCATATCTAATGGAATGCCAAGTAATCCTATAATCCCAAGTATAAAAAAAGCCGCAATAAAATTTGGGACTACACCAATAATAGACAATTTGATGTTTTTAAAAAGAACCAAAAACATAACAAATATACCTACCATAACCAAACCTAAGGTTAATATTTGTGATTTAAAAAGACTTTGAAGTAAATTATTAAAAAGAATTAAAACACCAGCAAGTTTAAATTCGTTTTCTTTTAATCCAATTTTATTTTTTAAATCGTCATTTATTTTTTTTATTAATTCGTTCCTTCTTAAATTTTCTTGAGAATCTATTATTCTGAGACTAATTCGTGCTTCATTATCTTTAATTGAAATATAAGGGTCAATAATTTCAGTTTTGATACTTTTGGGTATTTTAGAATACAAAACTCCCATTTCTAGTGTGCCTAATGGTTTATTATTATTCAATAAAGTTGCTACGTCAATTATTGATGAAAAAGATAAAACTTTTCCGACCTGTGGTAAATTATCAAGATAGTTATGTACAGAAGAAATCTTATCTATTTTGTCTTTTGTAAACCAATATTTCTCATCATTTATTTCATCTTCATCTTCCCAATCGTCAAATTCATCTTCATTATCTAATTTCATTTTTTCTTTTTTTGGAAATTTTAAAATGACTTCAAGTGGAGTTGTGCCGCCAAGTTTTTCATCTATAAGCTTCATTCCTTTATAAATTTCAGTTTTTTTACTAAAATAATTTATAAAACTATTCTCGACCTCAAGACGGCTTATCCCAACTAGACTTAGTAAAATAACTATACCAGTTATTGTAAAAATTGTTTTGTGATAATTTTGAGATATTTTTGAAAAAAAAGATATAATAATGGAGTCTTCATATCTTTTAAGAGAAATGTTTTCTTTTGGTACAAAATTGATCAAAGTAGGGAGCAATGTAAAAGTAATTATAAATGAGGTTATCAACCCTAACGTCATCATCCATCCAAAATCTATTATGGGTTTTATCTCACTAAATATAAGAGATAGAAAAGCAATGACTGTTGTAAGAACTGTATACAATATTGGCCAAAACATTTTTTTTGTGGTTAAAGAAATTAATTCCAAAACATTTTTGCTAGGATAATCTTCTTTCAGTTGCAAAAACCTTGTGCTCATATGAATATTCATCGCCATAGTTAAAATTAACATTAGGGCAATAAAATTTGATGAAATTACAGTTACTTTCCACCCTAATAATCCTAATATTCCCATCATAATTATCACAGAAAAAAAACAGCTACTTATTGGAACAATAATCCAAATTAGCTTACGAAAGACAAACCATAAAGTTGCGATTATAAATAAAAAAACCCCTATACCAAAGACAATGATATCACTTTTGATAAACGACATCATATCATCTGCTATCATAGGTATACCACCCAGATGTATTTTCCCAATATCTTCATAACTTTTGATTACATCTCTTATCTCAAGAATATTTTGATGATTTTGTTTTTTTATTAGATCTTTTAATTTTTCAATTTCTTCACTTGATTTTTTTGAAAAATCCTTTGATGAAATATTTTTTTTTATATTAACAATAATACCACTTGTTTTCCCATCCTCACTAATTACAAAATTTTTAAAAACTGGACTATTTAAGATTTCTTTAAAACCTCTTTTCTTATCTATTTCATCATCCTTAAGTGTTTTAAAATTTACAAGTCGTTCTTGTAATGGAGTATCAGAACTATTAAGCAAAGGGATATCTAATAATGTTATTACACTATGTACCCAACTTAAACTTTGAATCTTATATTTAAGACTCAATAGATTATTTATGGAGGTGTCAGAAACCATTCCTTCATTAGGTGTATACGTTAATATAAGAAAATCTTTAGAACCATATCTTTTTGAAATTTCTTGCAGATATTTTAGATCGGGATCACCTTCAATTAGTAAAGTTTCTGAGGATGCATCTAGTCTGAAATCTTTTGAATAATACCCAAAACTTAATAAAGTAATAATTAGGACTACAAAAATAGATTTTGGATTTTTTAGAATTATATTTTGATAAAATTGGCCAAACATCTAACCCCTTTTATATTTGAATTTAACTAATTTGAGTATCTTTAAATTTGGTGAACATTGCCTCAAATTCTAGCATTACATTTCCTGTAGGACCATGCCTTTGTTTACCGATAATTATTTCTGCCAAATTTGAAACTTCATTCATTTTTGCTTGCCATTCAGCATGTTCCACTGTTGCTGGCCTTGGTTCTTTTCTCTCTAAATAATAAGCTTCTCTATAAACGAACATCACAACGTCCGCATCTTGCTCGATTGATCCTGATTCCCTCAAATCAGATAACTGAGGTTTTTTATCATCTCTTTGCTCTACTGCTCTAGAAAGTTGCGACAGAGCAACAACTGGAACTGCTAACTCTTTGGCAATAGCTTTTAATCCTTGAGTAATTTCAGAAATTTCTTGAACTCTTCCATCTTTATTATTAAATGTCCCTCTCATCAACTGAATATAATCTACCACAATCATATCAAGTCCAAATAATCTTTTTATACGTCTAGCTCTATTACTCATCGCTGCTATACTTATCGCTGGAGTTTCATCAATATATAATGGTAGTTCAGAGATATTTTTTGAAGTTTCAATAAATTTGTCAAATAGTTCATCGGAAATTCTGCCACGTCTAATATCATTAGATTTTATTCTTGATTGTTCAGCTAGAATTCTTGTTGATAATTGTTCAGAGGACATTTCTAAAGAAAAAAATGCGATTGAAGATTTTTTTTCATTATCTTGTAATTTTTGTGCTGCATTAAATGCTATATTAGTAGCAAGTGCAGTTTTACCCATTGAAGGTCGTCCGGCAATTATAATTAAATCAGATTGGTGTAAACCACCAAGTCTATCATCTAAATCTCTAAGACCTGTGGGCACACCAACTATTCCTTCCTCATTTTTATATGCAGCCGAAGCCATTTCAATTGTTTGTTTTAATGCATCATCAAATTTAATAAGAGATGAATTAAATGATCCTTTTTCAGCGAGATCAAATAACAATCTTTCAGAATTTTCAATTATATCTTGTCCATTTGTATTTAAATCGTTCAACTTAGCTGTATCAATAGTTTGTTCTGAGATTTTAATTAGTTCTCTTCTAACAAACATATCATAAATAATTCTTGAATATTCAGTAGCTTGTCTTACGGAAGTAGAAAATTTTGTAATTTTTACTAAATATTCAGGAACATTAAGGTCATCTTTTTCATCCTTAAAAAAATTTTTTAAAGTTATCGGGTTGGCAAGCATTCCTTTGTAAATTTGATTTTCGATAGCATTAAAAATTTTTTGATGCATCGGATCATAAAAATTTATATGTGAAATAATAGTATTTATTTCATCAAAAATTTCATTGTTAACTAATATAGAGCCTATCACAGACTGTTCAGCTTCAATATTATTTGGTAATTCTTTAAATCTATCTTTAACAAGGCTTAAATTGTTCTCCATTTAAAAATCTTATATCAAATTTTGAAAATAAAAATTTAAAAAATGAATTGGGGAAAAGATTGTATAATTATTGAATAATTTCTGCAGACTCAACATTTATAGTTACTTCTGCATCAACTTCAGAGTGTAAAGAAATTTTTACTTTGAATTTTCCAAGGGATTTAATTTCTGTAATTGGTTGTATCATGGATGGTTTAATATCAATTTTGTTATTTTCTTGAATTAACTTAGAAATTTCTGTTGGTTTAACCGAACCATACAATTCATTATTTTCAGTATTTAATTTTTTTATATTATAAATTTTATTATTTATCTGATCAGATATTTCTTTAGCTTTTTGTTTTTTTTCATTATCTATTTTGTCTAAATCTGATTTGATCTTCTTTACTTCTGAAATATTTTCTTTTGATGCATACATTGCTTTTTTATTGGCGATTAAATAATTTCTAGCAAAACCTCTTTTAACATCTATAATTTCACCTATAGATCCTATTTTTTTCAAATTTTCTAATAAAATTACTTTCATTTTATAACAATGCTAAATTTCTTGCTCTTTTAATTGACAACGATAACTCCCTTTGTTTTTTTTGACTAACATTTGTAATTCTTGAGGGTAAAATTTTACCATTTTCAGACATATATTTTTTTAAAAGTTTTACGTTTTTGTAATCAATTTTTGGAGCTCCTTTAATAGACAAAGGGCAATTCTTTTTAAATTTGTATTTATTAGGTTGAAAAATACTTAATTTTGCAAAATTACTTTGTTTATTTTTTTTATTTCCACTCTGTCTTTTTGGCATAGCTAATTTTTAGTTATTTCCTTTTTATCGTTTAATGATTTCTTAGAAAAATATTCTGTATCTAAATCAAATTTTTTTACTCTAACTGTTAGATATCTTAATAATTTTTTATCTAGCGACTCATTTTTTTCTAATTCAGCAATGACTGATCCATCACCTTTTATTTTAAAATGAATATAGCTTCCTTTTCTATTCTTTTTAATTATATAAGAAAGATTTAGAAGACCCCAATTTTCCGTTTTGATTATTTCACCTTGATTTTTCTCAACAATTTTGGAGTATTTTTCAGTCAATTGCTTAACTTCACTGGGTGAAGCATCTTGTTTGGCTATAATCGTATGTTCGTATAAATTCATTTAAGTTCTTTAATAAAAAGTGTGGATATACTATTATAAATGTTTAATTACAATAGAAAAAAAAACATAAATTAATTAGATTTTAGATGTTTTCAGTAATTTTTCCTGGTCAAGGTTCCCAAATAATAGGCATGGGTAAAGAATTTTATAACAAATTTAATCTTGTTAAGGATTTATTTAAACAGGCTGATGAAGTTTTAGATTTTGATATATCTAAAATTATTCTAGATGGCCCAAAAGAGGAATTAGATCTTACTATTAATACCCAGCCCGCCATATTTCTAATAAGTTATTCAATATTTAAAGTTTTAAAAGATGAATTTAATATTGATTTAAACAAAGCAAAATTTTTTGCCGGACACTCTCTAGGAGAATATTCGGCTTTATCGTCCGCAGGTTATTTGAATTTTATAGATACTATTAAACTTCTAAGAGTGAGAGGGGATGCTATGCAAAATGCTGTTCCAAAAGGAGAGGGAGGAATGGTAGCTGTTTTAGGTTCAAAAATTGATGATGTAGAAGAAATTTTAAAAGAAAATCAAAATAATTTTACGTCACAAATAGCAAATGATAATTCAGAGGGTCAGTTAGTCTTAAGTGGAAATAATTCTGATTTAGAAAAGTTAATTGAAGTTTTGAAATCTCAAAATATTAAAAATATTAAATTACCGGTGAGCGCGCCGTTTCATTGCAAATTAATGAAAAAAGCAACAGAGATTATGAAAAAAAAAATTGAGGCATCAAATTTTCAAGATGGCAATAATATATTAATTTCGAATGTAACAGCAAAAGAAATTTCAAATAAAGAAGAATTAAAAAAACTACTGATCGAACAAATTGAATGTAGAGTAAGATGGAGAGAAAGTATTATTTATATGATTAACGAAGGTGTGAGTCATTTTATTGAAATAGGACCTGGAAAAGTATTATCAGGACTGGTTAAAAGAATAAATAAAACTGTAAAAATTAATACAATAAATAACGAGAATGATATAAAAGATTTAAAGATATGAGTGATTTAAAAGGTAAGAATATTATTGTAACAGGAGCATCTGGAGGAATAGGAAATTCAATCGTAAATAGATTGAATGATAATGGTGCAAATATATTAGCATCAGGAACTAAAATTGAAAAATTAGATGAGTTAAAATCAAGATATAACAACATTAAGATAATAAAATTTGATATTTCACAAAATGATAAAGTTGAAGAGTTTATAGAAAAGGCAACAAAAGAATTAGGAGGAAAATTGGATTGCATTATTAATAATGCAGGAATTACTCAAGATAATTTAGCAATTAGAATGAGCTTGGATGAATGGAAGAAAGTAATAGATATTAATCTAACTTCAACTTTTTTATTGAGCAAATTTGCAATAAAAAAAATGCTGAAAAGCAAGTCAGGAAAAATTGTTAATATTACTTCAGTAGTTGGACATACCGGTAATTTAGGTCAAGCCAATTATACAGCATCAAAAGCAGGTATAATTGCTATGTCCAAAAGTTTGGCAATTGAGTATGCAAAAAAAAATATTAATATAAATTGTATATCGCCAGGCTTTATTAAAACAGCTATGACAGATAAAATAGATGATAAATTTAAAGAAATTATAATTTCTAAAATACCCTCATCTAGGCTGGGTGAGCCAGAGGATATAGCTAATGCTGTTATATTTTTAGCCTCTAATCAATCTAATTATATTAATGGGGAAACATTACATGTGAATGGGGGCATGTATATGGCTTGACAAAACATGTTTTTAAACTAATAAGAATTTAAAACAATAAAGGATCAATATGTCAGAAGATGTTTCAAGCAAAGTAAAGAAAATAGTAGCAGATCACCTAGGTATAGATGAAGCAAAAGTAACTGAAGAGTCAAGTTTTATAGATGATTTAGGTGCTGACAGTCTAGATACAGTTGAACTAGTAATGGCTTTTGAAGAGGAGTTTGGTTCAGAGATCTCAGACAGTGAAGCTGAAAAAATTTTAACAGTAGGAGATGCTGTAAAATTTATTGAAGGGAAAGCAAATTAAATTATTTTGATGCCCACATACAATGATGGGGTTATGATAGTGTTGTCCTCTCCTTCTGGAGCAGGGAAAACAACTCTAGTAAATCTTCTCTCAAAATTAGATAATTTTGAAATTTCAATTTCACACACAACTCGTCAACCAAGACCTAACGAAATTGAAAATAAAGATTATTATTTTGTATCAGAGGAAAAATTTAAAAGATTGATCCAAAATGAGGAATTTTTAGAGTATGCAAAAGTATTTAATAATTATTATGGAACAACTAGAACTCCAGTTATAAACAAACTCGATAACGGTAAAAATGTTTTATTTGATATTGATTGGCAGGGAGCTGATCAAATAAAAAATAAAAAATTAGACTATAAATTAATTACTTTTTTTATTTTACCGCCTAGCAAAGAGGTTTTATTTGAAAGATTATCTAATAGAGATATGAAAGATAAATTAATTGTTGAGGAACGAATGAAACAATTTGGAAGGGATGTATTACACTGGATAAATTATGATTATGTTGTAATTAATGAAAACCTAGAAAAATGTTATTCAAAAATTTATAACCTTATCAAGGCAGAAATTAGCAATGGATCAAAAGATTATGACCCAAATTATATAAGATCGCATGTTGAGAAGTTAACTTCCTAATTTTTCGTATTCTTTTGTTATTTTATAATATGTATCAAAATTTAAATTTTGAGGTCTTAATTTTAAATCAAGTTTTAATTTGTCTGCAACATCAATATTCCCATTGAAAATAATATTGAACGGTTTTTTTATAATTTTTCGTCGATGAGAAAAAAAAATTCTAGTGATTTTTTCCAAGTTTTTAGGGTCTTTAAGTTTAAAAAAATTTTTTTTTGGTGAAAAAAATAAAAGAGAACTATCAACTTTAGGTTTGGGAGAAAAACATTCAGGTTTAATATCACAAATTTTTTTTATATTCATTTTCCAGTTTGATATGACTGATAGTCTTCCATAATTTGGTGAATTAAAATTTGAAATAATTCTATTTGCTACCTCTTTTTGAAACATAAGTACTAAATTACTAAACCATACTTTTTCATCATTTATGTTTAAGATCCATTTGCATAGAATTTCTGTAGATATATTATAAGGTAAATTTCCAAAAACAATTAACTGATCATTACAAAGTAAATTTTCATCAAAATTTAATATATCTTCATTAAATATTTCAATCTTGTTTTTATAATATTCAGACAATATAGAGAAAAGTTTATTATCTTTTTCTACAACATATAATTTTTTTGGTAATTTTTTTAGAATTGATGAGGTTAGGTTTCCTGTTCCAGGACCTACTTCAAGGACAGACTTTCCTTTTAAATCTAAAATATCTGTAATTTTATTAATAATATTTTTATCAATCAAAAAATTTTGCCCTAAACTTTTTTTTGCCCTTATCACCTTTTATCTAAAAATTTTATTGCTTTAACTAAACTTAGTGGATTTGATAAATTTTTTCCCACCATTTTTTGATTTGGTCCATGGTCAGGTGACACTCTTAAAAAGGGCAAACCTAGAGTAATATTAATAGCGTCATGTTCAAATAATGTTTTAATTGATGTGAGAACTTGATCGTGATACATGCCCAATATTACATCAAATTTTTTTCTATTAATTTTTAAAAAAATTGTGTCAGCAGAGTAGGGACCGCTTATATCATAGCCTAGTTTTTTCAAAGATTTTATTGTGGGGTTTATTATTTTTATATCCTCATTAATTTTTAAAATACTTTCACAATGAGGATTTAATCCTGTAACAGCAATTTTTGGTTTAAATCCAATATTTTTTTTATAAAAATTATCAATTAAACTAATTTGTTGTTTAATTAATTTTTTTGTAATTTTTTTTGAAACTAACTTTAACGGCAAATGAGTGGTAAGGGGACAGACTGATAGTTTCTCATTATAAATCAACATTCCAAATTTTTTAATCTTAAAATTATTAGAAATATATTCTGTCATACCGGGATATTTTTTATTTAAAAATGAGCTTTTATTTATAGGGCCATTTATAAATTTATTTGTTAATCCAATTTTTAAAATTTTAAATGCAATATTAAAACAATTTTTTATATATAAATTTGATGAATTAATTTTTGTTTTTAATTTTTTATTTTTATAATTTACATCTATTAGATTGATTGTCTTATTGTTAAGTTTATAGTTTTTAATATTCTGAAAATCTAAAGACCTAATTTTTTTTTGGAATTTAAGTTTAGACATATGGCTTTGTAAAATGTTTAAAGACCCTATAAGAATTATTGGTGATTTATATTTTTGAGATCTAATTGCTTTAATAAAAATCTCAAAAAAAATACTGTTTGGTTCACCAGCAACTATGATTATAGGGTTAGTTTTCATTAATATTATAATTAATTTTTGTTTTATCAAAAAAAATCTTTGAAAATTGATTTAATTGTTTATTAGTTTCAAATTTAATCATCTTGTCGAGTTCTTCATCTATATCAATTGAAATCTTTTTTTCTCTTACTTTTTCAATTTTAAGAATTAAATAATTATTACCAATTTGAATTACACCTGTATTTTCGCCTTCTTTAATTTTTTTTATTTTTTCAAAGATTAAGTTTGAAAGATTACTTTCTTTAATCCAACCAATATTTCCTCCAATTTTTGAACTATCAGATATACTGTATACATTAGCAGTATTATCAAATCCAATTTCATTAATACTGAAATTAATTTTCTTAATTAACGTCTCAATATTTTCATCCTTTTTTTTTTCAAATACAATTTCTGATAGCAAATATTCATTTAGAGTTTTATTCTCAAAACTTTTAATTCTTTTCAATAAAGCATTTTTATCTACTTTTACTTGGTTATTATATCTCATATAAATTAATTCATTCCAAAGCACCTCAATTTTTAATTTTTTTTTTATCTCATCAATAGAGTAATTTTTTTCTTGAACTAAAGTATTTTTAAAACTTTCTTCATTATCAAAATTTAATTTTGTATATAAATTTTTGAAATATTCATCTGCAAGGGTATTTTTTTTACTTAAATCAAAAACTTTTTCTAACTCAATTTTTTTTACATACTCATTTATTAATGAATTTTTTGCTATTCCCAAAACCTTTTTTTCTGGAAGTTTTGATATATTTGGACTCAAAATTTTCAAATATTCAATTTCTTTTTTAATATCAAAGTTTGTTATAATTTTATCATTAACAGAGGCAAAAATATATATTTCTTGGTTAGAAGCTGCTAAAAAATTAGGAATAAGAACAACAAGCAAAGTAAAAAAAAACTTTTTTAACATTAATTTTTTAAATTAGGACTACTAGCTTCACCAACTGGTATAATTGTTAATTTTAAAAAGATATTTTCCTCAGGTTTAATATCCCTATCATTATAATAATCTTTGTTGTATTCAATTGATGCAGACAAGCAATCATTTTTATATTGGTACATTAAATTATAATATTCAGTTAAATCTGTGGTTTTATTTTCTCTTGTAGAAAATGATATATTATTTGAGTCGTTAAATTCATATTTTGTAGTATTAAGTAAATATGAGTTTTGTTCAGAAGTGTTATTTTCATTTATATAATCAAAAGTTGTAACAAAGTTATTAATACTAATTTCGGCAATTAAATTTTGATAATTTACTTCTCTAATATTATTTTTTCTGGAAGAATTATATTTCAAAGACAAATTATCGTACGGATTATATGTTATCTCACTAAATAAATTTGACGTTTTTTGTCCTATTTGATTATTTTTGGGTAAATCTTTGTTTTCCTCAAGCCTTAAATTGCTTGCAATTTTGAAACCAAACAAATCCTTGGAATTATCCTTATTAAATATAGTAAAATCATTGCCGAGAGTAATAGATGCTCCTCCCTCAATAGTATCGTCTACTGATAATCTATTTAAATCATAGATATTATTTACATCAATTCTACTTTCATCCTTACTCAAATCTTTAGTATCGTAAGGGCTCAGTTTAAGAGCTAATTTAGGTTTTAATATTTTTCGAAAATTATCATTTTCTTTTACCATTGGTAGTGAAGAGTTAAATTGAAATAAACCTGATAAATAGTAATTTTCATTTTCTTTAAATTTAGTAGAATTTTGAGAGTCAGAATTCACGTTTTTAATAATAAAATCATAATTATTATAAAACCCATAATTAGATATTTTTGGATTAGAGTTAAAAATTAAATCATTAATATTAGTTTTTTCAAAAATATTAGTTTGATAATTTCTTATAAGGTTGCTCGAGTTAAATAAAAAATTTCCATCTAGATTACTATTATTTTTAATATTTTTTGTTAAATTAATTCTAGGTAATATAAATTCAAATTTATCACTATTATTTTTTTTTGTTAAATCTTCATAAACTATTAAATCTGAATTTATTGAAAAACCATCTGTATTTAAATTTAGATTAAGAGAGTTTTCTAAAATATCATATTCTGAAAAAAGAGGAGATTTTAATTTGTTTGCCTTTATGTAGGTATCATTTGAAGTTTTTTCCAGATTTAAATTAAAATTACTATTTTCGAAATAGTCGAAACTTAAAAGTTTATTATATTTATAAAAAAAGTGACTCTTTGAATTATTATCTTTTTCTTTAAATAAACTAAAATCACTAAAATGACTACTGTCTAAGTTTACTTGTCTAAATTCTGTTTGTAATAAAAATTTATCATCTGCAAAAAATCGGGGAGTAAAAGTCATATCTTTATTAACACCCATTGCATAAAAGTACGGAACACTTAAAAAATTATCTGAATTAGATGAATTTTTTATCATAGGAACTAAAAAACCAGACTTTCTATCAACAGTAGGATCTGGATGAAAAAATTTTGGAAAATACATTACTGGGATATCATATATTTTTAACCAAGCATTTTTATAATCTATAATTTTTTTTTCTTTGTCGTGTCTAATTTTTTCTGCAGATAGTTGCCAAGGAGGACAGTTATCAGATTTTTTACAAGTCGTAAAAACCCCTTTGGAAACTTCAGTTATTTTATTATCAAAGAAAATTGTCTTTCCTTTTAAACGAGGATCATTTTCTTTATTAAATGATTTATTATTTAAATCTATAGAAATATCCTTTCCAATGAGCTGATTGGTAAAAGTATTTATATATGCTAATTTAGTATAAAAACTATTATTTTCAAAATCTTTAAAATTTGCATCTTCAATTTTTAATATATCTTTTTTAATTTCATAATTAAATGACTGTGTATCGAAGACATTATTAAATTGATCAACTAAAATTGAAGGAGTTTCAGAGTTTAGAATTTTTAATTCCCAATTATAGGTGATTAAATTTGATTTAATTGAAATCTTTTTTTTTGTATCTAGAATCTTAACATCTTCTTTTGCAAGTAAAATAAAGTTTTTTTGATCTAAATTAATTTCATTAAATTCTATCTCTAAATTGTCAGATTTGATAAATGCAACGCCATTATACGCTTTTAAAATATCTAATTTTTTATTATATCTAAAATCAATCGCTTGGATCTCTAAATTTTTATCAGCAGAAATTGCCTTTCCGTTTTTTGCTAAAATTGTATTTCCTTCTTCAATTATTTCAATTTCAGAAGTTTCAAAATTAAAAGGTTCGGCAAGTAAATGACCGTTAAAGATTAAACAAAACAAAAAAATTATTAAATATTTATTTTTCATTAACTCTAATTAAACCTATGATTGCAAATATAGAAATAAATAAAATTGGCAAGAAAATAGATAAAACAATTGGTATCTTTCCGTTATTTCCAAGGGAGCTGAACATGAAATTGACATAGTATATGATTACCGACATCAAGATACCCAAAATAACATGAAAAAATAAGGATTTATCTTTCTTAAAATTGAACATTATGATTGAGGACATAATTGTCAATACACCATAAAAAAAAGGCGTTGAAAAAAGTTTTAGCATATGAATGACTATTTCGTCAGAGGAATAACCTAAACTTTCATAATCTTTTTTTAAATTAAAAAGCTCTAAAATATTTAGCGTAGAAATATTAGAAAATAAATTGCTTATTTTTTTCTGGTCAAAATTTGTTTCAATTTCAAGATTTTGATAATTATTAGAAATATTTTCTTTGGTAATAGTTGAGTTTTTGATAATCCATTTTTTTTGACTAATGTCTACTTCTTTCGATTGAATTGTATTTCCTAAATTAAATTTTTTATCGAATTCATAAATTATTACGTCAACTAAATAATTATTTTTAATATTCGTGGCCTTGACTATATATATATTTTCTTTAATTTCATCTTTAAGCCACAACCCACTGTCTGTTACAACTGCAAGATATTTGTTATCATTTGAAAAATTATTTTTGATATCAGTATAAATAAATTTAAGTTTAGAAGCTACATTATAATAAATAAAAACAGTTAATAAACCCATTATCAATGATGAGAAAAAAAGGAGTTTAATAATTTTAAAATTACTTAATCCATTTACTTTTAATAAGCTCAGTTCTTCTTTTCTAAAAAGATCATAAAATAAAAATTGAGTAGATATCAAAAATATAAATGGAAACATTTCGAATAAAGTTATGGGTGCACTTAATAATGTAAGAAAATAAGGAAATAAAAAATTTACATCTAAATTTTTAAAAAAGGATATTTCCTCTAAAATACTTAAAATTATAACTAAGGAAAAAAAAATTATACTGATAGTAATAAATTTGTTTATAAAACTTTTAAGTATATATTTTTCATATGTTCTAAACATTTTTAACCCTCATGTAAAAAAATAAATAAATAAAAAAGAAACTTATCCAAGGTATTAAAAGATATAATGAAGTAGCTAAATTTGAAACAGTGGAATATCTAAGTGAAGCTTCAGAAATAATCAAAATTAAAAAGGTAGATAAAAAAACTATTCTTTTATTTTTTTCATAATTTAAATTATTTTTTGGAATAATTACTAAGAAACAACACATTACTGCAATTATAGGTAAATATAAAGGTTTATAGAATCTTTTAAATAATTCTTGTAAAATATCGTTAAGAATATTTTTTTCACATAAGAACAAATCTTGTTTTTCAATAAATTTATTACCAATGATTTTATAGCTACAACTAATTAATTCTTTTGAAGGAAGTTCTTGAATTTTTGGATTTAAAATAGAGCTCGTTGAATATTCAGCTAAATTAAAATCTATTTGATCAAATTTGAATGAATTAATTTTAGTTTCTTCCTTGTCTAATATTCTACCGTTATAAAGTCTGAATAATTTTTTTCCATCATTATCAAGTAAAATACCATTTTTAGCATATATCACTCTTGAATTTGTTTTAGATGAATCATCTAGAAAAATATTAGAGTAAGTTCCATTCTCATTTTTTTTATCAATAAAAATTGTTAAACCTTCTACTGCATTTATAAACTTCCCCTCTTTGATTAAGGATGTAAAAAAATCAATATTTGAATTTTTAAGATATTCACGTGCTTTGAGTTGAGATAAAGGAGAAAAAAAACCCCCAATCAAAATTTGTAAAAATGTTAAAATTAAAGATAGAATGATAATTTTATTTGCAAAATTGATTTTACTTACTCCGAAAGTCCAAAAAATTAGCATTTCATTCTTATTTTCATAATCTGTAATAATATAAAAAAGAGATATAAAAAAAATAAAAGGAATTATTCTGTGAATAATTTTTGGAAAATTGAGTAAAATGTATGAAAAATAAGTTTTTAATCCGTGCCCATCTTGAGTAACAAAATCAAAATAATTTACAGCCTGTAAAGTCCAGACTATTAAACCTATAGTAAAACACATTATTAAGAAAAATATTGAGGTATCTGAGGCAAATTTGAGAAATATTAATTTTTTCATTGAAAATATTTTTACCACATATATAGCATTTGCTCGTATAAAGTGTATTTAAAAATTTATGTCTATTACAATTAATTATAAAAAAGGTGGATCTAAGAACTTTTCTACCAATCTAGTCTTATTTACTGACGATAAATTCAATGTAAATAAATTAAAAAAATATTTTTCTATTTCAGAATTTTCCTACATAAGTGACTTATTAAAAACTAGTGATTTAAAAAAAAATTTATATATCTTTGAGGTAAATTCAAAAAAAAATATAGCTCTAATATCTATCAAAAATAATTTAAAAATTTTTGATATAGAAAAATTAGGTTCTGAATTTTTTGAACGGATAAACTATGGCAAAAATACTGAGTATTTTATTAACTCTGATAGCATAAGTAGTAAACAAGAAAATTTTATTGGTCATTTTTTACACGGATTAAAATTAAAATCTTATGAATTTACAAAATATAAAACAAAAAAAAAATTAAGACATATCTCACTAAATATAATTGGAAATAAAAATAAACTTTCTGCTAATAACCAACTAAAATTTAATGCGTTAGAGAAAGGAACTTTTTATGCTAGAGATTTAGTATCTGAACCAGGAAATATTTTACATCCAGATGAATATGCAAAAAGGATTAATTCTTTGAAAAAAATTGGTCTTAAAATAAATATTTATGATGAAAAAAAATTAAAAAAACTTGGTATGAATGCTTTACTTGGCGTGGGCCAAGGCAGCATTAGAGGATCTTATCTTGTTACAATGGAATGGAAAGGATTGAAAAATAATAAAAAACCATTAGCATTTGTTGGCAAGGGTGTTTGTTTTGATACCGGTGGTATTTCTCTAAAACCAGCAAAATTTATGGAAGATATGACTTATGATATGGCTGGTTCGGCAGTAGTGGTTGGTTTAATGAAAAACCTAGCGTTGAGGAAAGCCAAAGTTAATGCAGTAGGAGTTGTCGGATTGGTAGAAAACATGCCAGGAGGAAATGCCCAAAGGCCGGGTGATATTGTAAAATCTTATAGCGGTAAAACAATTGAAATATTAAATACAGATGCTGAAGGGAGATTAGTATTGGCAGACGCTTTAACCTTTACAGAAAAAAAATTTAAACCTGAGTTTATTATAGATTTAGCAACTTTAACTGGAGCTATAATTGTCTCTTTGGGATCTGAGTATGCTGGCTTATTTTCAAATGACGATAGTTTATCAGAACAAATTGTTAACGCTGGTAATAAAGTTGATGAAAAAGTTTGGCGAATGCCTTTACATAAAAATTTTGATAAACTTATAAATTCAAAAAATGCAGACATGCAGAATATAAACTATGTGGGTGGCGCAGGGTCAACTACGGCTGCACAATTTTTACAAAGATTCATTTTAAACAAAACACCCTGGGCTCATTTAGATATAGCAGGTATGGCTTTTTCAAAATATGGTGGAGCTTTAAATTCAGGTGGAGCAACTGGTTTTGGAGTAAGATTATTAAATAAACTAATAGAGGATGATTATGAGTAATAAAGAACAAACACTATCAATAATTAAGCCAGATGCTGTCGAAAGAAATTTAGATAATGAAATTAAAGAGATATTTAAAAATAATGGATTTAAGATATTAAAAGAAAAAAAAATTCAACTTGAAAAAATTGAAGCAGAGAAATTTTATAAAATTCATGAAACTAAGCCATTTTATAATGATCTCTGTGCGTACTTATCATCTGCACCAATTGTTGTGATGGTCCTTGAAAAAGAAAATGCAGTTCGTTCAAATAGAGATTTAATGGGAGCGACAAATCCTAATGATGCTGAAGAAGGCACAATAAGAAAAAAATATGGAATATCTATTGATAAAAATTCTGTTCATGGATCAGATAGTATTGAAAATGCAAAAATTGAGATAGATTTTTTCTTTAAAGATTAATAACTTTAAGAATAGCTTTTGGATACAATTTGTGTTCTTGAACCAAAATTTTTTTTGAAAGTGTTTTTGGTGTTTCATTTTTGTTTATTCTTACTTTTTTTTGAAGAATAATTTTTCCAGAGTCTAATTTTGAACTTACAAAATGAACAGTGCAACCCGAGAATTTTTCTCGATTTTCTATAGCTCTTTCATGGGTATTTAAACCTTTAAATTTTGGAAGAAGAGATGGATGTATATTCAATATTTTTCCACCAAAATTATCAATAAAATCTCTTGATAGAATCTTCATAAATCCTGCTAGACAAATTAAACGTATTTCACTTTTTTTTAATTCAAAAAGTAGTTTTTTTTCAGCTAATTTTTTATTTTTAAAATTTAATATTTTTTTTTTAATTTTGAAAGTTTTTGCAAATCCCAAGCCTTTTGAACTTGGATTGTTGGAAATGATAAGACTAATTTCTATTGGTGAATTTTTTTGTTTTGAAAATTTTATAAGAGACTTTAAATTACTTCCTGTTCCAGAGATAAAAACTGAAGTTTTTATTTTCTTAGTTCCAATTAACCGCATTGTTAAGTTTAATTTTATTTTTACCCTTAGATATTTGACCAATCACATAAGGTCTGTATTCTTTTGAGAAATATTTAATTATTTTATTATATTTTTTTTTATTAATGATTATACAAAAGCCAATTCCACAATTGAAAGTTCTAAGCATTTCGTTATCTGATATATTATTTTTTTTTAACCATTTGAAAATTTTTGAAGGTTTAATTTTATCTAAATAAATCTCAGCAATTAAAT
The DNA here is from genome assembly GCA_902556265.1 of uncultured Pelagibacteraceae bacterium. Taxonomy (GTDB): domain Bacteria; phylum Pseudomonadota; class Alphaproteobacteria; order Pelagibacterales; family Pelagibacteraceae; genus Pelagibacter. Next base: position 25,467 of record CACDVM010000006.1, read on the forward strand.
TTTCTGGAATAATTCTTTTAATATTATCAGCTAAACCACCACCTGTAATATTTGCACAACCGTTTATCAAATTTTTATCAATTAAACTTAGAATTTCTTTCACATAAATTTTTGTTGGTTTTAAAAGTTCAGTTTTTAAAAATTTATCATTTTTAATATTAATCTTTTTTTTCTTTAAAATATGTCTGACAAGAGAAAAGCCATTTGAATGAAGCCCACTTGATGGAATAGCTAGTATAAGATCATTTTTTTTTATTTTATTTTTGTTTAAAATTTTTTGTTTACCTACTACGCCAACCGCAAATCCAGCTATATCAAATTTTCCTTTTTCATAAGTATCTGGCATTTCAGCTGTTTCACCACCCACTAATTCACACTGAGATTGTTTACATCCATTTAAAATTCCTTTGATTATCGATTTCAATTTGATTAAATTTATTTTATTAATTGATATATAATCCAAAAAAAAAAGTGGTTTTGCACCCTGAACAATTAAATCATTAACACTCATAGCGACTAAATCAATTCCGATTGTATCGTATTTATTTAGTGTATTTGCAATTTCGATTTTCGTACCGACACCATCTGTACAAGCAACAATTTTTGGAGTTTTTATATTTTTAGGAATATCTGATATAGAACCAAAACCACCAATATTAGAAAACTTTTTTTTGCCTTTTTTTTGTGATGATAATTTAGCAATGAATTTTACAAAATTATCTGCTGCATTAATATTTACTCCACTTTTTTTATAGGTAAATAAGTTTTTATTCATTACTATAAGGTATGAAATTTAATAATATTATAATCATTAAAAAAAACTTATATATTTTTTTTCTTTTAGGATCTTTAATTATATTTTTTTTTTCCACAACTAAATCTAATGCAAAGGCATTTGAAGTGGATAATATTGAGATTTCTAAGCCATTTGAGATTAATTTTGATAAAAATAAAATAATAGATCTAGGCTTTAAAAAAGGTTTCAGAGAATTAATTTCGTTGATTGTTAATTCTGATGATCAAAAAAAAATTAATCAAATTAAGTTGAACCAAATTAAAGGTATGATTGAAACATTTTCAATCAAAGAAGAAAAATTCATAAATGAAACTTATTATGTAAAATTAGGTATATTATTTAACAAAAAAAAAGTTTTCAATTTTTTAGAGAAGAAAAATATATTTCCATCTATCCCGAATAAAAAAAAATTTTTATTTATACCAATTTTAATTGATGAAAATAAAAAAGATTTATTAAATTTTTCGAATAATTCAATTTATAATAAATGGAATTATTTTTTAAAGAGTTATCATTTAATAGAATATATTTTACCCGAAGATGATTTAGAGGATATTAATTTTATTAAAAGAAATTTTGATACAATCGAGCAATATGATTTTAGAGATATAACTAAAAAATATCTTTTAAAAGACTCTATAATTTTATTAATTTTTAAAAAAGAAAATGAAATTAGGGTTTTGTCTCGAATAAATATTAAAGACAAAGTAACTTTGAAAAATCAATCATTTTTAAATGTCGATATTGATAGAGAAGATCAAGCTAAAAAAATCATTAATGAACTGAAAAATATTTACGAAGATTATTGGAAAAAATCTAATCAAATAAATACTTCAATTAAATTAATACTGAATATTAAAGTAACTAATTCCAATAATGATAAAATTTTGAAATTTGAAAAAAAATTGAAAGAAACAGATTTGATATATGATTTTTTTATTACTAAATTTAATAAAAATAATATATTTTATGAAATAGTTTTTAATGGTTCTCAAAATACCTTTTTAAAAACAATGGGTGAAAGTAATTATAATTTTGACACCCAAAATAAATTATGGATTTTAAAATGAGAAATAATAAATGAGTCAATCAATATTAAAATTTAATTACGAACAAAATCATAATGATGATGATTTTTTTGCCTCTAAAAGCAATATTCATATTTTAGATTTTCTCAATAAGTGGCCTAAATGGGAAAAAAATTTTTATAATATAAGTGGTGAAAATTTTTCGGGCAAAACTCATTTAATTAATATTTTTTTAAAAAAATTTAAAGGAATAAAATTAGAAGCCAATTTATTAAATGACAATAATTTAAAAGATATTAAAATTTATCAAAATATAGTTTTAGAAAATTTAGATGAAAATATAAATGAAAAATTAGTTTATACACTTTTCAATTTAATCGAACAGGACAACAAGTATTTAATCGTCACCTCTGCTATACCAATTGTAAATATTAAATTCAATTTAGCTGATTTAAGATCTAGAGCAAAATATTTTCTACTTAATAGTATAGAAAAACCTGATGATGAATTAATGTTTGCCTTAATTATAAAAAATTTATCTGACCGTCAGATTTCTCTTGATAAAAAGTTGATTAATTTTGTTGTTAAAAGAATTGACAGATCTTATAGTAAAATATTTGATTTTATATATAAGATTGACGAATTAAGTTTAAAAAAAAAAAAATCCATTGATTTAAAAATTATAAAAGAAGTTTTGGAGTATAATTGAACAAATACAGAAGCCATAATTGTAATGAATTAAGAAAAAAAGATGTTGGTGGTATAGTACACCTTTCCGGCTGGATTAATAAAAAAAGGGATCATGGTAATTTACTTTTTATCGATCTAAGAGATAATTATGGTGTTACTCAATGTATCATAGATAAAGATAATTCTAATTTTTCTAAATTAGAGAAAATTCAACTTGAAACAGTTATTAGAGTTAAAGGCAAAGTTTTAGATCGATCAGATGAAACTATAAATAAAGATATTCAAACTGGTGAAATAGAAGTTGTAATAGAAAATTTTGATATCTTAGGTTCATGTAAAGAATTACCAATGCCTGTTTTTTCTGATCAAGAATATTCAGAGGAGATAAGATTAAAATATAGATTTTTGGATTTAAGAAGAAAAAAAATTCACGAAAATATTATTCTAAGATCAAAGGTTATCTCATTTATTAGATCTGAAATGAATAAATTAGGTTTTTTAGAATTTCAAACTCCAATATTAACATCATCAAGTCCTGAAGGTGCTAGAGATTTTCTTGTTCCCAGTAGATTGAATCCAGGAAAGTTTTATGCTCTTCCACAAGCACCTCAGCAATTCAAGCAACTTATTATGGTTTCTGGTTTTGATAAATATTTTCAAATTGCCCCGTGTTTTAGAGACGAAGATGCTAGAGCAGATCGCAGTCCTGGCGAATTTTATCAATTAGATTTAGAGATGTCATTTGTTGAACAGGAAAATGTATTTGAAGTAGTTGAAAAATTAATGGCTAATACTTTTAAAAAATTTTCAAAAAAAAAATTAATGTTTGATGAATTTCCAAAAATTTCTTATGAGGATGCACTATTAAAGTATGGCAGTGATAAACCTGACTTAAGAAATCCTCTTATAATTAATGATATTACAGAAATTTTTACCAGAGATGATATTTCTTTTGAGATATTTAAAAAACTTGTCAAATCTGGTTCTAAAGTAAGATGCATAGTAACTAAGAATACAAAAGATAAACCCAGAAGTTTTTTTGATAATATAGATAAGTGGGCTAAAGAACAAGGAGCCTCAGGTATGGCTTATTTTACAATTGTAAAGGATAAAGAAATTTCAGCAAAAGGACCGGTGGGTAAATTTTTTTCTAAGGAGGCATTGATTGAAATAATGAACAAAACAAATGCCAAAGAAGGGGACAGTATCTTTTTTGCTTGCAATAAGCAAAAAGAGTTAGAAAAGATTACATCTATGGCAAGAGATAAGATTGCAAAAGATCTAGATTTAATTGATCAAAATATTTTTGCTTTTTGTTGGATAATTGATTATCCAATGTTTGAAAAAGATGAACAAACTAACAAGATAAAATTCAGTCACAACCCATTTTCCATGCCCCAAGGAGATATAAATAAGATTAATTTTGATAAACCATTAGACATATTAGCTTATCAGTACGATATAGTTTGTAATGGTATTGAACTTTCATCTGGAGCTATTCGAAATCATATACCAGAATTGATGTATAAGCTTTTTTCTGTTGCTGGATATGACAAAGAACAAGTTGACGAAAAATTTAGTGGCATGATTAATGCTTTAAGTTATGGTGCACCACCACATGGTGGGATCGCCCCTGGAATTGATAGAATTGTTATGCTTCTAGCAAATGAAAAAAATATTAGGGAAGTAACAATGTTTCCAATGAATCAAAATGCGCAAGATTTAATGATGAACGCGCCTTCAGAGGTGAATGAGAACCAGCTTAAAGAACTAAACTTATCTTTAAAATTAAAAAAATAATTTATTTTTTTCCTTTTAAATTTATCTTTACATCTGACAAATCAACTAGATTTTTTTTGTAATTATTTCTTACAAAACCTTTACTTGTAATATCTTTTACGATTTTTAAAAGCTGATTTTGATCCTCAGTTTCTTGTTCTTCACTATTAGAGTTTTCAGAAATTCCAATAGCTGGAGTGTGTGCTAAATCTTCTCTGTTTTGATATGAAATAGCTAATTCCCTAAAAATATAATCTAATATTGAAGAAGCACTTAAAATTCTATCATTTCCGTGTACTTTTCCGGATGGTTCAAATTTGGTACCCACAAATGCATTAATAAATTCGTCAAGAGGCACTCCATATTGCAAACCAAGAGAAACAGCAATTGCAAAGTTATTCATCAATGCCTTTACCAATTCTCCTTCTTTGCTAGTATCTATAAAAATTTCACCAATTTTTCCATCATCATATTCACCTGTATGAAGATAAACTTTATGATTACCAATAGTAGCTTTTTGGATGTAACCTTTTCTTCTATCAGGCATGCTAAATCTCTTACCGTTTTTATCTGAATTAGATTTAATAATAGTCTCCAAATTTTTAGAAATTGGTTGCTTTTCAGTTGAAACAATATTTATTTTTTTATTTTCAGTAATTTTATTTTTATTGGACTCAAGACTTTTTGTTTTCCTATTATCAAGCTTTACATCTAAAATTTCAAATTTTCCATCATCTCTTTTTTCAAGATTTTTAAGCTCAGTTTCATTCACATCATCTAAATAATGATTTACTTTAAACGTACATGTATAATATGTCTCAACTAAATATTTTGCCATTTCACCCCAATTTTTAAAAATTAATTTGATAATCGATTCAATTAATTTATATACAAATTCAAATTTTAGTCTAATTTAATTTATACAATTTGAAATTGAAATATTAAATATTTTATATGTTGACATTGTTTAAAAAAATTTTCATTTGGTGGAATCAAGACACTCTTGGAACAAGAATAAAAACTATATTAACTGGAAAACTGGTAGGTCGAGACTCATTTGGAAATAAATATTATGAGAGCAAAAGTGGCAAAAGATGGGTCACATATTCTGATGAAATAGATGCAAGCAAAATACCTATAGAATGGTACTCATGGATACATTTCATACCAAATAAGATTGAAAAAAAACATGAACTTGAAAAATATGATTGGCAAAAATCACATCAACACAATTTAACTGGCACAGACAAAGCCTACTACCCAAATAAAGATAAAAATGTTCTCAAGAAAAAATATAAAAGTTGGAAAAATTAGATTAAAATTTTTAATTTTGACATTAGTTCTGCCGTTCTTATTTGTTTTTGACTTGAATTCTATTGATAATTTAGAGGGAGATTTTACGGATATTAAGGTATTGGATAAAATTAGTTCTAAAAATATACTTATTAAAATTAAGAATGGGGAAGAAACGAAATATAAAGATCTTTCAATCAAAAGCATGAAGTGTAAAAATTCAGAATTTGATGATAACCCTGAAATAACAGCTTATCTTCAGGTTAAAGACTTAACTAAAAAGAGTAAAGATAATGTATTTATATTTAATGGCTGGATGTTTTCTTCTAGTCCTTCTATAACACCTTTTGATCACCCAGTATATGATATTAGGCTAGTTGGCTGTAACTAAACTATCTTTTCATTATCAAGCCAGCTTACATTAAAATCAGAGTCTATAAATTTTTTATGATTTAAAAGTTTTTTATGCAACGGTATAGTTGTTGTAATTCCTTCTATAACAAATTCATCCAAAGATCTATTCATTCTTTGTATTGCTTCCAATCTATTTCTACCATGACAAATTAATTTACACACCATGCTATCATAATAAGGTGTTACTTTATATCCTTGATATATAGCCCCATCTACTCTTGTTCTAAATCCAGATGGCTGATGACACATACCGATAGTTCCAGGTGAGGGTTGAAAATTTTTACTTGGATCTTCTGCATTTATCCTACATTCTATAGCGTGACCTCTGGGATTTATATCAGATTGTTTTAACGCTGTTTCACCAGTAAAAGCAATATGAATTTGTTCTTTGATAATATCAATACCTGTAACCATTTCTGAAACTGGATGTTCAACCTGAACCCTTGTATTCATTTCTAAAAAATAAAATTTTCCGTCCTCATAAATAAACTCAACAGTACCAGCACCTTCATAACCAATTTTACTCACCATTTTTACAGTTCTTTCAAATAAGTCTTTTCTAATTTCATCATTTAAGACAGGACTTGGAGTTTCTTCAATTAATTTTTGATGCCTTCTTTGAACCGAACAATCTCTCTCATGTAAATGAACAGTTCTGTTTTTCCCTGCTAATATCTGAACTTCAATATGTCTCGGATTTTGAAAAAATTTTTCTATATAAACCTCATCATTACCAAAATATTTCATAGCTTCAGATTTTGCTGTTGAAAAAAGTGTTTCAAATTCTTCCTCTTTTTTTACAATTTTCATTCCTTTTCCACCACCTCCACCAGAAGCTTTAATTAAAACAGGAAATCCAATTTTGTTACATAGTTTTTTTGCTTCTTGTATATCTTTTACACCACCTTCAGATCCTTCAATTACTGGCAAACCATTTTCTTTGGCAATTTTCTTTGCTTGAATTTTATCTCCCATCATTTCAATGTGTTTCGAGGATGCACCAATAAATTTAATATTATTTTCCTCTAATATTTTTGCAAAGTTTGCGTTTTCAGATAAAAATCCATACCCAGGATGGACTGCTTCTGAACCAGTTAAATCTACTGCAGACAAAAGTGCAGGAATATTTAGATAACTATTTGCAGGTTGATGTGATCCAATACAAACACTTTCATCTGCTAATCTTACATGCATACTATCTCTATCAACATCAGAGTGAACAGCTACAGTTGAGATACCCCATTCTTTACATGCTCTAATTACTCTAACTGCAATTTCCCCACGGTTTGCAATTAAAATCTTCTTAAACATTATTCTAAAATAATTATAGTTTGGCCAAATTCGACTGGTTGACCGTCCTCAACACATATTTCTTTTACAGTGCCATCTGCAGTAGATGGTACATGATTCATTGTTTTCATAGCTTCAACTATCATTACTGTATCACCTTTTTTAATTTTTTTACCAACTTCGGCAAATTTTTTAGCTCCAGGTTCAGGTGCATGATATGCGGTTCCAATTATTGGAGACTTTACTTCTATTCCAGATAAATTATTTGAAGTGTTAGATTTGTCTATTTGATGTAATATTTTATTGTCTGAGGGAACAGCTTGGTTGTTTATAGATAGATTATTTTTAGAAACTTTAATCTTTGTATCTTTTTCTGTATATTCAAGTTCAGTAAGATTAAATTCTTCTAAGTAATCACTTAACTCTTTAATGATTTTTTTATCAATTTTCATTTTTTAAAAGCTTTTGCATTGAAATTATGGCTAAAATATAACCATCAGAACCTAGACCAAAAATTCCTCCAGTAGCTATATCACTTATTAGAGATTTTTGTCTAAATTCCTCTCTTTTGTAAATATTTGATATATGCAATTCAATTATTGGTTTTTTGAAAATATCTAAAGCATCTCTTATTGCAACAGAGGTATGAGTGAATGCTGCAGCATTAATTATTATTCCATTGAAATTTTTTCTAGCATTTTGAATTAAATCGACAATTTTTCCCTCAATATTTGATTGGGCAAATTCTACCATTAAATCTAGTTCTTTTGATTTATCAAAGCATTTTTTTTTTAATCCTTCGTAAGTATCAGAGCCATATTGTGATTGTTCTCTTTCACCTAATAGATTAAGATTTGGTCCATTAATAATAATTATTTTATTATTCATTCAGCAGTTATATACGATGAGCAAGTTAAAAAAAATAAAAATAAAAGTAAACGGTAAAATAAAAACTGTTGATAGAAATACAAAACTATCAAATCTAATTGATAAATTAAAAATACCGATTAAAAAAGTAGCAATTGAATTAAATCTAGAAATTGTAGATAAAAAAAAATTAAGTAGAATAATTCTTTCTAAAAATGATAAAATTGAGATAGTGCACTTTATTGGAGGTGGTTAAGATTGAAAAAAGATAAATTTAATATAGCTAATAAAAAGTTTAATTCTAGACTTATAGTAGGTACAGGAAAATATAAGAATATGAATGAGTGTGCAAAAGCAATTAAGTTGTCAGGTGCAGAAATAGTAACTGTAGCAGTAAGAAGAGTTAATATAACTGATAAAAAAAAACCACTACTAATGGATTATATTGATCCTAAAAAAATTACCTATTTACCTAATACAGCTGGATGCTTTAATTCTAAAGAGGCTTTAAGAACTTTAAGACTAGCGAGGGAAATTGGTGGTTGGAAATTAGTCAAGCTTGAAGTTTTAGGAGACAAAAAAAATTTATTTCCAGATATGATTGAAACTCTTAAATCAACTGAGATTCTTACTAATGAAGGCTTTCAAGTAATGGTTTATTGTAATGACGATCCTCTGATGGCTAAGAGATTAGAAAATTCAGGTGCTTGTGCTATCATGCCTTTAGCAGCACCGATTGGCTCGGGCTTGGGTATCCAAAATAAAATAAATATTAAAATAATTAGAAATCAAACAAAATTACCTTTAATTATTGATGCAGGTTTGGGTCAAGCGTCTGATGCAGTTATAGCAATGGAGTTAGGGTGTGATGGAGTTTTAGTAAATACAGCAATAGCAAAAGCAAAAAAACCTTTTGATATGGCCCTTGCATTTAAAAATGCTGTGATTAGTGGTCGACAATCATATCTGTCTGGAAGAATTGAAAAAAATTTGATGGGAAAACCATCGTCGCCAATCAATAATATTATTTAGCTTTTTTAAAAAATTTTTTTTTTCTATATGTTTTTTTTTTAAATTTTTTCTTAATCTTTAGATCAATAACATTGTCATCTTTTATTTGCTGTTTAAGATTTTTTAACTCTTTAAAATTTTGAATTAATTCTAAAGTTTTTTTTGATTTATTTTTTGCATTTATTATATATTCAGGAATGATAAGATTGAGATCAGTAATTATATCAATTTTTAATTTATTTTTTTTTTCAAAATATGTTAAATCTTCTATAAAATTTTCTTTTAAAAAATCTGAAATTTTTTTACACACTTTTAATTCTACAAATTTCGCTTTATTTTCAATAGCTTTTAACTCAACCAATTTTAACAATTTTTGTGCAAAAGATTCATCTGTTAATGTTATTTCCCATTTTACAGCACTCTCTCTAAGTCTTTGTCTAGACATTTCAAGTAATCCAAAATTACTTATTCTTCCAATCTGAATACGAGCTCTATCAGATCTACATTTTTCTTTTAATCTTCTCTCTACCTGTTTTCTATTTCCATAACTTAACATATCAATAAAATCAATTATTATTAAACCGGACAAATCTCTTATTTTAATTTGTCTAGCGATTTCATCAGCAGCTTCAAGATTTGTATCTAAAGCAGTTCCTTCAACATTTTTTTGTTTAATTGAACTACCTGAGTTTATATCAATAGAAACTAAAGCTTCAGTTGGATTTATTACTAAATATCCTCCAGAATTTAATTTGATTTCAGAGTCAAAAATTTGGTTTAACTGTTGCTCAATTCCTTCTTGAAAAAACAAAGGAGTTTTACCCCTATATTTTTTAATTTTTTTGACATGTGAGGGCATCATCATTTTCATAAAATTCTGTGCTTTTTTATATCCCTCGTTCCCCTCAACAATTATATCTTTGGTGTTTTCATCATACATATCTCTTAACGTTCTTTTAATAATTTCACTTTCTTGGTGTATTAAATTTGGAGCTATTGAATTTATTGCATTATCTTTAATTTGATTCCATAAATTGATTAAAGTAGTTAAGTCATGGCTAATTTCATTTTTTGTTTTGTTGCTTCCAGCGGTTCTTACTATAAGACCCATTTCTTTTGGAATTTCTATTTCATTTAAGATTGATCTTATTTTTTTTCTATCAGCAGGATTAAAAATTTTTCTTGAAATTCCACCTCCCTTAGGAGTATTTGGCATTAACACTATATATTTTCCAGCTATAGATATGAATGTGCTTAGTGCTGCTCCTTTTTGACCTCTTTCATCTTTAAGTACTTGTACAAGAATTACTTGATTTGGTTTAATAACTTCTTGAATTTTGTATCTTTTGAATTTGAATTTTTTTTCATTTTTTTTTTCTTTTTCCTCTAAAATCTCTTTATTTTCACTTACTTCCTTTTCAATTGGATCATCTAATTCGAATTTTCCCTTCGCAATATCTTCTTCTTCTTTAGCTTCAACTTCTTTTGACAACTCTTCTCTAACTTTTTCCTCTTCTTCTTTAATTATTTGCAAATCACTTTTAGGAATTTGATAATAATCAGACTGAATATCGTTAAATGATAAAAATCCGTGTTTTTCTCTTCCAAAGTCAATAAACGCAGCTTGCAAGGATGGTTCAATCCTACTTACTTTACCAAGATAAATGTTGTTTTTTATAAGATTGTTTTTTACACCTTCGTATTCGTAATCTTCAATCTTATTATCTGATTTGAGAACAATTCTAGTTTCGTTCGGATGCGAAGCATCGATATATAAATTTTTTTCCATAATATGTTGTTAATTTGTTTCATTTTTATTTTTAAAATTTTGTAGTATTCTAGTGCCTTACCTTTACCAAATTCCTATGTATAATGATATCAAAAATGAACAAAATTATTAAAAATATATTCGTTGTTACTAGTGGACTTTTGTTATTAATATCAATTTTGGTTTTAGTCATATTGTGGAGTTTTTCTAATAATATACCAGATTATAAATTCTTGAAAAATTATAAACCGCCGGTTAGCAGTAAAGTATATTCCGGTAAAGGGGATTTAGTTGCAGATTTTTCAACGGAAAAGAGAATATTTATTCCCTATAATTCAATACCTAAAAATGTAATAAATTCATTTTTATCTGCAGAAGACAAAAACTTTTTTTCACACCCAGGGGTTGATGCAAAAGGGGTAGTTAGAGCATTTATAAATAATATTCAAAATATTTTGTCATCAAAAAGACTAGAGGGTGCTTCAACTATCACTCAACAAGTGGCTAAAAATTTCCTTTTAACAAATGAAGTAAGTTTAAATAGGAAAATTAAGGAAGCAATTTTGGCTTTAAGAATTGAGAGGGCTTTATCAAAAGAAAGAATTCTTGAATTGTACTTAAATCAAATTTATCTAGGTAGTGGTGCATATGGAGTTGCTGCTGCCAGTTCTGTATATTTTGATAAGTCCATAAAAGATCTTGATTACGCAGAGGCTTCACTATTGGCTGCATTACCAAAGGCTCCAAGTAAATATAATCCTTATCGAAACATAGAGTTAGCAAAGTTCAGAAGAGATTTGGTATTAAAAAATTTATTAGATAATGATTATATTTCGAATAAAAAATACCAAGATATAAAAAAAAAAAATATTCAATTAAAAAAAACAAAAAAAATTTTTTTAGAAGATGCTCAATACTATATTGAGGATGTAAGAAAAAACATAATTGACAAACTTACCTATGAAAAAGTGTATCAACAAGGCTTTAATATAAACACACCCATTGATTTAGAACTTCAAAAATTTGCAACAAAATCGTTAAGAGAGGGTTTAATTTCTTATGACCAAAGAAAGGGGTGGCGAGGTGTTTTAAAAAATATAAAATATAAAGATGATTGGAATAAAAACTTAGAAAAATATGAGTTAGAAAAGTCTATTGGTTGGGAAATTGCTATAGTCAAAAAAATTAAAAAGTTTTCAACAATTATTGAAACTCAAGATAAAAAAGAAGGTTTAATTGAATACAAAGATATTTCGTGGACAAAAAAAGAATTTGAAGAACTATTTGATAATGGTGATTTAATTTATGTAAAAAAAAATAAAGATAATAAATTTAGCTTAAAACAGCTTCCAAAAATTAATGGTGGAATAGTTATAATGGATCCTTACACAGGAAGAGTTTTAGCTTTAAGTGGAGGTTTTAGTTTCAAAAACAGTGAATTTAATAGAGCCACACAAGCCTCTAGACAACCTGGTTCAGCGTTTAAACCATTCGTATATGCACTTGCTTTAGAAAATAATTATACCCCAACATCTTTAGTTTTAGATGCCCCACTAGTTCTAGATCAGGGTTCTGATTTAAAGTTATGGAAGCCACAGAATTATGGAAAAAAATTTTATGGACTGTCAACTTTAAGAACTGGCTTAGAAAAATCTAGAAATCTTATGACAATAAGAATAGCTCAAGACCTGGGAATAGATAAGTTAGTGAGCTTATCCGAAGATTTAGGTATTTATGAGAATCCAAAAGAATTATTATCAATCTCTCTCGGATCTGCTGAGACAACTTTATTAAAATTAACCTCCGCTTACTCATCTTTTATAAATGGTGGTAAATTAGTTAAACCAATTCTAATCGATAGAATTCAAGATAGTGAAGGAAATACTATTCTAAATAATGAAAAAAGAATGTGTGTTAATTGTAAACAGATTTCATATACTAGTAATGATTATCCTGTAATTGAATACAATTATAAACAAATATTTTCACCCCAGACTGCATTCCAAATGACTTCATTACTTGAAGGCGTTGTTCAAAGAGGCACAGGAAAAAAATTGAAAAAATTAAAACTAAACTTAGCTGGAAAGACAGGTACAACAAATGAAAATACCGATACTTGGTTTATTGGATTTACATCGAATTTAGTAATTGGGGTTTATGTAGGTATGGATACACCACAGCCATTAGGTAAATATGAAACTGGTTCGAAAACAGCTTTACCAATTTTTGAAAATTTTGTTAAAAAAGCAATTAGAAAAAATGATGCTAGACCTTTTAAAGTTTCTGACTCAATAACCATGATGATTATAGATCCTTTGACTGGTGAAAAAGCAAAATTTTCATCTAAAAACACAATTATGGAAGCATTTAAAAGTAAAAATGTTATTGATGGAAAAGTATTATATTCAAATAACAATAGATTAGATTCAAATAATATATTAAAGTTTTACTAATGGATGATAAATATTTAAATTTAAAAAAAGATATTGAAAAAATTAATTTAAGAATCAAGGAGTATCTTTGAAAAAAATAATATTTTTTTAAGGTTAGAAAATCACAATAAAGAAATGCTCAAAGCCAATTTTTGGCAAGATAAGATAAATTCTAAAATTATTATTAAGGAAAAAAAATTGTTTGAGGACTTAATTAATTCATTCAATGAGTCTACAAATAAATTAAATGATTTAAATGAATTAAATCAACTTGCAATTGAAGAAGAAAATTTGGGTGTTCAAAATGAAATCTTAGAAAATATAAAAAGTTTAAAAGAAAATGTTAAAAATAATGAAATTAAATGTTTTTTATCTAATGATACAGATTCATTGGACTGTTATATAGAAATTCATGCAGGTGCTGGTGGTACAGAAAGTCAAGATTGGGCCGATATGCTTAGAAGAATGTACTTAAAATGGTCTGACAATAAAAAATATAAATCAAATTTGATTAGCGAACATAAAGGTGAAGAGGCAGGAATAAAATCTTCAACAATTAAAATAGAGGGAGATTATGTATTTGGATGGTTAAAAAAAGAATCTGGTATTCATCGTTTGGTAAGGATTTCTCCATTTGACTCTGGTGCCAGAAGACACACAAGTTTTGCAAGTATTTGGGTATATCCAGTTGTAGATGAGAATATAAATATTGAAATACTTGATAAAGATTTAAGAATAGATACATACAGATCAAGTGGTGCAGGCGGTCAACATGTAAATACCACCGATAGCGCCGTAAGAATAACGCATTTACCATCTAAAATTGTTGTACAATGTCAAAATGAAAGATCTCAACATAAAAATAAAGAAACATGTATGAATATGTTGAAGGCACGACTTTATGATTTTGAAATAAAAAAAAAAGAGAGGGAAACTCAAAATAAAGAGTCTTCAAAATTAGACATAGGGTGGGGACATCAAATAAGATCCTACATTTTGCAACCTTATAGATTAGTTAAGGATAATAGAACAAATTTTGAAAGCTCAAACCCAGATAAGATATTAGATGGTGAAATTGATGATTTTTTAGAACAATCACTGTACCAAATTAAATGAAATTAATTTTAAAATTATTTTTAACTGTATTGTTGTTCACTTTTCTTTTTTTAACTTATTTAACATTAATTGGTGTTGAAACAGATAAGTTTAATAATCAAATTAAAGATAGAATAATTACTATAAATCCAGATTTAGATATAGATTTAAAAAAAATAAAAGTAATATTAGATCCACTGCAGCTTAGATTAAATATAAAAACTATCAGTCCAAGGTTTAAAAATAAAAATGAGATTATTGAAATTGAAAATATAAAGGCTCAAATTTCTCTAAAATCTTTAATTGATAGTAAATTTTCTATCGAAAATTTAGAAATTTCTACAAAATCTTTAGAGATTAAAAAATTAATTTCATTTGTAAGGTCGTTAAAAAATACACCACAGCTATTTATTTTGGAAAAAATTATACATAAAGGATATTTAATTGCAGACATAAAACTTGAGTTTGATTCCCAAGGAAAAATTAAAGATAATTTTACAATTGATGGTTTTGTTAAAGATATTAAATTTAGTTTATTAAATAAATATAATTTTGATGGATTGAACTTTAATTTTAAACTCAAAAAAGATAATTTATTTTTAACAAATACATCGTTAAATTTTAATAATTTAATTATATCTTCTGAAGAAATATTAGTTAAAAATAAAAAAGATAATTTTTATATAAGTGGAAAAATCGATAATAAAAAATTAAACTTTGATAAAAAACATATAGAATTATTAATTGAACCTTTTATTCCAGACTTCAAGATAGAAAAACTCATTTTTACATCAAAAAATGACTTTTCTTTGATAATAAATAAAAAATTTCAGTTGAAAGATTTTCAAATAAATTCAAAAATTTTTATTAACAAATTAGTAGTAAATAATAGTTTAATTTTAAAAAATTTTTTTCCACAAATTAAAAAGAATATCTCTTTTTTAAATAATGAAATAAATTTAGACTATGTTAAAAATAATCTTTTAATAAGTGGAAGTGGTGACCTATTATTTCAAAAAGAAAAAGACTATTTAAGTTTCAAAATTGGTAAAAAAAATAATATTTTTGATTTTGAAACCATATTAAAAATTAAGAATAATCCTTTGAAAATTAATTTAATAAATTATGAAAAAAAACAAAAAAATGAAACAATCTTAGAATTAAGGGGTATCAAAGAAGAGAATAAACAAATTTTAATCAATTTATTCTCGTTAAAAGAAAAAAAAAATAAGATTAAAGTCGAGAAATTATTAATTGATAAAAAGTCAAAAATAATTGATGTAAATAATGTTCAATTTGATTTTATTGATAAAGAAGAAAAGATAAACTTAATCAGTTTAAAAAAAAAAAATGAAGAATATTTCTTATCTGGAACAGCATTTAATGCAAATAATTTAATTGAAGAATTGCTGAATGATGACGATACAAATCCTTCAAATTTAGAGATAAACGGTAAGATTAACGTTAATATTGATAAAATTTTTTTAGATAACGATCATTATCTAAAAAAATTTAATGGATTTTTTTCCTTTAAAGATCAAAAAATTTACGCAGCTTCTTTAGTTGGTAATTTTTCAAATAATAAAAAGCTTACATTTACAATTAGTTCAAATAATAATAATAAAGTAATTACTTTGTTCAGTGATAAAGCCAAACCTATTATTAGACGTTATAAATTTATAAAAGGATTTGATGAAGGTTTGCTTGACTTTAATAGCTCAAAAAAATCTAATAAATCCTTTTCAACATTAAAAATATATAATTTTAAATTAAAAGAATTACCGGTTTTAACTAAAATTTTAACATTAGCATCTCTTCAAGGGATTGCCGACATTTTATCAGGAGAGGGAATCCGCTTTGATGAATTTGAGATGAGTTTTAAAAGAGAAAAAAATCTTATTTCTATAGACGAAATTTACGCTATTGGGCCCGCTATATCTATTTTAATGGATGGTTATGTAGAAAAAAATAAACTTGTTAGTTTACGTGGAACTTTGGTACCGGCCACAACTATTAATAAAGCAATAGGATCTATACCAATACTAGGAAAAATTCTCGTAGGTTCAAAGACTGGAGAAGGTGTTTTTGGAGTAAGTTTTAAAATTAAAGGACCACCTAAAAATTTAGAAACAACGGTAAACCCTATTAAAACTTTGACACCAAGATTCATTACTAGAACTTTGGAAAAAATTAAAAAAAATTAATTTAACTCAATTTTTAAATGCCTTTTTTTTCCGATAGATAGTTTTAAGTGATTTTTATTTAATAACTGCTTATTAATTATAAATTTTTCATCAGTTATTGTTTGATCATTTATTTTAATAGCATTTCCCTTAATTAGTCTTCTAACTTCACTTTTTGAATTTTCTAATTTTGATAAAATAACAAGTTCAATTATATTTATTTTTCCATCAGAATCTTTAAGCTTAATTTTTAGTGAAGGTAAATTAGAACTAAGCAAGTTACCTGAAAAAGCTTCTTTAGCAGCTTGTTCAGAATTTTTAGCATTTTTTTCTCCATGAAGCATAGAGGTAGTTTTATTAGCTAATAATATTTTGAGTTTATTGATATTTTGTTCTTTTATCTTTTCAATCTCATCAACGTCCAAATCAGTAAAAATTTTTAAAAATTTTATAACATCTCTATCATCTGTATTTCTCCAAAATTGCCAGTAATCATAAGAAGATAAATTTTTTTTATCTAACCAAATTGCTCCATCCTCAGTTTTTCCCATTTTTGCTCCCGAAGCCAATGTAATTAAAGGAGTTGTTAAACCAAACACCTGTTTATTGGAAAATCTTTTTATAAGCTCAACACCGTTAACAATATTTCCCCATTGATCAGAACCTCCAATTTGAAGCACACAACTTTTTTTTTTATTTAATTCAAGGAAGTCATAGGCCTGAAGTATCATATAATTAAATTCCATATAACTTAATGATTGTTCTCTTTCCAATCTAGTTTTTACACTATCAAAACTTAACATTTTGTTTATTGTAAAATGTTTTCCAACATCCCTTAAAAAAGAAATATAATTTAAGCCTTTGAGCCAAGAATAGTTATTTACAAAAATTGGCTTAACTTTTGCATTTTTTGTATTTAAAAAATTTTTTAATATTTTTTCTATATTTTTGATGTTTTTATCTATTTCTTTTTCATTTAATATTTTTCTTGTTTTATCTTTGCCTGATGGGTCACCAATCCTAGTTGTACCACCTCCCAATAACACGATTGGTCTATGCCCATGCTTTTGAAGGAGCCTTAGACACATTATTTGAAGTAAACTACCGACATGAAGACTTTCTGCTGTGCAATCAAAACCTATATATGCATTTATTTTTTTCTTATCTAATAATGTCGATAAATCATTTTCACTTGTGCATTGATAGAAAAAACCTCTATCTTTAAATTCTTTTAAAAATTTATTCATAAGTCTATAGTTCCACAATATACATTATTTAATAAAAAAAAATAAGAATGGGTAAAATATTCACAGCTATGGGCATCATGAGTGGCACCTCATTAGATGGAGTTGATGTATCTATTATTGAATCAGATGGTAAAAGAGAATTTTTATCAGTATTAGATAGATACTTTGAATATGACAAAGAATTAATTCAACAAATATTGAATATTAGAGAAAAAATCATAAATCCAGAGAAATTAAATACATTTTCAGATGAAATCAAAGATTTAGATAGGAAGATAACCTTGTTTCAAGCTGATGCTGCAAAAGAAACTCTTGAAATATCAAAATCCTCGGTGGATTTAATAGGTTTTCACGGACAAACAATATTTCACGATCCAAAAAAAAAAATTACCAAACAACTAGGAGATGGAAAACTATTATCTCAAATAATAAAAAAAAAAGTTGTCTATAATTTTAGACAAAATGATTTAAAAAATGGGGGACAAGGCGCCCCTCTCGCACCAATTTTTCACAATGTCTTAGCTAATCAAATAAATAAAAAATTTAATTTAGGATTTCCTTTAGATATTTTAAATATTGGAGGTATTTCAAATATTACTTCTACAGTCGATTGGAAAAAATTAGGTCATACTAATGAAATCTATGCTTTTGATATAGGGCCAGGAAATTGTCTAATAGATGAGTGGATAAGAAAAAATTCAAAAAAAAAATATGACAAGGAAGGTTTAATAGCAAGATCTGGCATAACGGATCAATTAATTTTAAATCAAGCTTTAGAAAATTTTACTGAAAATTCCAACTATAATAAATCTTTAGATGTTAAGGATTTTGATATTTTTTTTGCAAAGGGCCTTTCTTTAGAAAATGGCGCCGCGACGATCACCCAGTTCACTGCAACTCTTATTGCAAATGGAATACACAATGTTCATAAAATGAGTAAGCCATTGATAAATAAATGTTTAGTGTGTGGAGGAGGACGAAAAAATAAATTTCTTTTGGAAAATATAAAAAATAATTTTCAAGAAATAAATATTGTGCCAATTGACCAGTACGAAATCGATGGAGATTTCGTCGAATCTCAAGCGTTTGCTTATTTGGCTATACGATCTTTTTTAGAATTACCAATTTCTTATCCCACAACAACCGGATGCAAAAATCCTACTACTGGAGGAACAGTAATCAAAAATTTTTAGTTAGTATAGAGCTGTCTCTTTTTTAATATATTTGTCTAAGATTTTATTAAGATTAATTTCGTTATTAGAAAAAAAATGATTTGCATCATTGAGAGATTGAAATTCTACTTTTATTCCTTTTTGAGCACTTAATCTTTTATCAAGATCGATTATATGTTCTTTTGGAACAAGTTCATCTTTTTTTCCAAAAACAACTAATCCCGATGTAGGACAAGGAGATAAAAATGAAAAATCATAAACATTTGGTTGAGGTGAAATCGCGATAAATCTATTTATCTCAGGTCTTCTCATTAATAATTGCATTGCAATTAAAGATCCAAATGAAAACCCAGAAACCCAACATTGTGAGTTATCGAAATTTTCTCTCTCCAGCCAATCTAAAGCTGCTGCTGCATCAGCGAGCTCGCCTTGACCATTGTCAAATTCACCATCACTTTTACCAACACCTCTGAAATTAACTCTACAAACAGAAAAATTATTTTCCATAAATGAGTTAAAAGTTTCTACTACAATTTTATTGTTCATGGTTCCTCCATATTGAGGATGAGGCTGTAAAACTAATGCAACTGGAGAAGTACTTTTTTTGCTTTTAAAATATTTTGCTTCTAATCGTCCAGCTGGACCTGGAATAAATATTTCTGAAATTTTGTTATCCATAATTGTAATTGATTATTATTCTCAAAAAAAAAATAGGTTTATCATAACTGCGTGACAAAATGTTAGTTTTTTTTTGCCTAAGATACTTGACTATTTTAGTCAAGTTTATATATATCCCCTAAATATATAGGATTATGAGACTTACTTCCAAAGGTAGATATGCGGTTATGGCTTTGGCTGACTTAGCAAGGTTTAACAATGTTAACCCAATTTCTCTTAGAGACATATCTTTAAGACAAGGTATTTCATTAGATTACTTAGAACAAATTTTTTCTAAATTAAGAAAAAAAGAAATAGTTCAAAGTGTGAGAGGGACTCAGGGAGGATACATTTTAAATAAAAAAGCTAAAGAAATTAAATTAACAAATATTTTTGAAGCAGTAGATGAAAAAATCAAGACAGTTCAATGCAGGAGAGAGTCGAAAAAAAGTTGTAATGGCAAATCAACGAAATGTCTTACCCACAATCTTTGGGATGAGCTTGAAAGTCATATAAATAACTTTTTTGAAGAAAAAAGTTTAGAAGATTTAGTAAAAAACAATTCTGAAAGAAGAATTTGATAATGGACACTAGAGAAAAAGATATAGAAAATTTAAAAGATTATAAGTATGGATTTTCAACTGATATTGAAAATATAAGAGCGCCCAAAGGATTAAATGAAGATGTAATTAAATTTATATCTAATATTAAAAAAGAACCGAAATGGATGTTGGAATTTCGATTAAAAGCTTTTGAAAGATTTAAATTATTGAAAGAACCAGATTGGCAAAAACCAAAATATCCAAAAATAGATTATCAGGATTTATATTATTATTCAGCACCCAAAAGCATGAAAGATAAACCTAAAAGTTTAGACGAATTAGATCCTAAACTTTTAGAAACATATAAAAAGCTTGGAATTCCACTGCAAGAACAAGCAAGATTAAATGGTATTGCTGTTGATGCAGTATTTGACTCTGTTTCTGTTGCAACAACCTTTAAAGAAGAACTTACTAAGCAAGGAATTATATTTTGCTCAATGTCTGAAGCTATACAAAAACATTCTGATTTAGTAAAAAAATATCTTGGCACTGTTATACCCACCACTGATCATTTTTTTGCTACTCTAAACTCAGCAGTATTTACTGATGGTTCATTTGTTTATATTCCAGAAGGAGTTAAATGCCCTATGGAACTTTCAACTTATTTCAGAATAAATGCGTCTGAAACTGGACAGTTTGAAAGAACATTAATAATTGCAGACAAGGGAAGTTATGTAAGTTATTTGGAAGGTTGCACAGCACCCATGAGAGATGAAAATCAATTACATGCTGCGAACGTAGAATTGATAGCTTTAGATGATGCGGAAATTAAATATTCAACCGTACAAAACTGGTATCCAGGTGATGAAAATGGCAAAGGTGGGATATATAATTTTGTAACTAAAAGAGGATTGTGCAAAGGAAAAAATTCTAAAATCTCCTGGACTCAAGTAGAAACTGGATCGGCGATAACTTGGAAATATCCTAGTTGTATTTTAAAAGGTGATAATTCAATTGGTGAATTTTATTCGATCGCTATTACTAATAACCATCAAAAAGCAGACACCGGTACTAAAATGATACACTTAGGAAAAAATACTAAAAGTAAAATAATTTCAAAAGGAATCAGCGCAGGATATTCTGATATGACTTACAGAGGTTTGGTAGATATTAATTCAAAAGCAAAAAATTCTAGCAATTACACTCAATGTGACTCTTTATTGATGGGAAACAAATGTGGGGCACATACTGTTCCTTATATTAAAAATAAAAATTTTGACTCAAACATAGCCCACGAAGCAACAACTTCAAAAATAAGTGAAGAACAACTCCATTATTGTCAACAAAGAGGGTTGAATCCTGAGGAGGCGGTGGGGTTAATAGTTAACGGATTTTGCAAAGAAGTGTTGCAACAGCTGCCTATGGAATTTGCTGTTGAAGCTCAAAAACTAGTTGGAATTAGTCTAGAAGGAAGTGTGGGTTAATGCTTAAAATTAATAATCTGAGTGCTACTATTGAGGATAAGCCAATTTTAAAAGGTTTTTCATTAAACATTAATCCAGGTGAAGTGCATGCTATCATGGGGCCTAACGGATCGGGCAAAAGTACTTTATCTAACATTCTGTCTGGTAAGAAGGGCTACGAAACTTCAGGAGAAGTTTTATTTGAGAATAAGAATTTATTTGAACTTGAAACAGAAGAAAGGGCTCATAAAGGAATATTTTTAGCTTTTCAATACCCATTAGAAATACCAGGAGTTAATACAAATATTTTTTTAAAAACTTCATTAAATGCAATTAGAAAAGCTAGAGGTGAAAAAGAACTTGATGCAATCGAATTTTTAAAACTTGTAAAAGAAAAAGCTCAAAAATTAAAATTTGATGAAGAAAAGTTAAATAGACAATTAAATGTTGGTTTTTCAGGAGGTGAAAAAAAGAAAAATGAAATTTTACAAATGTCGATGTTAGAGCCCAAATTATCAATATTAGATGAAACTGACTCTGGCTTAGATATTGATGCATTAAAAATTGTTTCTGATGGCGTAAATACTCTGAGAAATAAAGATAATTCTTTTTTAATAATTACTCATTATCAAAGATTGTTAGATTATATACAGCCAGATTTTGTACATGTTTTAATGAATGGAAAAATAATAAAGTCTGGTGGTCCTGAACTAGCATTAGAATTAGAAAAAAAAGGATATGAAAATTTTAATTAATGACTGATCAACTTAAAATAGATTTTGAAAAAACAATTAAAACTTCAGCTATTTCAGATAGTGATGCTAAATTAAAGAGAAATTTCTTGAATAAATTCATAGCAAATGGATTTCCAAGTAAAAAATTTGAGAATTGGAAATTCTTAGACTTAAATCAAATTATAAAAAAAAATATTGGTGAATTAAGTTTTTACAATGATTATTCATCACCAAGCATAATTAATAAATCAATTTTTATAGATGGATTGGAACATAATAGAATTGTTTTTATAAATGGTAGAGTTGAAAAAATTAATTTTGATTTTGAAGACAAAGATAAAATTAAAATCATTGAAAATTCCAAACCAGAAAGTAAACTTGAAAACGATAATGCTTTAATCAATCTCAATAGTGCATTTATAGTTAAAAATTACAAAATTTTGATTAAAGAAAATTATCATTTAAATAAACCACTAATAGTTTATCACACAACTAATAATGAGATTAAATCTAAAAATATAAATTTAAGATTAGAATTTGAATTAGAACAAAATAGCGCCTTAAGACTAATAGATTTTTCCCATGACACATCTGAAAATAATTTTATAAATATTTTTTACAATTTTGACTTAAAAAAAAATGCAATTTTGAAGAATTATAAAATTGATAAAATGCAGAACAATAATATTAAATATTCATTTAATAATGTTAATCAAAATGAAAATAGTATTTCAGAGACTTTTATTTTGTCTGCTGGATCCAATTTTTTGAAAAATGAAATTAATTGTAATTTAAACGGAAAATATTCATCAGCATTTGTAAATGGTATTTTTACATTGATGAATAATCAGCAACACGAAGTTAGAACCACAATTAATCATTTAACAGAAAGTACAAAAAGTTTTCAGTTAATTAAGAGTGTTCTTGGAAAAGAGTCTAAGTCTGTATATCAAGGTAAAATATTTGTTGATTCATCTGCGCATAAAACAGATGGTTATCAATTAAGTAAAGCAATATTATTAGATGAAACTTCTGAGTTTGATGCAAAACCAGAATTAGAAATATATGCTGACGATGTAAAATGTTCTCATGGATCTGCTTCAGGAAGTCTAGATGAAAATTCAATATTTTATTTAATGTCTAGAGGTCTAAACTATAAACAATCTAAAGAACTTTTAATAAATGGATTTTTATTAGATGTGGTTGAAAAAATCACTGACGTTGAAATTAAAAACCTCATAAAAAATACGATTGGACTTAATTAATGAACATAGATACAATTAAAAAAGAATTTCCTATTTTTGATGAAAAAATCCAAAACAACGATTTAGTATACTTGGATAGTGCTAATTCATCCCAAAAACCTAAGATAGTTATTGATAGAATTAATGAATTTTACACAAAACAGTTTTCAAATGTTGGCAGAAGTGTTCATTATTTGGCTGTTGCTGCAACAAATCTTTATGAAAATACAAGAACTTCAGTTCAAAAATATATTAATGCTAAAGATAAAAATGAGATTGTTTTTACAAAAGGAGCAACAGAAGCACTTAATTTAGTGGCAAATACTTTAGGTCAAAAATATTTACAAGAAGGTGACGAAATAATATTAACAGAACTTGAACATCACTCAAATTATGTACCTTGGCATTACTTAAGAAAATCTAAAAATATCAAAATTAATTTTGCTGAAATAAATGAAGATGGAGAAGTACCAATTGAAAATATTGAAAAAATAATCACTCCTAAAACTAAGATCATAGCAATCAATCATTTATCAAATGTTACTGGAGCAATTTTACCAATTAAAGAAATTACTCAGCTTGCCCACTCAAAAGGAATTATTGTTGTAGTCGATGGTTGCCAGGGAGCACCTCATTTAAAATTAGATATGCAAGAACTTGATTGTGATTTTTATGCAATTTCTTGCCACAAAATGTATGGACCAACTGGTCTTGGGATTTTGTATGGTAAAAAAAAATGGCTTGAAGAATTACCACCTTATCAAGGAGGTGGTGGAATGATAAAAGAGGTCAAGAAAGATAAAATTACATACGGAGACTTACCAAATAAATATGAAGCAGGAACAATGGCTACTGCTCAAGTAATAGCATTTGATCAATCAATTAGATTTTTAGAAAGTATTGGAATTGAAAATATAATTAAACACGAAAAAGACCTCATCGAATATGGACAAGATATTTTAAGAAGAAATAACTCTGTAAAATTGATTGGAAAACCAAAAAATAAAGGAGGAGTTTTGTCTTTTACTATTGAAGGTGTGCACCCACATGATATAGCGACTATTTTAGATGAAGATGGTGTCGCAATTAGAGCAGGACATCATTGTTGTCAAATATTGCATGATAAACTTGAAATTCCTGCCAGTGCCAGAGCTTCAATAGGAGTATATAATACTAAAAATGACTTTGACCAATTAAATGAGTCAATAAATAAATGTAAAAAAATTTTTGATTTAAAATGAATTTAAAGGAATTATATCAAGAAATAATTTTGGAACACGGTAAGAACCCTAGAAATTTAAGAAAAACAGAAAATTTTAATAAAGATGCAGAGGGTAAAAACCCATTATGTGGTGATAATGTGCATATATATCTAAAATTAAATAACCATAGAAAAGTTGAAGATATATCTTTTGAAGGTAGCGGTTGTGCAATTTCAATGGCCTCTGCTTCTATTATGACTGATTTAATAAAAGGTAGAAGCGATAATGAAGCCAGAGAAATTATAGAAGACTTCTTAGGAATGATTAAGGAGAATCCAGAGCTTAAATCTAATATTTTAAAAGAAGACGATAAAACAAAATTAATGTGCTTATCTGGTGTTAAACAATATCCAATGAGGGTGAAATGTGCTACATTATCTTGGCATACCTTAGTGTCTGCAATGGAAAATGATGGAAAGGAAGTTAGTACAGAAAGTTAATATTTTATGGAAATTAAAGAAAAAATAATTGCAGAAATCAAAACTATTTATGATCCTGAAATTCCAGTTAACATTTATGATCTCGGTTTAATTTATGACATCAACGTAGATAAAAAAAAAGCAAAAATTAAAATGACTTTAACATCTCCTAATTGTCCGGTAGCAGAAAGCCTACCCAAAGAAGTTAAAGATGTAGCGATGCAAGTTGAAGAAATTGAAGATGTAGACCTTGAATTAGTTTGGGATCCACCTTGGACAAAAGATATGATGTCAGAAGCTGCTAAATTGGAGTTAAATTTGTAATGAACCAAATTATCAAACTAAGTGATAACGCAGCTTCAAGAATTAAAGAAATTATGTCTAGTGCTCAAAAAGACTCAATTGGTGTGAGGATTTCAGTTAAATCAGGTGGTTGTGCGGGCATGTCGTATGTTATGGAATATTCAAAAAAAGTTAATCCAAATGACGAAATTGTAGAAGATAAGGGAGTAAAAGTGTTTATAGACTCAGCTGCTGTAATGTATCTATTGGGTACAGAAATGGATTATAAAAAAGAGGATTTTTCCTCTACTTTTGTATTTAACAATCCCAATGAAACTGAGAGATGTGGGTGTGGAGAATCCTTTAAAATTGATTAAATTATAGTATCCCGTAAGTTGCATAGCAGTATTGCATAATATGCATATCTGGTGTATGATTCTAATATGAATAGATTTGAATTTAAAAATTTAGTTAAAAACCTTAAAAATTCTTTAAAGGAAAAAACTTTTTTTAAAGATTTACGTAAAGAGGTAGAAACTGGTGCTAATGGTACTCAAGATTACGTCGTAAAAAAAGGTGCTAACAAAAATACAGTTGCTTCAACAAGACAGTAATTAACTACTGTAATACATCTCAAATTCTATTGGATGAGGTGCATGTTCAAATCTATGAATTTCTTCAAACTTAAGAGCTATATAAGCATCTATTTGATCATCAGTAAAAACATTACCCTGAGTTAAAAATTCTCTATCTTTATCTAAACTTTCCATTGCTTCTCTTAGTGAGCCACAAACCGTTGGAATAGCCTTAACTTCTTCAGGGGGCAATTCATATAAATCTTTATCAAAAGACTCACCAGGATGTATTTTATTTTTAATTCCATCTAAACCTGCCATTAACATGGCTGCAAATGTTAAATATGGATTCCCCGAGGCATCTGGGAATCTAATTTCACATCTTGCACCTTTTTTACTTAGAGTTATTGGTATACGGCATGATGCAGATCTATTTCTAGCTGAATAAGCTAACAGTACAGGTGCTTCAAATCCTGGGACTAATCTTTTATAACTATTAGTTGTTGAGTTTGCAAAGGCGTTTATTGCTTTTGCGTGTTTTAATATGCCTCCAATATAGTGTAATGCTGTCTCAGATAAACCTGCGTAAGCATCACCAGAAAATACTGGTGTATCACCTTTCCATATCGATTGGTGAATGTGCATACCTGATCCATTATCTCCAGCAACTGGTTTGGGCATAAAGGTAGCAGTTTTGCCAAAAGAATGAGTAACCATTTGTACAACATATTTATATAATTGAACATTGTCAGCTTGGTTTACTAAAGTTCCAAAATACATTCCAAGCTCATGCTGACTTGGAGCAACTTCGTGATGATGTTTTTCAACTTTTATACCAACTTCTTTTAAATTTTTTAGATATTCCCCTCGCATATCTTGCTCACTATCGACAGGAGGCACAGGAAAGTATCCGCCCTTAACTGGTGGTCTATGACCCATGTTACCATTTTCATATTCTTTTCCAGAATTGTATGGGCCTTCTTTACTATCAATTTTAAATCCACATTCATTCATATCATTTTTGATTCTGACATCATCAAAAACAAAAAATTCAGGTTCTGGACCGAAAAACGCTTTATCACCTATTCCTGATGCTTTTAAAAACTCTTCAGCTTTTTTTGCCACACCCCTAGGATCTCTTTCATAAGGAGTTTTTTTAACAGCATCTAAAATATCACAAAAAAGCACTAATGTGTTGTGTGATGTAAAAGGATCTAAAAAATATCTTGAAGTATCTGGTTTTAAAATCATGTCAGACTCGTTAATAGCTTTCCAGCCGGCTATAGAAGAACCATCAAAGAAAACCCCATCGTTTAACATGTCTTCGTCTACAACAGTGGAGTCCATTGTTAAATGTTGAAGCTTACCTCTTGGGTCGGTGAATCTTAAATCGACAAATTCTACCTCTTTGTCTTTAACAAATTTTAAAACATCATTAACCATTTTAACTCCTATTTAATTCTATTTGTTGTATTACCAAATAAAGACAGTAAAATGATGCACTTTTACTTAATAACACCTATGCATTTTTTACATAAGTGTATAGTGAAATATTTAGGAATTACTAACAATTTAAAGTTGAATAATGACTTTATTAAACAAAGAACCCGTACAAAGAGTAGATAAGCTACTGAAGAAATTTGATGAAAATCTTAGTGTCATAATTTTGGATACTTCAGCTAGAACTGCTCAGGAGGCAGCTTCATCTTTAGGTTGTGAAGTCGGGGCAATAGTTAAAAGTTTACTTTTAAAGACGGAAAATTCTTTTACCTTGTTTCTCGTAAGTGGGGATAAAAAAGTTTCGCTAAATAAGGTTAAAAAAATTCTAAGAATAAAAGATGCAGCAATGGCTAATGCAGAAGAAGTTAAAAATATAACTGGATTTACTATTGGAGGTGTTTCACCTATAGGACATTTGCAAAAAATAGATACATTAATGGATAATTCTTTGGAGAGATTTAAAATTTTGTTTGCTGCTGCAGGTCACCCTAATTGTGTTTTTAAAATCTCTTTTAAAAATTTAGAAAAAATAACTAATTGTATCATTGAGGATATTGTAGAATGAGACAACCAAAATTATTAGATTATTTATTATTAACTTTTTTAGCTCTTATCTGGGCTTCAGCATTTTTTAATATAAAAATTGCCACCTATTCATTTGGGCCTGTGACTATAGCTTTTTTAAGAGTTTTATTTGGAGCCATACCAGTTTTATTACTTTGTTATTTTAAAAGTATAAAAATTGAGGCATTCTCCAAAGATTGGTATTGGTTTGCATTAATTGGTTTTATTAATTTAGTAGCCCCATTTTTTTTAATAGCTTATGGAATGAAATCTGTTCAAAGTAATTTAGCTGCTATTTTGATGTCTACTACTCCGTTAAGCTCGACAGTTTTAGGTCATTTCTATATAAAAAATGAAAAATTTAATTTTATAAAAACATTTGGAATATTAATTGGTTTTTCAGGAATACTTTATTTGTTTTCAGATAATTTACTAATTGATGAAAATAATTTTTTTTCTGCAATATTAATTTTACTTGGTTCTACTTGTTATGTAATTGGTGGAGTATTAACTTTAAAAATAAGTAAGAAAAAAAATGAAAATGTAACTGGTTCAATATTGATTTGGGCAGTAATTATTTTAATACCACTTGTTAGTTTTATTGAACAACCATGGAATGTTGTTCCAAGATTAGACTCAACAATATCTGTTATATACCTAGGGCTTGTCTCAACTGGTCTTGCATGGTTATTGAGATTTAGAATTTTAGTAAATAATGGTTTGATCTTTCAATCTCAAGTTTCTTATTTAATTCCTATTTTTGGAACAATTTTGAGTTATATATTTCTCAAAGAATTGATAACAATGAAAGTTTTAATTTCTTTGATTGCAGTTGTAATTGGAATTTATTTTGTGAGAAAAGCTAAATAATTCTTACTTAATTTAATTACCTCTATAATTAGACGGGTTTCCAATCATTGAGTTAAACAAACCTAAAAATCTGAAAAGATATTTATTTTTGTTACTTTTCTGAAAGGTTACAGAAAAATAAATCATTTTTATAAAAGATTTAAATAGTTTTCCGGATAATTTAAAAAGAGCATAAAAAAAATTGTAGTTTTTTTTATAAAAATAAAAACTAGACCACATAAAATGCCAATCTTTAATATTCATTGTTTTTAAATTTTCAATTTCATCTTCATTTAATGAACTCTTGAAACCTAAGTGATTAATTTTCAATTTATTTGAAGTGTAAATTTTTCCACTAGTCTTTTTAATAGATTTACATAAATCAAATTCTTCAAAATAAAGGAAAAAATTTTTATCAAAAATCTCTCTATTATTAAACTTTTTAAGATTGATTAGCATAGAACAGCCGGTGACCCATTCTACTTCTGTAATAGATTTTATATTGTTACTTTTAAAATCTTTTACAAAATTATCATTATTATTTTTTTCAAAAAAACCAGCAGGCATAAAAACATCATCAGATAAATATTGACATCCTATTATTGTAAAATCTTTTGCCTCATCTATGACAGAAAGAATATTAGAAAAAAAATTGTTATCACAGACAACATCTGGATTAAGAATTAAAACATAATCAGTTTTTACACGATTAATTCCAAAATTGTTACCTTTTCCATAACCTAAATTTTCACCTGTGCAAATTATATTAACATTTGGAAATTTTGTTTTTATTAAATTTTCATTTATGAAAGAATTTGAATTTTCTACAATTAAAATATTTACTTCTTTACTTATTGAATTAAGACAATCTAAAATTATTTTTTGGGTAGTGTTATAAGTAACAATAATAACTGTGAGATCCTTTAGACTTTTCATTAATTATTTATTTTACTAAAAAAAAACTCAAATTTCTCTAAATATTTAAATTAACTTCGACATTTCCTTTATATGCGCAGGTTTTGTTTCACAGCAACCACCTAAAATTGTGGCACCAGCTTCTTTAAATTTCTTTACAAAATCACACATTCTTTCAGGAGTTAAGTCTTCTCGTACCCCTAAAAACTCATTTGGGTTGCCAGTCTTACTTTTTTTATAAGCACCTGTGTAATTTGGTTTAGGATTAGTTTTGACGAACGCATTAAGTTTAAAACCAAAGGGAACACCTAAATTTTTCATTTCATCTAAATTTAATTCATAATTTTCTGGAGAAACACATGATAATATAACTCCAAGTAATTTTTCGTGATTAATCTTATTTACTATCTCAGAAATTTTTTCACCACTTGGTAAATTTCTACCCTCTGAAATATGAGCTCCTACTAAATATGGTTTATTAAATTCCTCAATACTATTTATAGCAATTTGAAATTCTTTGACACTACTTAAAACATCAAAATAAAAAAAATCTACATATGGATTTAATAATTTAGCTTGACTATAAAAGTCATCCATTATTTCTTTGTCCTCTCTATTATCAGCCTCATAAGTAAGATATTGAGGAGGCAGCCCACCTGCAATTAGAATATTTGGATTTTGTTTCTTAGCTTTAAGAGCTATCTCTCCGGCTTTTTTATTTAAGTATTCAAATTTATCTTCAACTTGATTATCCTTTAATCTTATTTTTCTAGTTGTGAATGTAGTTGTAACAATCACTTCAGCTCCAGCTTTTATAAAGTCCAAATGGGTATCTAACAAAAGTTTATGATATTCTTCATTTAGTAATGCATTAGCACTCCATAAGGTTCCATTTGGTTTCATTCCCCTCGCAAGAAGTTCTTGACCCATCCCACCATCTAATATTCTTGTTTTTTTAAAAAAATTTAAGTCCATTTTTATCCTCACTTTTTTAGTGCTTTTGCTTTTTGCAAGGTGCACAATACAGTTCAATTACCTGCTGATTGATTTCATGGGGATTTCCATTTTAGCAGTTATGCCCGCAATAGGATCAAATCGGCAAATGATTTATAATTTAAATAATTTAAAAATCAATAAAAATCTAAATGAAAATTTTTAAAGCCATTCTTATCGCTACAAAGATAACTAATAGAGAGGTTAATAAAGCTAAAGCTCTATTTGAAAAAATTTTTAAACTTAAATAATTTCCAAAAAGACCCCCAATAAGAACAGATAAAAATAAAGGCCAATAATACAAGATTTCATTAAATACATTTTCTTTTGTAAGATGACCAAAAATTCCAGAAAGAGAATTTATCAAAATAAATAAAGAGGCTGAAGTAATAATATTTTTTGGCTTATCAGCCTTTAAGAGGAAAAGAATTGGACTTAAAAAAATTCCACCACCAATACCTACTATCCCAGAGATTAATCCTAAAAAAGACCCTATCAAAAAGGAGACAAAAGATTGCAATTTTTTGATCAAAATTTTCTGATCATCATATGACTTGTTATTAATCAACAATAATATGCCAGCTACTGTTAAAACTATAAATAATATTATTTCAAAAAATTCTTTCTCAATTTTTAAGGTTCCGCCAATAAACGCAAATGGAACTGAACCTATCAAAAAAGGTATAAGTAATTTAAGATTATGATTTCCTGCCCTAATGTAATTAAAAGAGTTTCCAGATACCACTATTACATTACATACAAGCGCCAAAATAGGAAAAATATAATATGGTATATCCCAAATTAACAACAAAGCTAAATAAGTTGAACCACCACCAAAACCAACACTCGAATATAAAATTGCTGTTATTAAAAATAAAATTGATAATATAATCATAATTATAAATTTTTTATGAAAGTAAATATAGCACTTCTAACAGTAACAGATACTAGGACTTTTGATAATGATAAATCAGGAGCAATACTTGTAGATAAGATTAAAGAAGCAAATCACAACCTTATTGATAGAAAAATTTGTAAAGATAGCAAAGATGAGATTGTAATAATTCTTAAAGAATGGATTAAAAAAAAAGAAATTGATGTCGTTATAACAACAGGAGGGACAGGTTTAACTGGAAGAGACATAACCCCAGAAGCATTAGAACAAATAGCAGATAAGCATATACTAGGATTTGGAGAAATATTTAGAAATATAAGTTTAAAAACTGTTGGTACTTCAGCCATTCAATCTAGGGCTTGTGCAGTTTTAGCTAATGGCAAATATGTCTTTGCTTTACCCGGATCATCAGGTGGAGTTACAGATGCATGGGATGGAATTTTAAAACATCAGTTAGATATAAATCATAAACCATGTAATTTTGTTGAACTATTTCCAAGATTAAAAGAAAAATAATTACTTTTGATATTTTTCCTTCCACTCTGTATAAGGCATTCCATAAATACGTTCTCTCGCATCTGGGTCTGAAATAGATATTCCTTTTTTTTCAGCCTCTTCCCTATACCATCTTGATAAACAGTTTCTGCAAAAATTAGCTAAATTCATAAGATCAATATTTTGAACATCTTTTCTCTCATCAAGATGTCTTAATAATCTTTCAAATGTAGCTGATTGGATTTCTTTTTTTTCGTTTTCATTCATTAAAAAATATTAATGAATTTTTTTTTGAGCACAAGATATAGTATTTATACAATTCTAAGTAGAAAATTTTAAATATTACAAATAGACATGCATAATTATTGTTAGTTTAATAAAGAATGGCTACTAAAAGAAAAAATAAAGCTAAGCCAAAGACCAAAAAAAAAAAATTAAAATTGGTCAAATCATCTAGAAAAAAAATTAAAACGAAAAAAAAAGTTGTGACAAAAAAGTCTGCGACCAAGAAGCGTTCTAAAAAATCTAGAAAGAATAATAAGTTAAAATCAACAAAAAAAACAAGAGGGGTAAAAAAAATGAGTACAGAAACAATGAAAAGTGCTTCGTCTCCTTTGTTGGATACGTCTCACTTAAAAGTCCCGTTCCCATATAAAGCAAAATATGGAAATTACATAAACGGGAAATTTGTAGAACCTAAGTCTGGCAAGTACTTTGACAATGTTACACCGATAAATAACGAGGTAATTTGTAAAGTAGCAAGATCAGATGCGAAAGATGTAGATGCAGCTTTAGATGCTGCTCATGCAGCTTTTCCAACTTGGGGCAAAACATCAATAACAGAAAGATCAAACATTCTTTTAAAGATAGCCGATGTTATAGAAAAAAATCTTAACACATTGGCCACTGCAGAATGTTTAGATAATGGAAAACCTATCAGAGAATGTATGGCTGCAGATTTACCTTTAGTGGTTGATCACTGGAGATATTTTGCAGGTGTTATAAGAGCTGAGGAGGGCTCAGTAGCAGAGATAAGTAATAGCGAATATTCTTATCACATACCAGAGCCACTAGGTGTAGTTGGACAAATTATACCTTGGAACTTCCCACTTTTAATGGCAACTTGGAAACTTGCTCCAGCATTAGCTGCAGGTAACTGTGTTGTATTAAAACCAGCTGAACAAACTCCAGCTTCTATTATGTTATTAATGGAAATGATTGGTGATTTATTACCTCCAGGAGTTGTTAACGTTGTAAGTGGCTTTGGTTTAGAAGCAGGTAAACCATTAGCTTCATCTAAAAGAATCAAAAAGATTGCTTTTACAGGTGAAACAACAACTGGTCGTTTGATTATGCAATATGCATCTCAAAACTTAATTCCAATTACTTTAGAACTTGGTGGAAAATCTCCAAATATTTTCTTTGAAGATGTTATGGCGCAAGATGATGACTTCTTTGATAAATGTTTAGAAGGTTTTGCAATGTTTACGCTTAACCAAGGAGAAGTTTGCACTTGTCCAAGTCGAGTACTAGTTCAAGAGTCTATCTATGATAAATTCATGGAAAGAGCGATTGCTAGAACAAAAGCTGTTAAACAAGACAATCCTCTAAAAATGGAAACTATGATTGGTGCTCAAGCATCGGTAGAACAAATGGAAAAAATCAAATCTTACTTAGATCTAGGTAAGAAAGAAGGTGCCAAAGTTCTATGTGGTGGAAATGTTGCTAAAGTTAATAGTGGTTTAGAAAAAGGAAACTATATTGAACCAACTATTTTCGAAGGCAATAATTCAATGAGAATCTTCCAAGAGGAAATTTTTGGACCAGTAGTATCAGTAACTAAATTTAAAGACGAAGCAGAGGCATTAAAAATTGCTAATGATACTCTTTATGGTTTAGGTGCAGGTGTTTGGACAAGAAATGGAAATATCGCATACAGAATGGGTAGAGAAATACAAGCTGGTAGAGTTTGGACTAACTGTTACCATGCTTATCCAGCTCATGCGGCATTTGGCGGATACAAACAATCTGGTATCGGAAGAGAAACTCACAAAATGATGCTAAATCATTATAGACAAGTGAAAAACTTACACGTGTCTTACAGTGAGAAAAAATTAGGCTTCTTTTAATAGATATATTATAATGGCCCGTATTAAATTACGGGCCATATAAATATGAAAGTTACAGCAACACCCTCAGCATTAGATTTAATTGAAGAATTAAAAAAGAATCACGGTAAAGAATTATTATTCCATCAATCAGGTGGATGTTGCGATGGTAGCGCGCCTATGTGTTATCCATCTAAAGAATATCAAGTAGGTCAAGATGATGTAATGATTGGTAAAATAGGTGGTATTCCTTTTTATATAAGTGAAACTCAACATGAAGCTTGGAAAAATACAGATTTGATAATTGATTGTGTTAAAGGCATGGGTGGAATGTTTTCACTAGATAATGGAACTGGCAGAAGATTTTTAACTAGATCTGAGATTTGTATTCCTGAAGACACTACGATAAATTAAATTTCCTAAAATTTATTCTAAATAAAAGAAGAACAATTAAGATAATCAAAAAAATTAAAGGTTTGAAAAATATTGTTTTTGATAACCAAATAAAATGCAAAACTCCAAAAATTGAAATTAAGTAAATCAATCGATGTAGTTTTTTCCAATTTTTTTTTAAAATTCTAACCATTTTATCTGATGAAGTTATTGCTAAAGGAATTAGAAGTAACCAAGCTGAAAAACCTATAAAAATAAATTTCTTTTTCAAAACATCATCAATCAATGGTTCAAAATCAAATCTATAATCCAGACCAACATAACTAAGCATATGAATTGAAGCATAAAAAAATGCAAATAAACCAAGCATTCTTCTAAATTTAATCCACTCCAAGGAACTGGTAATTTTCTTAAGAGGTGTCATTGAAAGAGTTAAAAGAATAAATATCAAAGTCCATTCTCCAAAATGATTTATGATTCTATCAACAGGCTCAGGGCCTAATTGATTATAGAATAATTGATAAGTAATTATATAAATTGGCCAAAGTGAAAAAAAGAAAACAGCAGGTTTGAAATAATTCTTCAATTTATTTAATAATTTTTTTTAAGGTCCATACCACTATAAAGATGAGCGACCTCATCTCCATAACCATTGAACATCAAAGTTTTTATTCTTGGAGCCAATATACTTTCTCCGATTACCCTTTCGGTTGCTTGAGACCACCTAGGATGATCAACTTCAGGATTTACATTTGAGTAAAAACCATACTCTCTTGGAGAAGCATTTTTCCAAGCAGTATTGGGCATATTTTTTGTTAATCTAATTTTAACAATTGATTTTGCACTCTTAAAACCATACTTCCATGGAATAAATATTCTAAAAGGTGCTCCATTTTGATTTGGTAAAGGCTTACCATACAAACCAGTTACAACTGTTGTCAGTGGATGCATTGCTTCATCAATTCTCAGTCCTTCGATATAAGGCCAGTTTAAAGTAGGATATCTCTGACCAACCATTTCCTCTGGATTATAAACTGTTTCAAATTCAACGAATTTTGCAGAAGGTTTTATCTCTACTTTGTTTAGTAATTCACTTAATGAAAAACCTAACCATGGAATAACCATTGACCAACCTTCAACGCATCGAAGTTTTAAAATTCTTTCTTCAGACTTAATTGCTAAAATTTCTTCAATTGGAAGTTCTAATGATTTTTCAACTTCACCTTCAATTTTTACACTCCAAGGTCTTGTAGTAAAATTTTTTGCTCTTCGGTGTGGATCACCTTTGCCAGTACCAAATTCATAGAAATTGTTATATGTCGTTATATCTTTATAACTAGTCGGTTCATTTGAATTACTAGCTTTTGCATTAATTAATGGTACTGAACTTAACGCAATAGTACCCAAACCATAACCCATAGATCTTATAAAAGATCTTCTTTTATTATAAATTTTTTCTGAAGTAATTTCTGAATATTTAAATTTTTTCATTAGCAATAGGATTTCCTTTTAACCACTCACTTTCATCATTTTCATAATGTTCTTTTTTCCAAATTGGAGATCTTTTTTTTATTTCTTCAATTATGTATCTAGAAAGTACATAAGCTTGATCACGATGTTTGCAAGCAACTGCGATAATTATACTTATCTCACCTAGGTTGAGATATCCCTTAGCATGTTCAATAAATACAGCTTTATCTTTAATATCTAATTTTTGATCTGCTTCATTATAAATTTCTTCAAAGCTTTTGATTACCATTTCATCATGACTGTCGTAAGTAATTCCAGTGACTGTTTTATTGTCATTGATATTTCTTACAGTGCCCAAAAAATAAATTGATGCTCCAAATTTTGAATCTTTAATAAATTTTTCAGCGTTTGAATGAAGTATTTTCTCTTTTTTAGAGTCTAAAATTTTAGTATGAAGCATTAACCTCCTCCGATAGGGGGTATAATACCAATCTTTTGATCTTTTGTGATTTTATAATTGTCGCTAATTATTTCATTATTTTCAGAGCAAAAAGCTGAAGATTTTACAACTTTAATGAAGTTTTCATTCCCACTAAAATTCTTATCTATATGTTTGATAATTTCATTTCTTAAATCTTCAACAGAAGCTTGATTTTTTACATTTAATTCTAAGTGATCTTCATTGCTAAAATCTCTACTAGCTCCAAATAATTCCAATTTGATTTTCATTTTTTTAATTTAGATGAAAATTTTAAGTTTTCATCTTTGAATTGTGATTTATTTTTTTTAATAAAGTCATCCATAATCTTTACTTTTTCTTCTTCAAATTCAGCAACTTTTCTCTCATTAAGATCTACATATAAAGCTAGAATTTCAATTGTTGAGGCTAGGAATTTTTTTTCTTTGTGGATCATTTCCATTTTATATTGAAGTCTTTTTTTATCATGATCGAAATAAACACAATTTATATCCACTTCATCGTTTAGTTGAAGTTCTTGATTGTAGGTTATGTGAGACTCTACAATCATTGTGCTTTTTTTAGTTGTTTTTGCTGAGTGTTCACCCATCTTAAAAATATTATTTAATGTATCAGCACCATATTTATCAAACATTAATAGATAATATGAAACATTCATATGATCGTTGTAATCAATCCAATCTTTAATTACTTTTTGAGTACTT
Organism: uncultured Pelagibacteraceae bacterium; assembly: GCA_902556265.1. Taxonomy (GTDB): domain Bacteria; phylum Pseudomonadota; class Alphaproteobacteria; order Pelagibacterales; family Pelagibacteraceae; genus Pelagibacter. Next base: position 63,074 of record CACDVM010000006.1, read on the forward strand.
AGATATACGGACATATAGAATTAGAATATATTTTTTAAAAATTCAGGCAATCCATCTGGATTAGTCCACAATCCACTTTTTCCACCTTCTTTAATTAATAACTTCACGTTATCTATCTTTAGATGTGGATTAACTATTTTACTTAAATCATAAATTGTTATTAATGCAACGTTAACACCCATAATAGCTTCCATTTCTACACCTGTTTTAGCTACTGCTGAAACAACACAAAAAACTTCTAGTGAATTATCAACTTCATTCATAATAATTTTAGTTGCAGTGTGATCAATTGGAAGTGGGTGACAAAGTGGAATTAATTCACTTGTTTTTTTTACACCTAAAACAGCTGATACCTCAGCTAAAGTTATTGGATCTCCTTTAGGCATTTTTTTATTTTTAATTAAATCAAATACTTCTTTGCCCACATAAATTTTTCCTGAAGCTAGTGCTCTACGAAATGTTTCTCTCTTAGATGA
>CACDVM010000007.1 GCA_902556265.1 uncultured Pelagibacteraceae bacterium
AAAATCAGATTTATCTCAAGTAGCAACAGCACATTTGATTAGATTAATAATTATAATAACTTTATTCCCTTTTATAATTGTTAGTCTTTACCCAGCGGAAGCTTTGGAATTAGAAAAATTTGATTATATGTCTCAAAATCATTTTGATTTAATTTTATTAATAATAGTTTCTTTAATATTTATTTTCTTTTTTGATAAATTTAAAGTTCCAGCAGCACTTCTCTCTGGAACATTAGTTGCAAGTGGTGTTCTACAGATATTTGATATTGCTTCTTATAAATTGCCAGATGCTTCAATTAATTTTTGTTTACTTATTTTAGGAGCATCAGTTGGATGTAGATTTGCTAACAAAACATTTAAAGAGGTAGCTAATAATTCTTTTCATGGCTTAGTTGCAACTATACTTCTAGTTTTATTAGGTTTAGTCGCAGCATACATTGCGACATTTTTTGTTGATAATAATTTTTTAAGTTTAATTTTATCTTTTTGTCCAGGTGGGATTTATGAAGTAGCTGTTATCGCAATAGCTTTCGATTTAGAACCTGACTTTGTGGCATTTCATCATATTATTAGATTATTATTTATATTATTCATTGTACCTGTAATTTTAAGATTATTAGAAAAACTAAGATAAAGAATTGGTTAATCTTTCAAAAACTTTTTCAGCACTTAAGTTATTAAGGTCTGGTACTTCAATTGGTTTGAAGTTTTCTCTTTCGATACTTACTTTGTAAGCTGTTGTGTGTTTACCAAATAATGTAAGGCCTACAGCTCCAACATGAGCTGTTATATGAGCAGGACCAGTATCATTAGCTACAACAAATGAACTATCTTTAATTAATGATGTTAATTGTGAAATATCTAATGCTCTTCCATTATCTAATAAAGCTAATGCATTGATATCTTTCGCATCATTAATTTCTGAGGGTCCAGGTGCTGTTACAATTTTATACTCATCACCATATCTATTTAAGACTAACTCAATAAGTTTATTGTAATGTGGCCATTTTTTTATTGCCAAATGTGGAGAACAAAAAGGAAATAATAAAATGTATTTATTTAACTTATAAAAATTTCTAATTTCACTGATGTCTGTAGAAGCCCAATTAAAGTCTGGTTTTAAAGTATTTATGGTGTTTAGGCCGGATTCTTTTAATTGATGATCAAATCTTTCAAGTACTGAGATTTTATCAAAGTCTTCTTTATTTTTATCTAATGGCAAAGTTGTGATTGAACTCGACCAAATTATTTTATCAGCTTTTGGGAAAAGAATGTTTTTATAAAAATTAGTTCTAGAAGAATTTTGAAGATCAAAAACTTTCGAGAATTTATGCTTCTTGAGCTCTCTCATTAAAAAATATAAATAAATTAAATTATATCTAGGTAATCTCTTGTCTAAAATTACTTGATGAATAAAAGGATTTTTTTTAAATAAATCAAAGTAAGGTTTAGTTGTAAGTAGAAATATTTGATCATTTTTATGGTTTTCAGATATGTCTTGAATTGCACCACTAGCTTGCGTTATATCTCCTAATGATCCGTGTTTAATAATTAAAATATTAGACATATTTATAACAAGATAGCACAGTATTTAAATTTATGAATAAAATTATAGTTGAAGTTTCAGTTGGTGAACTTTTAGATAAAATTTCCATTTTAGAGATCAAGCAAGGGAAAATAAAAGATCCGGAAAAATTAAAGTTTATTAATAATGAACTCTCTATATTAAAAACTCAGCTAGAAAATAATGTTAAGTCTGATGAAAAACTGAATAATCTGTATGAGTCTCTAAAAAAAATAAATGCTAAGCTTTGGGTTATTGAAGATGACAAAAGACAATGTGAAAAAGATAAAGATTTTGGAGAAAAATTTATTAAACTTTCTAGAGATATACATTTTTTAAATGATGAACGGGCACAAATTAAACTAAGTATCAATGAACACACTGGTTCCAAAATAAAAGAAATTAAGGAATATACTAATTACTAAATAACTAATGGCACTTCATTTTTCAAAAGAAGAATTTTCAAAAAGAAAATCAAACGTTCTTACATCTATGAAAGAACAAAATTTGGATGCTCTATTAATGTTTAGACAAGAGTCTATGTATTGGCTTACAGGTTATGATACTTTTGGCTATGTTTTTTTTCAAACTTTAGTTTTGGATAAAAATGGTAATACAATTCTGCTAACAAGAGCACCAGACTTAAGACAGGCTCAAAATACTTCAAACATTAAAGATATTAGAATTTGGGTTGATAAAGACGGTTCAAATCCAACTGATGATCTTAAAATAATTTTAGATGAACTTTCCTTAAAGGGAAAAAAAATAGGTATTGAATACGAAGCTTATGGAATGACTGGACGCAATGCATTGCGATTAAACGAGTCTTTAAAAGATTATTGTGAATTAAAGGATCAATCAGAATTAATTACAAAATTAAGAGTAATTAAATCTCGTGAAGAAATTGTCTATGTAAAAAAAGCTGCAGAGTTAGCAGACAAAGCATTAAACGAAGCTTGGAAACACACAAAAGCTGGCGCATCAGAAGCTAAAATATTAGCTGAAATGCAAAAAGCAGTTTTGGAAGGTGGCGGAGATTATCCAGCGAATGAATATATAATTGGGTCTGGACTTAATGCACTTTTGTGTAGATATCAATCTGAGAAAAGAAATTTGTCACATCAAGATCAATTAAGTATTGAATGGGCAGGTACTTACAAGCATTATCACTCAGCAATGTTTAGGACTATCCCTATTGGCAAAGCTGATGCAAAACATATTAAAATGCACGGAGCATGTGTTGAAGCTTTAAAAAATTGTGAGAAAAAATTAAAACCTGGAAATAAAGTTGGTGAGGTTTTTGATATTCATGCCAAAACTTTTGATAACTTGGGGTACAATAAAGCTAGAATGAACGCCTGTGGTTATTCATTAGGTTCAACATTTTCACCTAATTGGATGGATTGGCCAATGTTATACACAGGAAATCCTTATATAATTCAACCTGGTAATGTTTTTTTTATGCATATGATTTTAATGGATTCTGATAACCAATTGGCAATGAATTTAGGAGAGACCTATTTGGTAACTGATGAAGGTAATGAAAGATTAGGTAAACAAAAACTAGATTTAGTAGTCCTTTAATTAAAACTATACTTTTTTTCTAAAAATTTAATCACATTGTGAATAATAAAGGTCATAAACAAATATATACTTCCAGCAACGATGAAAACCTCAACAGGTTTAAATGTTGTTGAAATAATATATTTTGCAACACCAGTTAGGTCCATGATTGTTACTGTGCTAGCTAAAGAAGTGCCTTTCATCATTAAGATAATTTCATTACCATAAGCTGGTAGAGATTGTCTAATAGCGATTGGTATCTGGATTTTATAAAAAATTATATTACTTGAAATTCCTAAACTTTTGCCAGCCTCAATTATACCTGGTTTAATTGTTTGAAAAGCGGACCTTAAAATTTCTGAGGTGTAAGCTCCTGTATTTAAAGCAAAAGCAATGATAGCACACCAGTATGGTTCTTTTAAAATTATCCATAAAAAAGTTGATCTTAGATATTCAATTTGACCTAACCCGAAATAAATAATGAATATCTGGACTAATAATGGCGTTCCTCTAAAGACATATGAGTAACCATAAGCAAATTTATTAACAATAATATTTTTATTTAATCTTAAAATTGCAAATAACAAACCAATGAATAATCCAATAATTAATGAAACCGATAAAAGTTTTAATGTAATCAAAGCTGCATTTAATAATTTTGGTAGGCTGTTGATCATGAGTTCGAGATCCATCAATACCCCCTACTATATTTTAACTCTAATCTATTAATTATTTTCATACTTAAAAATGTTAATAATAAATACAAAACAGCAGCAAAAGAGTAAAAGAACAGTGGGTCTCTGGTAGAACCTGCGGCGATATAAGACTGTCTCATAATTTCTACCAATCCCGTTACAGAAATTAAAGAGGTATCCTTGAGAGTTATTTGCCAAACATTGCTCAAATTTGGGATTGCTAACCTTAAAGTTTGCGGAAGAATAATCTTAAAAAATTGACCAAACTTATTAAGTCCTAAAGTTTTAGCAGCTTCAAATTGACCTTTATCAATGGATTGTATTGCTCCTCTAAACACCTCTGTCGAGTAGGCACCAGAAATTATTCCTATTGCAAATGCACCTGTGATGAATGCATTTATTTCTATATATTCATTATAACCGAAAATTGATGCAACATACATGACTGCACCTGTTCCACCAAAAAAGAAAAGGTAAATTACTAATAGTTCTGGAACACCTCTTATGACAGTAGTGTATGAATTTCCAACAAAATTGAAAAATTTATTTTTTGATAATTTGAGTGGAGTAAATATTAGAGCAAAAAAAAATCCAATTATCATAGCTGTTATTGAAACAGCTATAGTCATTAGAGTGGCAATGAAAAGTTCATCTCCCCAACCAGTTTTTCCAAATGCTAGAAGTTCCATAAAGATTGGCGACTATATATTATATATGGTCGCCAAATCTAAAATTAATTACATAGAAGCGTCAAAACCGAACCATTTAGTAGCAATTCTACTTATGTCTCCGTTCTTTCTTGCTTTATCAATAGCTCTGTTAAATGCTTTTAAAAGTTCAGTATCATCTTGTCTAATACCAACTCCAACACCATTACCAAATGCTCCACCAGAAAAAGTTGGACCAACAAGTACAACTGGTTTTCCTGATTTTTCTGCGTAATCACTAAATGCTACTGCTGCAGCTAGTGCAACATCACATCTTCCAGAAGCTAAATCTAAGTTTACTTCATCTTGTGTTTTGTAAGTTCTTAAATTTACTTTACCTACGTCACCTGACTCTAAAAAGTTTTGGTGGATAGTTCCTGTTTGAGTACAAACAGTTTTTCCAGCTAGTGCTGCTGTAATTGTTTTTAAAGCTTTTTTAGCATCACTGTTAGGACTTGAAAGACCTATGCCAGCAGGTGTTTTCATTCCCTCTAGATCAGAACCTTTCATTACAGCTAATGAAGCAACTTCATCTGCATAGCCTTGAGAAAAACTTATTGCTTTTTTTCTTTCATCAGTAATTGACATTCCAGCCATAATAGCATCAAATTTTCTCATTATAAGAGCCGGTATCATACCATCCCAGTCTTGTTCAACTATTACACATTGTTTACCGATATATCTACAAAGTGTGTAAGCTAATTCAACTTCAAATCCAATTAATTTACCTGAGGCATCTTTTGAATTCCATGGAGGATAAGCTCCTTCAGTTCCAATTTTGATTTTGTCAGAAGCATAAACATTTCCAACAATTAGCAAAGAAGCTAGAACTGAAAAAATTGTTTTTTTTAGTATATTCATTATGTTCTCCTTTAATAATTATGTGATAAGTATTTCACAAAATATAGACTTTAAAAAGAAAAAATTAGTGATTTATTGAAGAAGAAAAATTCCAAGAACAGTCAAAACTAGGTATGTAAACTCTAGATAAATTAGTGTTTCCAAAATGATGATTAAATATATTTAACCAATTTTCAACTTGAAGAGGTTTTTTATCCTGACTTCCTACCTGGGTGGTAATTACTCCCTTTGGTTTTAATATCCTTACTAGTGAGTCCATATTTTTTGAAGCTAAATCAATACAAAATTGGTCATCATTTAGATCAACAAATATGTGGTCATATATATCATCACCAACTGATTTTATACTTTCAAATGCATCCCCCCAAACACATTTAACTGAATTTTTTTCAGTAGCTTTTTTTCCAATATCTCCTAAATGTTTATTACATACTTCAACTACTTCTTGATCAAGTTCATACCAATCAACAAAATTAAACTTTTTAGAAATACATTCTCTTGCAACTCCACCATCACCTCCACCAATAATAGCGGCTCTTTCATTATTTTTATTTAATTTTAAACCAGCACCAACAAAAGTTGAGCTATATAAGTGTTCATCAGATGTTGCTACTTGAATTTCCCCATCAATAAATAAAGATTTACCAAATTGTTCTAGTTCCAGTATTTCAATATGTTGACCAACTTTAGATTTAAAATCTTCCAAAACATCATTCACTACATATGACTTTTGTAGTCCAGGTGAACTATAAATGTCATGGTAAAGTGATCTTGTATCTCTATTAAATATTTTTTTGACAATTCTTTTGTGATTAAATTCTTTTTTAACAATATCGATTGCAACAGAAGGGCTAATTGCTCCGCAGGTAAAAAAATCAAAGCTTATTATCCCTTTTTCTGGAAAGGTATGAAAACTTATATGACTTTCAGCTAATAGAGCCAAAATAGTAAAACCTTGAGGTTCAAATTTATATTTAGATATATTTAATATAGTAACATCGGCTGCTTTAGCTATTTTATTTATAACTTTTTCATAAACTGATGGATCATACTCTTTTGTAGTGCCAATAATATCTAAGGTAATGTGCTCCCCTACTTTTTTTACCATTTTAGTTCCCCGATTCTTGTTCTATAGTAGCTAAACAAATTTTTTTACTTCTTTCAAATAAAAAACTACTGTAAAACTTTATCCACAAGGAAGGTAATTTTGAAAAATAATTGGTCAAACACAGAAGCAAATAAATACATAAAAAAATATAGAAGCCTTGGGCACTCTAAAGATATGGCTCTTCGTGTATATACAACAAGATTATTAGGAAGAAATAGTGAACTAGTTTTACATGGTGGTGGAAATACCTCCGTAAAAACATCAATTAAAGATATAGATGGAAAAAAATATGATGTTCTTTGTGTTAAAGGTAGTGGCTGGGACATGGCTGAAATTGAACCTGAGGGTTTACCAGCAGTAAAATTACAACCTCTGCTATCATTAAAAAATAAAAAACACCTTAGTGATGAAGATATGGTTGCATTTCAAAAAAGAAATTTAATTGATATAAGATCTCCAAACCCTTCTGTAGAAACTTTTCTTCACGCTTTCTTGCCTTTTAAGTTTGTTGATCATACACATTCAGATGCAATAATGAATGTCACAAATAGATCAAATGGAAAAGATTTATGCAAAAAAATTTTTGGCTCAAAAGTAAGTATTGTACCTTATGTTATGCCAGGTTTTGGTTTGGCTCAAAAAATTAACGAAGTTTATTCAAAAAATCCAAAAATTAATTGTTTAATACTCTTAAATCACGGGATTTTCACTTTTGATAATGATGCTAAAAAATCTTATGATCTAATGATAAAATATGTGTCAATTGCTGAAAATGCCGTAAAAAAAATTAAAAGAAAAAAAATAAAACAAATAAAAAGTTATAATACTAAATTTAGACCAGATGAAATTGCTCCGATTTTAAGAGGATTATTGTCAGAAACTAAAGATCAAAAATTTATTCTAAATTACAGATCTAATAAAACTTTAAATTATTTTATAAATGGCAAAGAAGTTAAAAGATATTCAGTTATTGGGACTGCTACTCCAGATCACGTAATTAGAGTAAAACCTTTTCCATTAGTAATTACGCCGAAGCGAAATTCAAGTATTGATGATTTTAAAAAGTTAGCAGAAAAAAGTTTTCAGAATTATAGAAAAAAATATATTAAATATTTCGACAATAATAAAAAGAAAGTAAAAGGCAAAAAAACAATGCTTGATACTTCTCCAAGAGTAATTTTAGTTCAAAATGTTGGATTATTTAGTGTAGGTGATAGTTTAAATGCTTCTAAAATAGCAGGAGATTTAACTGAAACAAATGCAAGAGTAATTTCTTCAGTAGAAGAAACCACAAGATATAAGTTTATACCAGAAAAAGATTTATTCGATGTTGAATATTGGTCATTAGAGCAAGCCAAAATAAAAAAAGCTAAAAAAATTCTTCAAGGAAATGTTGTTGTAATCACAGGTGGTTTTGGAGCAATTGGTTCAGAAACTTATAAGCTTTTTAAAAGTTATGGTGCCGAAATAGTCTTGCTTGATTATAATAAAAAAAAAGTAAAAGAAATGCAGTCAAAAATTAAAGATCTTTGTTTACATTGTGATGTAAGAAATAAAAATAGTATAAAAAAAGCTTTCAAAATAATTAGTGAACAATACGGTGGAATAGATATCCTAATTTCAAATGCTGGAACTGCAATTGCTGGTTCAATAGCTGAAGTAGATGATAAAATTTTAAGAATGAGTTTTGAGGACAATTTTTTTTCACATCAAAATTGTGCATCTGAAACTATTAAAATTATGAAAAAACAAAATACTCAAGGATGTTTGTTGTTTAATATTTCCAAACAATCAGTAAATCCTGGTAAAAACTTTGGTCCTTATGGTCTTCCAAAAACTGCTTTGTTAAGTCTATGTAAACAGTATGCGGTTGATTATGGATCTCTGGGAATAAGATCGAATGGAGTAAATGCTGATAGAATTAGAAGTGGTTTGTTAAATGATGGAATGATTAAATCTAGAGCAAAAGCTAGAGAAATTTCTACCGATGAATATATGAAAGGAAACTTGCTTTTAAACGAGGTAAAAGCAGAAGATGTTGCTAAAGCATTTTTTCATTTAGCTATTTCAAAAAAAACAACTGGTGCGGTTTTAACTGTAGATGGTGGAAATATTGCTGCATCTTTAAGATAAATTAGTTTCACTTAAATAATTTCTTTAATCCTTTTTCCGATGCTTCACACACACCTCTTTCTGTAATCAATCCAGTAACATATTTTGCTGGTGTTACATCAAAAGCTAAATTCATTGACTTACTTTTACTAGGATATATTTGTATCTTTTGTACATTACCTTTTTCATCTAGACCTTCCATATGAGATAATTCATCAGAATTTCTTTCTTCAATTGGGATATTTTTATGATCTTTAATATTCCAATCTATTGTAGAACTAGGCAATGCTACATAAAAAGGAACATTATTATCATGAGCAGCTAATGCTTTAAGGTAAGTTCCAACTTTATTACAAACATCACCGTTAGCTAAAGTTCTATCTGTTCCTACAATGCACATATCAACCTCACCTCTTTGCATTAAAATTCCACCAGTATTATCTGCTATAATTGTATTTTTAACTCCCTCTTCATTTAATTCATAAGAAGTTAGATTGGCACCTTGATTTCTTGGTCTAGTTTCATCGGCCCAAATATGAACTGGAATACCTTTTTTATGTGCATGGTAAATTGGTGAAGTTGCAGTTCCCCAATTAATTGTTGCTAGCCAGCCTGCATTACAGTGTGTTAATATATTAACTGTATCTTTTTTTTTACTATAAATATCCTCAATTATCTTTAGACCGTTTAATCCAATATTTTCACAAAACTTAATGTCTTCCTCACAAATTTTTTTTGCTTCATTTAATGCTATTTCTAAAATCTTATCACTATTAACACCTGATAATTTATTTATCATTCTATCAACCGCCCACTTTAAATTTATTGCTGTTGGTCTTGAATTAATTAAATTTTCTGCTGATTTTTTTAAAAAAGACTGATCATTATTTTCAATAATAGCTAAAACTAATCCATAAGCAGCGGTAGCTCCTATTAAGGGAGCACCTCTTACTTCCATTATTTTTATTGCATTAGTTGCATCTTCAACCGTTTTAAGATCTTTAATAATAAATTGATGTGGAAGTTTTGTTTGATCAATAATTTTTACAACATTGTTTTCAAACCAAATAGTACGATATTCTTTTCCTTCTATTCTCATTTATTTAAAACTCTACCTGCTATTGTTGTGAGTTTATCAATAGTTTTTTTAGTTCTTTTTTCTGGAGTAGTAATAATTGCCACATCTAAACAATTATTGGTTGGATCTTTGGGATCAATATGATTTTCAAAATTTTCTATCAAATTTTTGATCATATTTTTTGCCTTAACTGCATTACCTAAAAGAACTTTTATAACTTGTTTTACATCAACATTTTCATGCTCGGGATGCCAACAATCATAATCTGTTACCATTGAGACTGAAGCATATCTTATTTCAGCCTCACGAGCTAATTTTGCTTCTGGCATATTTGTCATACCAATTACGTCTGCTTTCCATGATCTATATAAATTAGATTCTGCTAATGTTGAAAACTGTGGACCTTCCATAACAACATAAGTTCCGTTTCTTTTATAATCTATTTTTTCTTTTTTGATTGCTTCCTCACATGCATTCATTAAACCATTTGATGTAGGATGTGCCATAGATACATGAGCAACTATTTCTTCATCAAAAAAGGTTTTTTCTCTTGCAAATGTTCGATCAATAAACTGGTCAATGATTACAAACTTTCCAGGTGGTAAATCTTCTTTTAACGATCCTACAGCTGAAACTGATACAATGTCCGTAACTCCTAATTGTTTGAGCGCATCTATATTTGCTCTAAAGTTTATTTTCGTTGGAGATATAAAGTGACCTCTTCCATGTCTAGGTAAAAAATAAACTTCTTTATTTTTATAATTCGTTTTAAGTATTTGATCTGATGGTTTGCCCCAAGGTGTACTTAAATCTAATAATTCTCGATTTTTGAACTCCTCAACATCATATAGACCGCTACCACCAATTATAGCTAATTTATTTATTGTCATGTTTAAAAATTAATTTATTTATAGTTATATAAATAAGTATTATGAATTTAAAAGATTTTATTAGATCTATCCCTGATTATCCCAAAAAAGGGATTTTATTTAGAGATATTACAACATTAATTAAAGATGAAAATGCTTTCAAAGAGACAATTGAACAAATAATCGAAAGATCTAAAAAATTTGAATTTAATAAAATAGCGGCAATCGAATCTAGAGGATTTGTGTTTGCTTCAGCAGTTTCATATGCTTTAAAAAAGCCTTTTATAATGCTTAGAAAAAAAAATAAATTACCTGCTGACGTTCATTCTGTAGATTTTGAGTTAGAATATGGGACAGCAACTATTGAGGTTCATAAAGACTCAATTAGAAATAATGATAAAGTACTTATAATTGATGATTTAATTGCTACCGGAGGAACAGCTGAAGCTGCTGCTAAACTTGTGGAAATTTCAGGAGGCAAAGTGGCTTGCTTTATTTTTGTAATCAATCTTTTTGATTTAAGTGGTTCAGATAATTTATTAAAGAAAGGTTATCAAGTAGAAAATTTAATTGAATTTCCAGGTCATTAAAATTTAAAATGAAAAAAATTATTGTTACAGGTGGATTAGGTTTTATTGGAAGTAATCTGATAGATTTATTAATTAGTAAAAACTATTATGTAATAAATATTGATAAAGTTACATACTCCTCAAATTTTTATAACACTAAAGATTTCAAAAATTCAAAAAAATATAAGTTTATTAAATGTGATATCAAAGACAACAAGGTAAAGAAAATTTTATACAAATATAAACCAATTGCTATATTTAATCTTGCAGCTGAAACGCATGTTGATAGGTCTATTGATAATCCTAAAAATTTTATTCAAAGTAATATTGTTGGTGTTTTTAATTTGCTTGAAATATTTAAAGAATTTTCTAAAAAATATAAGTCTAAATTAATTCATATTTCAACAGATGAAGTTTATGGAGATGTCTTACATGGAAGAACAACAGAAAATTATCCTTATCAACCAAGCTCTCCCTACGCTGCAAGTAAAGCTGCTTCAGATCATCTGGTGAGTTCTTATGTACGGACTTACAAGATTCCAGCAATAGTAACCAATTGCTCAAATAACTATGGACCTAAACAACATCCAGAGAAACTAATTCCTAAACTCATTTATAATATATTAAATAATTTACCATTACCTATTTATGGAAAAGGGACTAATTCTAGAGAGTGGATATATGTAAAAGATCACTGTGAAGCTTTATTTAAAGTATTTAAAAAAGGAAAAATTGGTGAGTTTTATAATATTGGCTCAAATAAAAATTTGAGTAATTTACAAGTTTCAAAAGAACTAATAAACGTTTCAAAAAATCTCGTCAATATGGGGAATAAAGTAAAAATTTTATTTATTAAAGACCGACCTGGTCATGATGTGAGATATGCATTAAATAGTAGCAAAATAAAAGATAAACTTGGTTGGTTGCCAAAGACAAATTTTAGACAAGGAATTAAATTAACTTTTGAATGGTACAAAAATAATAATGCTTACTATAAATCTATTCAAAAAAAAGATATTATAAAAAGACAAGGTAAAGGATGATAAAAAAAGGAATTATTTTAGCTGGTGGTAAAGGCACGAGAATGAGCCCTCTAACAAAAGCAGTAAATAAACAATTACTTCCAATATATGATAAACCTTTAATTTTTTATCCTCTTTCAATTTTAATGTTAGCAAAAATTAAGGACATCTTAATTATAGTTAATAAGGGACAACTAAATCAGTATAAAAAATTAATACCAAATGGAAATAACTTGGGAATAAAAATTTCTTACTTAGAACAGGATAAACCAAGGGGTTTACCAGATGCTTTTGTAATCGGAGAAAAATTTATTGGTAAAGATAATGTTGCAATGATTTTAGGAGACAATTTTTTTTATGGTCAAAATTTAACAACAAAATTAATAGAGAATACTAAACTAAAAAAGGGGGCAAAAGTAGTTTTACACAAAGTACAAAAGCCAGAGTTATTTGGAGTAGCAAAAGTTGATAAGAATAATAAAATTTTATCTATCAAAGAAAAACCCAAAAAATATTTGTCTGACCTTGCTATAACTGGGCTGTATTTCTTTGATAATAATGTTGTTAAGTACTCAAAAAAACTAAGACCATCAAAAAGAGGTGAGGTTGAAATAGTTGATTTATTAAATTTTTATAGGTCTAAGAAACAATTATCAGCACATCTACTTGGAAGAGGTGGAGCCTGGTTAGACACTGGATCGATTGAAGATTTCTATAAGACCTCTTCTTTTGTGTCGGCTATTGAAAATAGACAGGGTTTTAAAATTGCATGTATAGAAGAAATAGCTTTAAATAATAGTTGGATTTCTAAGAAACATATTAATAATTCAATAAAATTTTATGGAAACTGTGATTATACAAAATATCTTAAAAATTTAATCAAAAAATAAAAAATTTATTTATGTTAATTTATTTTCTTGAGAGATTGCGAAAATTACTAAAATCACTTGGAAAAAAAGAAAAAACAATAAACAAATTTATTAACTATCTTAAATTTAAGAAAAATAAATCTATATATGAGATTAAGGATAAATCTGTTGATCTTTATAAAGATTACAATGAAAAAATTAAAATTGCTGCAATAATTACTTTTTTTTTTAATAAAGATAAAATTTCTGATTTAGCCAAAGTTTGTGAGAGTTTACATGATATATCTGATCAAAATGAAATTCATATCTTTACTAACAGCGTTTCCTTAGACCAGGCCCAAAAAATTAGAGATGAAATTAAAGTTAAAATTAATTTAATAATAATTGATGAACCTATCCACAACAGAATGTTACCTTGGTATCATCTAAATTTAATGAAAAAATTATTCATAGTTGATGATATTACTCATTTTTTGTACTTAGAAGACGATATACTAATTGATAAATCTAATTTTAAATATTGGTTAAATAGTAGAAAAATTCTAAAAGAATTTAATTTGATTCCAGGTTTTGTTAGAACAGAAAATAATAAATCAAATAATCAACTTTATGCTATTGATTTTTTAAAAAAAAGTAAATTAGATTTTTTACCTAAAGTTAAAGTTAATAATGATTATTTTTTTGTAAATAATGAATTTCCTTATCAAGGAATGTATCTTTATGACAGACAATTGATGGAAGAGCATCTATTTGGACCTTCTAGCAATCCTGATTGTGGTCATGGTGCTTTTGATACGAATTTTATTGACGAAAGGATGATAAATTTAGATTTAATGGCTAAAGCAAATATTGGATTGACATATACAAATCCACCGAATGCTTTTTTAAGTCGAATTGTAATTCCTTTTAATAATAAAAAAAAAAGAATTGATCCAGTTTGTGAAATAAAACATTTATCAAATAGATATGCAAATGTAGAATCATCATTCGGAAATATAAAAATTCAAGAGGCAATTGAATAAATTTTTTATTTAAATAATTTCAATATCAGGAAGAGGGAAAATTAACTTACCGCCATTTTTTAAAAATTCTTGTTCTCTTTTAATAATGTGATCTTTAAAATGCCAAGGAAGTACTAAAAAATAATCTGGTTTTTTTTGTTTAGCTTCTTTTTCTGAGATTATTTTTATATTTGTTCCGGGTGTATATTTATTAAACTTAAATTTGTTTACCTCAGCAACATAATTTAATATTTTAGAATTTATATTACAATATTGAAGTATAACATTTCCTTTTGTAGACGCACCATATCCAATTATCTTTTTATTTTGTTTTTTCAACGTAACTAATAATTTTTTTAATAAAATTTTATGATTTTGGCATTCTTTAAAAAAAAGTTTGTGTTTTTCTATTTCATTGTATTTATTCAACTTTTCACTTTCTAATATCCAGTTAATTAAATATTTATTTTCACTAAATTTTGAATTCTTTTTCGTTATATCAAGCTCAATACTTCCGCCATTTATTTGATTAAAAGATAGATTAATTATTTTCAAGCCTGCTTTATCTAATAAATATTTCAGTGACTTTAACGAATAATATTCTAAGTGTTCGTGACAGATCGTATCGTACGATCTATTTTTAATCATCATTGGCATATAACTAAGCTCAATATGCCAAATTCCATTTTTATTTAACATATTGGAAATTTCTTTAGCAAAATTAAGCGGATCCGGTAAATCATAAAACATTGAAATAGAAGTAATTAAATCAAATTTTTTATTTTCAAAAAGCTTGGAAGAAAAAAAGAAAGGCAATTGTTTAATATCTTTTCGGTAAAATTTACTAAATTTTTTTATTGTTGGGTCACATCCAAAAAGATTAAAATTTTTATTAAAAAAGGACAAAAATGTTCCATCATTACTACCTATGTCTAGAATATTGTTTTTTGATTTAAGTTTATACCTATTTTTTAGATTTAATGCTTTCAATTTTAGATGTGATATCATTGATTTATTAAGTGAAGACATATAACCATAATTGTCACCATACATTTCATTGGCATTAAAATTGTGTTCTAATTGTAATAATTTACAATGATTGCAAATAATCATACTTAGATCACCTTTTGTAATTCTAGCTTTTTTTTGCGGTGGAAAAATACCAGTTAGAGTTTGTTTCCCAAGACTATAAATCTTTATCAAATTTTTGCTTTTACAAGATCTACATTTGTTAATTTTCATAAATGCTGTACTTTTACTATAAATTATTATGAAAAAAAAACATAATCATAACCGGTGGAAATGGTCAAGACGCTAAGATTTTAGCTCGTAGTATAAAAAAATATCAGATTAATTTTTTAATTAAAAAAAAAGATAAATTTTTAATTAAAAATAAGAATATTACTTACTCTAAAATTAATTTACTTAATTATAAAAATTCATTCAATCATATAAGAAAGAAAAAACCTTATGCAATTATCCATTTAGCCTCTAAGAACAACTCGTCAAACCAAAAAAAAAATGATTATAAACTTGAATATAAAAATAATTTATTAATGACAAAAAATTTATTAAACATAATAAAAAATTACGATAAAAAGATAAAATTCATATTTGCTGGTTCCTCACTAATGTTTCAAAAAAAGAACGGAATAGTCAATGAAAAATCTAAGTTTAAACAATCAAATTTTTATTCAAAATACAAAATTCACTCTCATAAGTTATTAATCAAATTTAAAGAAAAATATAATCTAAATGCCTCAACTGTAATTTTATTTAATCATGACTCAATTTATAGAAATAAAAAATTTTTACTTCCTAGAATCGTACAATATTTAAAAAAAAAAAATTTAAAAAAAATAAATGAGATAAATAAAGAAAATATATATGGTGATTTTTCACATGCAGAAGATATTTGTAATGGAATTTTGAGACTTGTTGAATTAAGAAAAATGCCTGATAAATTAATCTTATCTTCTTCTAAATTAACCTCTATTAACAAGCTTATAAAATATGGAACTTCTTTTTTTAAGATCAAAGTTAAACTTCAAAAGCCAAATCGAATTCCAAAAAAACTTTTAATTGGAAATAATAACTTAGCAAAAAAAATTTTACATTGGAAAACTAAAAAAAATGCATTTTTAGCTTTTAAAGAAATTTTGAAAAACTCCTAATTTTTTTTTTCTATTAAAATTTACTTCTTTCCATTTTTTTGAAGTACCAACCCATTTATTAGTTTTTTTATTAAATAAGCTCATTGAATAATCTGTTCTATCATCCTTATATAAAAATAATTTTTTAGATTTGAGCATTAAAGTTTCACATAATTGTCTAAAAGAACTTTCAATCAAATGTAATTCTTTGGCATTTTCTAAAATTAAACCATAATCAAATATGAAATTAT
Organism: uncultured Pelagibacteraceae bacterium; assembly: GCA_902556265.1. Lineage (GTDB taxonomy): Bacteria > Pseudomonadota > Alphaproteobacteria > Pelagibacterales > Pelagibacteraceae > Pelagibacter. The sequence goes on from CACDVM010000007.1 coordinate 16,423, forward strand.
CATTATTGTTTCTAATAATCTTAAATTTTTTGGCTAATTGTGATGTATCTATTCTTAAACCACGTTTAATATCATCATGTACAAAAACAAAATTTTTTTTATTACCAGTTAGTTTTTTTAATAATTTTTTCTCATTTTTGAAGTTTCTTTTCCAGAAAGTTTTACTAAATCTGTAGTCATAAGGTAATCCAAATTGTTTATAAAAATTTACTGTACAATGCCATGGATGAGTCTTAAATTCTGGATTCAATTTGTCTGTAGCATGATAAAAATCATGACCTATTTTGATTAATTCAAAATTTTTTTTTTGTTTTTTTAAATATTTTTCAATCTCTTGTTTTTCAGATTTCTGATTATTTGAGATAGTTATAACTTTAACTTTTTTGATATCTCGAAACATAAAATTCATAGATTTTTCATGCATTTTCTTACAAAAAATATAAAAAGTTTTAGTTTTTGGATTAAGCTCTATTAAATATCTTATAAGGCCGTTATTTGAAATGATATCACCTAGGCCAAGATGTTGATATATAAAAATATTCATTAATAAACTAATATATTATAATAACAATTATGACAAAAAAAATTTTAACTGAAATCTCTATTGGTGAATTATTGGATAAAATTTCAATTCTTGAGATTAAAAATAAAAATATTAATGATAAATTCAAACTCAATCATATTAAAAAAGAATATAAAATTTTACTTCAAATTAAAAATCGAATTAAACTTAAAAAAATCATAAATACTTATTATAAGCAACTTAAGCGAATTAATATAACTTTATGGAATATTGAAAATGAAATTCGAAAACATGAAGAATTGAAAAAATTTAATAAAAAATTTATTTCATTAGCAAGAAAAGTTTACTTCACTAATGATAAAAGATCTCAAATTAAATTAAAAATAAATAAAGTGATGAATTCAAATATTATTGAGATGAAAAGTTACTCAAAATATAATTAATGAAACCTTCAAAAAAAAGAATTGTTCGTATTTTAGAGGAATTATCTAAAAATTTTTTAGGGGAATATATTCATACAATGGTTTTATTTTTTAGATTTTATAATAAATTTAAGAGGTCTATTAATAAAAAAAAATCTTATGAAAAATTTTCTGACGAATTAGACCAAATAAATCAATTTGAATACAAAATTACTTCTCAAAATAATGAAGATGGAATTATTAATTATATCTTTACCAAAGTTCCAAATAATAAAAAATTTGTTGAAATTGGTTTTGGTTTTTATGAAAATAATACACTTAATTTGATTAAAAATAATTGGTCAGGTTTTTTAATCGATCTACATCATCAAGAAAATCTCTTGTTTAAAAGACTTTTAAGTTTCTTTTTTCCTAAGTCGAAAATCAATGTTATTACGGAAAAAATTACAAAAAATAATATTAATTCAATTTTACAAAATAACATTGGTAATTCTGAAATAGATTTTTTTTCTCTTGATATTGATGGCAATGATTATTGGGTTTTAAAAAATATGAACCTTCAAAACATCAAGTGTATTTGCTTAGAATATAATCATTGGATTGGAAAAAATGCAAAAAAAACTGTTCCTTATAATGAAAACTTTGAGTTTGTTGATAATGGTTTTTTTGGAGCATCTTTGTTAGCTTTTCACGATATGCTTAAACAAAAAAATTTTGATTTAATTGCTGTAGAGAGCTCTGGCACCAATGCTTTTTTCATTAATAATCGCTATTCTCATCTGTTTGAGATACTTGATCCAATTAAGAGTTTTAAATCAAATCCTTATTTATATTCAGAAGATAAAAAATCAGAAATTTTTTCAAAAATTAAAAATCACAATTTTGTTGATGTTTAGATATTTGGTAGCGGGAAGTGGGATCGAACCACTGACCTCGGGCTTATGAGTCCCGCGCTCTAACCAACTGAGCTACCCCGCCTTTAAATAACAGATGATTTATAATAGGTTAATATTATGTTTCAATATTAATTAATATCTTTAAAGCTGAGAAATTTATTGTTTTTGCTTATATTTAACTAAAAAATTAAAACTCCAAACAATACTAAGCAAGTTGATGCAGCTGCAGAAAAATAGATCTTTTTTTTAATCTCATTTTTTTGATTAGCTTTAACTCGATTCAATAAAATGTTTATGTTTGTGCTTTTATTTTCTTTTAGGTCTAAGTCTTTATCAAGGTGCCTAGAAATAATTTTGTCTCTAATGCTTATACTTGAGTTTTTCATTCTATTATTAAACCATTCTATTGATTGTTTAGCAATTGAAATCATAATGACAGATAAATTCCCAATATCCCTAGACCAAAAACTAACGATGTTAAAATTAATATATTTTTTTTTAATTCTTTGCTTTCTGTTTCCTGCAATTTTGATTTTAAAACGTTAATATCGACTCTGTTGGTTCTAAATTTTTCTTTTTTTAAAGGCTTTTCAGAAACACCATTATCATTTGGGGTCTCGATACTAGTTTGTTCTTCTGCAAAGCCTTTAGTATTCATAAATTGAGTAAATCACAGTAATTTTAATCCATCAATTTAATGAAAGTTCAATATGGGTCACTATTTGATTGACACCTGTTCATTTTGGGTTTCTTATCACCTTTTTAAAGTTATGAGTTTAAGACAAATAGATTTCTCAAAAGTTTTAACTGATGATCAAGTTTACGATCATATGATGGCTAGCTATGATCAGTTAGGAAGAGATTGGATTGTTCATCAATGGAGCTGGTTGAATAATGTTTATCAAGCTTTTAAAGATCATTACAAATACTTAATCGTTATTTCTTTAGTTGAAAAAACGTTACAATTTTACGATCAAATGAATATTCAACATTCCTTTGATCATTTTTATTCAAAACCAAATCTTTATATAGAAAAATTTAGTATTACAGAATTATGTGAAAAACTTCAATTACCTAAAGAAACTGTTAGACGAAAAGTTTTAGAACTTGAAAAATTAGGAGCTTTAAAAAGAATAAAAAAACAAATAATAATTGATCGTTCTATCTTTTCTCAGGTAAAGCCTGAAAGGCAAATAAAATTAACCGCTAAATATATTTATTTAATTTCTCAAATTTTCAATAAAGATGGAATTTATCCAAAAAAACTTGAAACAAAATATATTGAACAAGTTATTAAAAAAAACTTTGGTTTATGTTGGAGATGGTTTTATAGAATGCAAATTCCTATGATCATTGGTTACCATGAAGCATTCGAGGATGTTGCAACTTTTCATCTTTGGGGTACAGTTGTAATGAACCAGGCTTTTAATTATAAAAAAGATATAGGTGATACAAACGTACATTCTTTAACTCCAGACTATATTAAATTTAATAAAGGTATTGTCACAGATCAAGAAAATGACCAAACAACTGGAGTAAGTGCTATGTCTTTATCTGATATGACAAATATTCCAAGAGCAACGGTAATAAGAAAATGTAAATATTTAATGAAGAAGGGTTATTTGAAAATTAATGATAAAAAACAATATGTACTGACTGGAATGAATATTGATAAACTTATTCCTTATCAAAAAAAAGTTTTTAGAAATAAAGCAAAATTTTTGCGAAAGACTCTCAATCTTTTAACTATTTCATAAACTTCTTTATTAAGTAATAAAAATCCTTTAAATTATATTCGTCAATATTACACAAATGGGTCATGGGTATAGTAACAACAATAGCACCAGTAGCTTTAGCTTTATTAATGCTAGGACTTGGTGCATCTTTAACTTTCCAAGATTTTTTAAGAGTTTTTAAAAATCCTAAAGATTTCTTTATAGGTTTTTTTTGTCAGCTAATAATTTTACCTTTAGTTGGTTATTCTCTTATCATTATTTTAAAAGTACCAATTGAATTAGCATTGGGTGTTATGTTAATTGCAGCTGCTCCTGGTGGAGTAACTTCAAATGTTTTAACAAAATTTGCAGATGGGGATGTTGCTTTATCAATTTCACTAACAGCTTTCATGAGTTTAGTGAGCATCGTTACTGTTCCATTTATCGTTTTTCAATCTATTGATTTATTAAATATAAATTATGTTGAAAAAGAAGTATCGATAGTAGGAATTTCTTTAAAAATGTTTTTTGTTGTAACTGTGCCAGTTATTGTGGGAATGTTAATTAGAAGGTTTGCTGGTGAATTTATAAATCGAAACGTTAAAAATATTCAAAGAGGATCGATACTTTTATTTCTAATTATTTTTATAGCCATCTACATAGAGGAATGGGATAGTATCGTTATGTTTTTGACGAGAGCAGGAACGGTTGCTTTTGCTCTTAATATTTCAATGATGGTAATTGGTTATTATGTTGCTAAATTTTTAGCTTCAGGTGTTGCTCAACGTAGATGTATATCTTTGGAATGTGGTTTACAAAACGGAACGTTAGCTGTTTTTGTTGGAACTCAATTGTTTGATGATATGGTTTATATGGTGCCCACTGCAGCTTATGCACTTATCATGATGACGACTTCTGTTATTTTTGTTCTTATCTTAAGAAAAAAAACTTAATTATAAATTTTTAAAATCTGTCCGTTTTAGGGGCCCTGATTGAATAGTAAGTGGATATTTTTGCTTCTCCACTTCAATTAATAAATTTTTAGATTGAAGTTCCTCATTAGATAAATCATTTTCAATATAACCAAAAACTAAATTCTTTTTAAAATTAAATGAGTAATTTCCTGAGGTTGATCTTCCTATAATTTTATCATCAATATAAATTGGCTCGTCATGTAACAATAAAGGCTTGCCTGGCTCACTTTCTTTAAGAGTAAACATTGCAAATCTAGTTTTTGTCTTTTCTTGTTTAATTTTTTCGATTGCTTTTTTACCTACAAAATTTACATCTTTTTTATTGCTAATAGTAAAAGCTAAACCTGCTTGATATTGGTTTTCCTCAGGTGAAATATCATGTCCCCAATGTAGGAACCCACTTTCCATTCGCATTATATCCATTGCATGCATTCCACAATTTGAAAGATTAAACTCTTTACCTTTATTAATGATTAATTCGTAGATTTTTTTAGCATCTTTAAATTCTACATATAATTCGTAACCTAATTCACCAACATAGGATAATCTTTGAGCCCAAATCTTTATACCTTCAATAGTAATATATTTTGCAGTACCGAATTTAAAATTATCATTACCAAAATCATCATTAGAAAGTGTTTTTATTAAATCTCTACTTTTTGGACCAAATAAACCAAACACACACAGATCATCAGTAATATCTTTTAATTCAATATCTTTTAAAAGATGTTTTTTTATATGGAATTTATCTCTTTCTCTTGTTGCGGCTGAACTTATTATTCTAAAATGGTTTTTATCAATACAAACGACTGTTAAATCTGTTTCTATTCCTCCATCTGGATTAAGCATATGTGTATAAATACATTTGCCAGGTTCATTTTTGATGTTAGCAGTACATATCTTTTGAAGCTCTTGATATGCTTTTTCTGATTTTATTTCAAACTTAGAAAAAGGTGTTAGATCAAATAAACCTACATTTTTGATAGTATTATTGGTTTCATATTCTGCTGATGGATACCAACTTTGATAATTGTAACTGTATTCATATTCTGCTTTTTCTCCATCTAAAGCAAACCACATAGGTCTTTCATATCCACCTGAAACACCAAAACACGCTCCAAAGCTTTTTAGATTATCATGATAAGGAAGAGTTTTGACGTTTCGTGAAGTTTTATGTTGTTTAAATGGCCAGTGCATTCCATACAAATCTCCTAAAGACTCCGTAATTCTTTTTTTTATAAATCCTAGTTCTGAGTGAAATTTTTGAAATCTTTTAATATCATAACTAAAAATATCTTCATTTATATGTCCATTAATTAACCATTCAGCAGTAACCTTGCCTACTCCACCACCACTACCAATTCCAATGCTATTAAGACCACAACAAACAAAAAAATTTTTAACCTCTGGAACTTCTCCTAACAAAGTATTGGTATCAGGAGTGAAAGATTCAGGTCCTGAAAAAAATTTTCTAATACCTGCCGTTTCTAGAACTGGAAATCTTTTAATAGCAGATGCTAAGTAAGGTTCAAAATGTTCAAAATTTTCTTGAAATTCACCAAAAGAAAAATCCTCTGGTACTTTGTTTGTTGTGTCCCACGCTGGAATAGAATTTCCCTCAAAAATTCCAACCAATATTTTACCAGCATCCTCTTTAATATAAGTTCGATTATCAAAATCTCTAATAGTTGGTAAAGTTTTTGAAAGATTTTCTATTGGTTCGGTAATAATATAAAAATGTTCCGCAGGATAAAGTGGGATACTTACTCCAGCTTTTTCTCCTATTTGTCTTGACCACATACCAGAAGCTAAAACAATGTATTCACACTCAATTGTTTGACCTTTAACTTTTACACCAGAAATTTTTCCACCTTTGGTTATAATTTCTTCAACAGGTGATTTTTCAAAAATTTGTGCTCCTTCTTGTCTTGCAGCTTTTGCTAACATGTGTGTTACTCCCGAAGGGTCAGCAGCACCATCACCAGGCATTAATATTCCACCGATGACATCATCAGTGTTTACTATTGGGTAATCTTTTTTTATTTGATCTTTATCTAAAATCATTACATCGACATCATATAGTTGTGCTGTTGTAGCCTGCCTTTGTAATTCTTGCCATCTTCCTTTTGTTTGGGCGATTGAAAGTGCACCGTTCAATCTTAATCCAGCTGAATGATCAACTTTTTTTTCCAGTTCTTTGTATAAATCTAAAGTATATTTTCTGATTTTAGTTATTGCTGCTGAAGGACCTAATTGACTAACAAGACCGGCAGCATGCCATGTAGTTCCAGAAGTTAGCTGATCTCTCTCTAAAAGGACTGTGTCTTTCCAACCAAATTTTGCTAAATGGTAAGCTACAGAACATCCAACTATACCACCACCAATAACAACAACTTTTGTAGATTTTGGAATTTCTTTAGTCATATTGATGCTATATTTATAATAAATAATTTTAAAAAATGAAAATATTAATTACAGGTTCCTCAGGGTTTATTGGATTTCACTTGTCAAAAAAACTTCTTGATAAAGGGCATAAAGTTTATGGATATGACTCAATGAACAATTATTATGATGTAAAACTTAAAAAAGCTAGATATAACATACTTAAAAAATATAAAAATTTTTCTTTCTCAAAAAATAAACTTGAAAATAAGAATTCTTTAGAAAAAGTATTTAAAAAATTCAAACCAAAAATCGTTATTCATTTGGCCGCTCAAGCAGGTGTAAGATATAGTATAGAAAAACCAAGAGTATATTTAGACTCAAATATAATAGGATCTTATAATATTATTGAGGTTTCAAAAAAATTTAATGTTAAACATTTAATAATGGCCTCAAGCTCATCTGTATACGGGGCTAATAAAAGAATTCCCTTTAAAGAAACTGATAAAACAGAAACACAGTTAAGTATTTATGCTGCCACAAAAAAATCTAATGAAAGTATGGCTCATTCATATTCAAACATATGGAAAGTTCCAATAACGATGTTGAGATTTTTTACGGTTTATGGGCCATGGGGAAGACCAGACATGGCTTTATTTAAGTTCACTAAAGGAATTTTAGCTAACAAAAAAATTGATATCTATAATAATGGTAAAATGTACAGAGATTTTACTTACATCGATGATATCGTAGATGGCATTAGATTATTGATTAACAAGATACCTAATCATAAAAATTTTGGTAAATATAATGATGATAGTCTGTCCTCAGTAGCACCGTTTAGAATCTTGAATATTGGAAATACAAAAAAAGTTTTTTTATTAGACTTTATTAAAGAAATTGAGAAAGTATTAGGAAAAAAAGCAATTAGAAATTATATGCCATTACAAAAAGGAGATGTAAAACAAACATTATCTAATACTAATTTATTAAAAAAACTTACAGGATATAACCCGAAAACCAATTATAAGTCAGGAATTAAGAAATTTTTGAATTGGTATTTAAATTATTATAATTAAATTGCAGTTGTTGGGTCAACATAATCATGACCAAACACGTCTGCGACAGCTTTATAGGTAACTTGACCTTTATGAACATTAAGTCCTGCTAAAAAATTTTTATCTTCACCTAAAGCTTTTTGATAACCTTTGTTAGCTAACTTTACTAAATAAGGAAGAGTTGCTTTATTTAGTGCAAGCGTTGAAGTTCTTGGAACTCCACCTGGCATGTTGGCTACACAATAATGGACAACATCATCAACAATATATGTTGGCTCACCATGAGTTGTTGGTTTACTTGTCTCAACACATCCTCCTTGATCTATTGCAACATCAACTATTACAGATCCTCTTTTCATCAATTTTAACATATCTTTAGTTACTAATTTTGGCGCCTCTGCTCCTGGAATTAAAACACCTCCAACTAGTAAATCTGCTTCGGCAACTAATTTGTTTAAATCAATTTTATCACTTTGTTCTGGAATAATTTTATCACCAAACATTTGAACTAATTGTTTTAATCTTGCCTCTGATTTATCAACAATATGAACTTTTGCTTGCATACCTGTTGCTATAACTGCAGCATTTTCTCCAACTACACCACCCCCTAAAATTACAACTGTTCCACCACTTACCCCAGGTGCACCACCTAATAAAAGACCTCTGCCCTTTTGATTTTTTTCTAAACAATGAGCTCCAGCTTGAACTGACATGCGACCTGCTACTGCACTCATTGGTGCAAGTAAAGGGAGTCTGCCATTATCATCTGTCACTGTTTCATAAGCTATATTAATGCTTTTTGATTTAATTAGCCCTTCTGTTAATTCTTTTGCAGCTGCTAAATGGAGATAAGTATAGATAATTTGATTTTCTCTTATCATATCCACTTCAACTTTTTGGGGCTCTTTTACCTTAACAATAATTTCAGCATCATTAAATATATCAGATGCTTTATCAAGAATCTTTGCACCAGCACTTTTGTATTGATCATTATCAAAACCAGCTTCAAAGCCCCCGTTATTTTCAATTAAAACTTCATGACCTTCTGAAACTAGGGTCTTTACACTTTCAGGGGTTAAACCAATCCTATTTTCTTGTGGTTTAATTTCTTTAGGTACGCCTATCCGCATTGTTACTTTCTATAAATTACTTATAAATAAAAACTAATTAGTTCTTTTGGTTTTTTTGATAATTAGTGATACCTGTTCTCAGTTTATCAATAATCTCATCAATGTGTTTTTCTTCACATATAAATTGAGGTGCGATAATCAAACAATCACCTGTTGCTTTAAAATTTACACCCGCTTCATAGCATGATTTAAAACATTCAAAACCAGCTTTACCAGGTTTAGTATTTAATTTCATATCAATACCGCCCATCATTCCATAACCTCTGATATTATCTACTGACTCTAAATCTTGTAGAGAAAATAAACCTTTTTGAAAATAAGGAGCTAAATTCTTTGCTCTATTAAAAATATCATCTTTCTCAAAAATGTCTTGCACCGCTAAAGCAGCAGCAACAGCAACTGGAATACCTGAGTAGGTATAACCATGAAATAATTCAACTGAACCCATTGGTGAGGCATCCATAACTGCATCATAAATTTCATCTTTACATGCAACAACACCCATTGGCACTACACCATTAGTAGTAGCTTTTGCCATAGTCATTATATCAGGTGTAACTCCAAACTCATGTCCTGCAAAAGAAGAACCCGTTCTTCCCCAACCAGTTATTACTTCGTCAAAAATTAAAAGTATTCCATGTTTATCACAAATTTCTCTTAACTTTTGTAAATATCCTTTTGGTGGAACTAGTGTTCCAGTTGATCCAGCAATAGGTTCAACAATACATGCTGCTATATTTTCTGGACCAAAGTTACTAGCAATTCTTTCTAAATCCATTGCCAAATCTCCGCCTGTTTCAGGTTGACCACTTACAAATTTGTGTTCAGGTAAATGAGTGTGTCTCATATGTTGAACGCCTGGCATTAAAATACTTGCAAAAGTTTTAACATTGTTAACCATTCCTCCCACAGAAACACAACCGATGTTCATTCCGTGATAACCTCTTTCTCTTCCAACAAATCTAAATCTATGTGCGTCTCCTCTTGCTCTATGATAAGCAACTGCAATTTTAATTGCTGTCTCAACAGCTGTTGATCCACAAATTGTATAAAACATTTTGTTTAAATTCCCTGGAGTATGTTTTGAAATTCTTGTTGCTAATTCAAATGAACCACCAAAACCTTGTTGAAATGGCTGAGCGTAATCTAATGTATCTAATTGTTTAGTTACAGCTTCTGTAATTTCTTTTCTACCATGACCTAAAGGATTACAAAATAATCCTGAACTCGCATCAATTTGCGTTTTTCCATGGTGTGTTTTTAAATAAACACCTTTTGCTTCAGTAATTAATCTAGGGTTTTGTTTAAAATCTTTATTAGATGTAAATGGCATCCAATGTTCGTTTAATGAATTTGGAACTGAAGTACGATTTTCTGAGCTCATAGAATCTTTCTTTAAATATTATGTTTTTATTATATCTTAATTAAAAGTTTCTTTAGACTAAATAGGTATAATTAACCACCAAAATAATTGACACAACTTTAAGTTGTATCAAAATAGACACTTTTTTGTTTTACATCTAAGTAAATATAATTTTAACTATTAGTATTATAAATCAACAAAGAGGAACAAATGAAAAAAATAATTAGTTTTCTTTTAGGATGTTTTGTGGCCCTAAACTTATCTGTTACAGCTGCTAATTCTGCTGCTAATGAAGTTAGAGTTGCTTATTTCTTAGAATGGCCAAGTCCGAACTTAGAAGACATGCAGAAGAAAAATTTTGCAAAAGCTTTAGGTGTTCCAGTAAAATGGACAAACTTCACTAATGGTGGGGCAATGACTGATGCAATGTTAGCGGGAGATATTGATATTTCTTACTCACAAGGATTAGTACCTTTTATTAACGCGGTTAAATCTAAAGCACCAATCAAACTAGTTGATATTGCTATGGAATACGGAATGGGAGGAACAACTTGTGTTACTTCTAACGCTTCTGGAATTACAAAAGCAAACGCTACTGAGTTAGAAGGTAAAAAAGTTGCTGTTCCACTAGGAACAATGGCTGAGTATGTTTTCGATGAAAGTATGAAAGTTGTTGGAGCTGACAGAAAAAAAATGGATATTATTCAAATGGATCCTGAAGAAGGAGCTGCTGCTTTAGTAAGTGGTGATGTTGTAATGGCATGTTTATTTGGTGGTAACTCTATTAAAGCTGCAACTGCTGTAGGATCAAGATTACTTACAGTTGATGAAGCAAGAGCTGCTGGTATCTTAGGAATAGATATTACTTCAGTAACTACTAAGTTTATGAAGGAAAATCCTGAAATGCTTAGAACTTTTATAGAAGTAACTCATGAAGCTAATGCTAGATACAAAGCTGGAAAAAGTAACATGAGCGTTATGGCTAAAGCTTCAGAAATGAAAGTTGGTGATATGAAAGAAACTTTAAGTGGTTTCAAATTCTTAACACCTGAAGAAACTAAACAATCTATGGAAAGTGGAAATCTTGATGCATTCTTAAAAGGAATGGGAACACCAAGAGGAAACGTAGACACTAGTTTCTTACCTCTATAATCTTATAGAGAAAGAAAAATTTAATAGGCACCAATTAATTTAATTGGTGCCTATTTTTTTAATTAGAATTCTAATATAAAGTTTTTATGAGTGATCTAATTTCACAAAATCTAAACATGATTTTTAAAACTCCAAAGGGAGAGACTGTTCACGCATTAAAAGATTTAAATTTTACTTTAAAAAAAGGAGAACTGTTAACAGTTCTTGGACCTTCAGGTTGTGGGAAAACAACTTTGCTAAATATCACTGCAGGATTTATCAGACCAACCTCTGGAACTATTACTTTAAATGATAAAGAAATAGATGGACCAGGAGTTGAAAGAGGAATGGTTTTTCAACAAGGTGCTTTATTTGAATGGTTGACAGTGTCTGAAAATGTGAACTTTGGTCTTAGAATGAAAAATAATGATCCAATCGAAACTGAAAAAAAAGTTGATGAATGGTTAGAAATTGTAGGACTAAAAGGATTTGGTAACACACCAACATATCAATTATCTGGAGGAATGCAGCAAAGAGTTGCTCTTGCAAGATGTTTAATCAATGATCCAGATTTAATTCTCATGGATGAACCCTTGGGAGCATTAGATGCTTTAACAAGAGAAAAAATGCAGTCTTTAGTTTTAAAAATTTGGAAAGAAACTGGAAAAACAATTATTTTAATAACCCATTCTGTTGAGGAAGCTTTATTACTTGGTGAAAGGCTTTATGTAATGGCTCCTCGACCAGGTCGAATACATAAAGAATACAATCTTCCATTCGCTTCTATGGGGCTTAAACAAGATTTAAGAGAGATTAAAAAAGATAAAGATTTTTCTGCTAAGAGAGAAGAAATTTTAGAAATGATTTGGAATATGGAAGAAGAAATTATGGGGAAAGAAATTTAAATGTTAACTCAAATAATAACTTTTTTAATATTTTTTTCTGTTGTTGGATGTATTCTTTATGGAAGACGTTTAATCAGAACTGAAAAAGTTGATGCGGTTTTTGGAAATCCTGAAAGAGCTTTAGGTGGAACTCATTGGGTCATTGTCGGAAGTAGTTTTCTTCTTCTAATTTGGCTTTATTATTCATGGGATATTGCAAAAGGTTTTTATCCAAAATCTGCTAATGAACTATGTCAAGTAGGAAAGGTAAATGACTCTTTGTTAGGATTAAAATATCAATTTCCTATAGAAGAAAGAGAGTTTAAAAGTACTTCTCAAATTAAAAAAGAGAATAAAAACCTAGAAAAACTATCAATTGAAATAAAAAATTCTACAGAGCTTGATAATGAGCAAAAAAATATTCTTGTAAGCTTCATAGATAAAACAAATCAATTAATTCCTTTATTGACTAATGAAGACTTGCTTGAAAATGAAACAAGACAAAAAATAGAAGATATAACTGGTAAAATTAATTTATTAACAGAAAATTTTCAAAAACCTGATTATCCATTTGAATCTGAACAAGAGCTTAACGATAGGTTAAAAGCTGTAAGTGAAGAAGGTGGTTGGGGTATTACAAAAATTGATGCTGGTTCAGGGAGTATTGAAAATACATTAGAAGTACCTCTTGTACCGGCTACAAATAGAGGTTTAAAATTCCATACCGCAGCTCAAGAATTAAATCTAATAAGTGATGAGTTTTTCAAACTTAGAAACCATAATCCAGAGTTTAAAAATAAGATTAAAGAAATAAAAGATGAAATTAAAGTTTACAGAAATGATTTAAGCGGTAGTGAAGAAATTGCCTCTAATTACGCGAAAAATATTGTTAAAATTGCAAGAAGAATAGAGTTTGCAAGCATCTATCCACCTAATGCATTAGATAAAATGCAAAATGCTATCGTTAAATTTGATAACGCACAAATACAAGCTCAAGGTGGATTGAGATTTATTGATATATTTTTATTTCCAGCTGGAACGATTGTTGCTAGTGGACCAAGTTGTTCAGAGCAAGGTTCTGGTAGATGGCTTCCAAAACCATCAGATACTTTTAATAAATTCATTCTAATGTCAAAACCAAGTGTTGGTTATAAAGATATTCCTTTACTATGGATAAAAATGGTTGATGTAAGTAACGTAGTTGGTTTTATTTTACCTGATTGGATTGCAGACATTTTACCAGGTAAATATCCCGTACATACTAAAGATGGAATAGTAAAACAAAATTTTAAAGGTGTAGTTCTTAAAGTTGTTACTGGTGATTTTAAATTATTAAAAGTGCCTGTTCCTTATGGACATATCTGGGATTCTTTTATGAGAGTTTTCTTAGGATTAGTTTTTGGAATTATTATAGGTGTTCCTTTAGGTTTATTCATGGGATTAAACAGATTTGCAAAAGGTTTTTTTGATCCTTTAATAGAACTTTATAGACCTGTTCCCCCTTTAGCTTGGGCACCATTAATCATTTCAGTATTAGGTATTGATAACACAGGAAAAGTATTTTTATTATTTATGGTTTCTCTTTCAATTATGATAATTTCAGCAAGAGCCGGGGCTTCTGGGACTCAACTCTCAAAAATACATGCTGCTCACTCATTGGGTGCATCCAAAAAACAAATTCTTAGATATGTAATTTTTCCAAACTCCCTGCCAGAAATTCTTACAGGTATACGTGTTGCAGTAGGTATGTGTTGGGGAACTTTAGTGGCTGCAGAATTTTTAGCTGGTACTACAGGAATAGGATTTGTTGAAAACGTTGCAAAAAAATATTTTCAGTATGAGGTTATCTGGATTACTATATTTATAATGGGAATGCTTGGTCTTTTATTTGATGTAACTTTAAGAAAAATTATAGACAAAACAATTCCATGGCGTGGAAAAGGTTAATCATATAAATTCATTTAATAAATGAAAATCATTGATTGTACTACTTATTATTCCGAAGATTTGATGCTTGATGTGCGATTTAATATTTTAGATAAATATGTTAGTAGGTTTATTGTTACTGAGTCTAAGTTCTCACATAGTGGACAAAAAAAAACTTTAAATTTTAATATTAATAACTTTCCAAAATTTAAAGATAAAATTGAATATTTAGTAATTGAAAAAGAACCTGAGGGTATTAATACTGAAAATACTTCAAGCTCCACCAAAAGAGTGAATAGCTTATTACGAATTGAACAATCTTATAATTATATGATGAATGCCATTAAAAATGATTCAGATAATGATCTAATTTGTTTAAGTGATAATGATGAAATACCCAATTTTGAGTCAAAACAGTTTAAAAACTCAAATAGTGATATCTACATTTTTAAACAATTATTTTTTTATTATAAATTTAATCTTTTTTATGATCTCATGCCTTGGTATGGAACAAAAGCATGTAAAAAAAAGAAATTATCATCATTTTCTTGGTTAAGAAATTTAAAAAATAAGAAGTATCCAATTTGGCGTATCGACACATTTTTTTCAAAAATTAAACAAACTAATTTAAAAATTATTGAAGATGGTGGTTGGCATTTTACTAATTTAAAAACTGCTAAAGATATTTATACAAAACTATCAAATTTTGGGCATCATAATGAATTTGATAGTTCAGGTATTACAATTCAAGATATTCAAAAATGTATTGATGACAGGATTGTAAATTATAATCACCAGGCAGATCAGTCAGCAGATAATAAATATAAAGCAAATTACAAACTTCAACTTATTGAAGATAAAATTCTGCCAAATTATCTTATAAAAAATAAAGATAAGTATAAAGAGTGGTTTGATTATTATAGATGATTAACTGGGGTATTTTAGGTTTTGGTCGAATGGGTTCAGCATTTGCAAATGCTGTTGAAGAAACATCAAATTCAAAATTAATTAGTATTGCCAGTAAATCTGGGAAAACTTTTAAAAATTTTAAAAATGAAACCTATGATGATTTAATTCAAAACAAAAATATTGATGCCATTTATATTTCCACTTTAAATAATACTCACATAGAACTAATTCAAAAAGTTTTAAAAGAAGAAAAAAAAATTTTATGTGAAAAACCAGTATCTATATCTGTTGTTGATTTATCAAAAATAAAAAAATTAATTTTAGAAAAAAAAATTCAATTTTATGAGGCTATTGCTTATTACTCACATCCTCAAACACTCGAATTATTAAATTTATTAAACCATGATGAAATTGGTGAGATTCAAAGTGTAGAAAGTAATTTTGGTTTTAAAGCAAAATTTAATCCATCATCAAGATTATTCAATAAATCATTAGGTGGAGGTGCTATTTATGACTTAGGCTGTTATCCTTTGAGCTTTTTAATGTTATTGACCAAAAATCCTGAAAAGATAGTTATAAAATCTAAGACTTTAAATTATTCTAAGTCAAAAGTTGATGACGATGCAACTGCAATTTTAGATTATGATAATAAATTCGAAGGTAAAATACATGTAAGCTTTAAAAAAGATCTAAATAATGTTTGTAAAATAAATGGAACAAAAGGTTTTATAAAGATAAATGAGCCTTGGCTTCCTGGAAAAAATTCAACCATAGAGGTTTCAAGCAATAAACATTTTTATATTAAATCAATTAATTCTAAACTGTCAATTTATGCAAATCAGATTGAAAAAGTTTCTCAAAGCTTTATGGATAAAAATGCGAAATTAAATTTATTTAATATTGAAAAATCATTGATTAATATGAAATTAACGAGTAATTGGTTGAATGATTAAAACTTCTGAACTCAAAAAATTAGTATCAAAAATATTTATTAAACATGGTTTGTCTAAAACTGATGCTGTTATTTCATCAAACGCTTTGATAAATGCAGAATTAGTTGGTGCTTATGGTCATGGCTTATCACGATTAAAAATGTACTGCGATCGAATAAAAAAAAAAGTTATTAATCCAAAACCAAAAATAAGAATTAAAAAAATATCACAATCAATTTCTCATATAGATGCAAATAATAGTATTGGTTTTGTTGCTGCTGATATTGCTATCAAAACAGCAATTCAAAAGGCAAAAAAAACTGGAATTGGTATGGTTGCAGTAAAAAATAGTGGTCACTATGGTCTCTCAGGGTATTATGCTGAGCAAGCTGTTAAAAAAAATTTGATAACAATGATTTATACTAATGCTCCTCCTGCTGTAGCTCCACATGGTGCTTTAAAAAGTTTATTCGGGACCAATCCAATTTGTTTTGGAACACCGACAGGATCTAATGTTCCTTTTATATTGGATACTTCAATTTCAATGATCAATAGAGGAAAGATTAGGGTTGCAGCAAGAAATAATCAAAAAATTCCTGAAGGTGTTGCTTTGGATAAATTTGGTAGACCAACTACAGATGCAAAAAAAGCACTTGAAGGTGTACAATTACCAATAGCAGGTTTTAGAGGGTCAGGTTTGGCTTGGATGGTAGATATACTAAGTGGAGTATTGACTGGTGGGAACCATGCAGGAAAAGTTAAGGATCCTTTTGATGATTTTTCAGGTCCACAAAATATTGGTCATTTGTTCATCACATTTAAAACAAATTTATTTGTAAACAATTTTAATAGCAGAATTAAGAATAATATTAAGACAATTAAAAAATTGCCAAAAATTAAAGGAATTAAAGAAATAATGTATCCTGGTCAAAATAAATATAAAAGATTCAAAATGAATTCAAAAAAAGAAATAAATATAACTAACAGTATTAAAGAGGATTTAAAAATTCTTAATAATTAAAACTTATGCTTTCTAATAATGAAATTATTTGTCCAGTTAACCTTTTAAATGTAGCTCATAAAAAAAAAGGTGTTAAAGCTGGAATAGTTAATGCTGGTAAACCATTACCAATGCTGTCTGTTCAAGATGCTGTAAATGAAAATTTAATTGAGCCAATTTTCATTGGTGATGAAAAAGAAATATTAAAATGTGCAGAAGATTTAAAATGGGATATCTCAAAATATGAAATTATTCATGAACCTGAAGAAAACAATACTGCAGCTATCGCTGCTAAATTAGCTAGTGAAAAAAAAATAAGAATTATTGTTAAAGGTCATATTCATACAGATATTTTAATGAAAGAAGTTTTAAAAAGAGAATATAATTTGCTAGGAAAAACAAGGTTAAGCCATATTTGGCACATGACTATAGAAAAAGAAGACAAGCCACTAATTATTACAGATGGAGCTTTAAATGTTTTACCAAATGTTAAAACAAAAATGCATATTTTAAAAAATGTAATTAATTTTTCAAATCGAATTGGAATTGAAAGACCTAAGGTAGCAATACTTTCTGCGACTGAAGAAGTTTTAGAAAGTGTTCCAAGTTCAATAGATGCTGAAGAATTAACTAAACTTGCAAAAAAAGAAAATTTAAATGCTGATGTATTTGGTCCTCTTGCTTTTGATAATAGTATTTCAAAAAAATCAGCAGCAATTAAAGGTATCAAAAATGATGTTGCTGGCATGGCTGATGTATTGTTAGTTCCAAGTGTTGAGACAGGAAATGGTTTAGTTAAAATGTTGATTTATTTTTCTGGTGCTTGTGCTGCTGGAGTTGTTGTTGGTGGCAAAGTTCCAGTGGTTATAACAAGCCGGTCTGATGAAGCGCAGGCAAGATTAGCTTCAATTGCTGCTGCTGTGGTTGCTTTAGACTAATTCTAAATAATATATTAGATTTATTTAAAATTCTTCGTTGAAAATAAAGAACTTATACTTTAAATACTTCGTCAACTAATTAAATAAAGACTATCAATGGCAATACAATACTTAAAAAAATCACCTAAAACTTCATCAACCGATGATAATAAAACTACAGGTATCGTTCAAGATTTATTAAAAAATATTGAAACTACAAAAGAGCAAGGATGCATTGACTTAAC
The DNA here is from genome assembly GCA_902556265.1 of uncultured Pelagibacteraceae bacterium. Classification (GTDB taxonomy): domain Bacteria; phylum Pseudomonadota; class Alphaproteobacteria; order Pelagibacterales; family Pelagibacteraceae; genus Pelagibacter. Next base: position 34,830 of record CACDVM010000007.1, read on the forward strand.
AAAAAAATTTGACAAATTTGATGGAGATATAGTTGTTTCAAAAGAAAGAATTGAAGAAGTTAAAAAAAATTTAGATCAAAAAACTAAAGATGATGTTCAGTTTTCTCATGAAAGAGTAAGAAAATTTGCAGAAGCACAATTAAAAAATTATGGACAAGATTTTGAGGTAGAACTTTCCAAAGGTTTATACGCTGGACAAAAATTAATTCCAGTAAACACTGCAGGATGTTATGTGCCTGGTGGTAGATATGCACACATTGCTTCTGCTGTAATGAGTGTAACGACTGCTAAAGTTGCTGGTGTAAAAAATATTATTGCTTGCAGCCCTCCTAAAGAAGGTGTGGGCGCTCATCCAACAATTATTTATACTGCTGACTTATGCGGTGCTGATGTTATTTTAAATTTAGGTGGAGTACCTGCTATTGCAGCAATGACTAATGGATTATTCAAAAATCCTCCAGCAGATATAATTGTGGGTCCTGGAAACCAGTTTGTAGCTGAAGCTAAAAGAATTTTATTTGGAAAAGTTGGTATTGATTTGTTTGCAGGTCCAACAGAGATTGGAATTATTGCTGATGCTAAAGCAGATCCAGAAATAGTTGCAGTTGATTTAGTTGGTCAAGCTGAACATGGCTATAATTCACCTTGCTGGTTATACACAACTAGTAAAGAGCTTGCTGAAAAAGTAATGAAAAGAGTTCCTGAATTAATTGCAGAACTTCCTGAAGTTCCAAGAACTAATGCTGATGCTGCATGGAGAGATTATGGTGAAGTTATTCTTTGTGATACTGACGAAGAGATGGTTAAGGTTAGCGATGAGTACGCACCAGAGCATTTAGAAGTTCAAACTGAAAATCTTAAATGGTTCCATAAAAGACTAACTAATTATGGATCTTTGTTTGTAGGAGAAGAAACAACTGTTGCTTATGGAGATAAATGTTCTGGAACCAATCATATCTTGCCCACTAAAGGTGCAGGAAGATATACAGGTGGATTGTTTGTTGGAAAATTTATAAAAACACTAAGTTTTCAAAGAATGACTAAAGAGTCTACAGAATTAGTTGGAGCTGCAGCAGCAAGAATATCTAGATATGAAGGTATGGAAGCTCATGCTAGAACTGGCGATGTAAGATTAAAGAAATACGGTTATTCTAATTAAAGATCTCTAAAATAACATAAATTGTAAGTAAACTCATAAAGCTAATAATAAATAAATTAATTATTTTCCAAACTTTTTTATTTTGAGCATAATGAGATAGATACTTAGATAAATATCCAATTACAAAAAAAAATAAAAAAGAAGCTATTGAGGCACCAACACCAAATAAAATTTTTTGATCAAAAATAAAATTTTTTGAAAAATTACCTAGAAAAAAAACTGTATCTGAATAGACATGGGGATTTAGATAAGTAAAACCTAGAGTTTTCAAAAGAATATTAAATTTTGAAATTTTTTTAGTCTCGTTATTTAAGTCAATTTTAAGATTAAATGATCTAATTTTTAAATAAATAAAATGTATTAAAAAAATAATTAATAAAATATTAAATATTAATTCAATAGTAGAATTAAAATATTGAACGAAGTAATGAAAAAGAAATATACCTAAAAAAATTAATATTAGATCTGAAATTGAACAAACAAGGCAAACTACAAAAATATGTTGTTTTTTTAACCCCTGCTCTATTACAAAAATGTTTTGTGCGCCTATAGCTAAAATTAGACTGAGCCCAGTAAAAAAACCTAATACCAGGAATTCCATCTAAGTATTAGATTATTCTGGATTAGCAGTTAACGTTTTAATTTCTAAAATATTTTCGTTAGGATCTTTAACAAAAAAAGTTTCTTGCTCATACTTTGTACCTTTAAATCTTAAGTATGGCTCATCATAATATTTATGACCATTTTTTTTTAATCTTTCTTTCAAAGAATTAAAATCTTTTCTTGATAAATGAACTCCAAAATGAGGAACTGACACATTCCCCATGTCAACATCATGTCTTTCGTTGTCTAATTTGTGTTCACTTGCATGAAGTGTTAATTCGTTTCCCCAAAAATCAACATCTGCCCATTCTTGAGCTGAATTGTCTAATCTACAGCCTAATGTTTCACTGTAAAATTTCTTTGCTGTCTCTAAATCCCCACACGGAATAGCCAAGTGGAAACAATTTGTATTCTTGTACATTTCAACCCTCTTTAAATTGCGTATTTAGTTATTATATAATGCATATACTTTTTTTAATCAACTGTTAGAAAACTCAAAAAAAATGAATGATTTTTTACAATCTATAATTGACCGTGACCCTGCGGCAAAATCTAAATTAAGTTTAATTCTAACCTATCCAGGAGTTAAGGCTATTTTTTTTTACAAAATTGCTAATTTTTTTGCAATTGCTAAATTTGATTTAATAGCAAGAATTATTTCTCAACTTGCAAGATTTTTAACTGGAATAGAAATTCACCCAAAAGCAAAAATTGGAAAAAACTTATTTATTGATCATGGAATGGGAGTGGTGATTGGTGAAACTTCAGAAATTGGAAACAATGTTACCTTATATCATAATGTTACTTTGGGTGGAATTGCGCCAAGTATTAATTCGAATGATCAAAGAAATATGAAACGACACCCTACTTTAGAAGACAATGTAGTTGTTGGATCAGGTGCGCAAATATTAGGACCTATTACGATTGGCAAAAATTCTTTAATTGGGTCTAATTCAGTAGTAACAAAAAATGTACCTGAAAAATCTGTGATGGCAGGTATTCCAGCAAAAAGAGTTGGGGATGCTACAAAAGGATTTAAACCCTACGCTGTTATTGATGAAGAAAAAATATAATGAAAAATACAAAAAATAATTTTATTGACTCAATTGGTAATACCCCTCTAATAAAACTTAAAGCTGCATCAGAAATTACTGGATGTAATATTTATGGAAAAGCTGAATTTTTAAACCCAGGTGGATCTGTTAAAGATAGAGCTGCATTAGCATTAATCAAAGATGCTCAAGAAAAAAAGTTAATTTCAAAAGGTGGTATTGTTGTTGAGGGAACTGCAGGAAACACAGGTATTGGGTTAGGTCTTTTAGGTAATTCTCTTGGTTATAAAACAATTATTGTAATGAATGATAATCAAACTCAAGAAAAGAAAGATACATTAAGAAATCTAGGAGCTGAACTTCGACTGGTGCCAGCTAAACCTTATAAAGATAATGATAACTTTGTAAAAGTTGCAGCAAGATTAGCTGAAGAATTAAAACCAACAAATAATAATGGAGTTATTTGGGCTAATCAATTTGATAACACTGCTAATGCTAAAGGTCATTATGAAGGCACTGGAAAAGAAATTTGGGAACAAACTGAAGGTAAGGTTGATGGATTTGTTTGTTCGTCTGGAACGGGAGGAACTATTTCAGGGGTTAGTAATGCTCTTAAAGAAAAAAATAAAGATATAAAGATCTATTTATCTGACCCAAAAGGTTCAGCACTTTATAATTATATAAAGAATGGCGAATTGAAATCTGAGGGAAATTCAATTACTGAAGGAATTGGTTCTAGTAGAATTACTAAAAATTTTGAAAATGCTAAAATTGATGGTGCTTTCTCAATTGATGATCATGAGGCTCTCCCTATTCTTTATGATTTAATTCAAAATGAAGGTTTAAGCTTAGGAACAAGCTGTGGAATTAATATTGCAGGAGCAATTAGACTTGGAAAAGAGTTAGGTCCAGGAAAAACTATTGTAACTATTCTTTGTGATAAATCAGATAAATACAACTCTAAGATGTTTAACAAATCTTTTTTACAAGGGAAAAAACTACCTATCCCTAGTTGGCTATAATATCGCATAGCTGCTATGTAACAAAACTGTTACTTTTTTATTTTATATTTAATTAATCTAAAATTAAATAAAGATTAGCGGAGATCTTTATTAAACAGATACGGAGATCTTATGCTAAAAAATATTTTAAAAATCTTTGCCTCTTACTGTGTAGTAATTCTAATATCTACTTCATCAATGGCTGATATGAGTGACAACGACAAGTCTAAAGCTTGGAATTGTGTTGGTATTTATATGGCTAACTACTTTCTTCCATCTGGTGAAACATTTGAATACGCCATGAAAGAAAAATCTATATCAACTGTAAAAGTTCTAAAAACTTATGCTCTTGAAATAGGTATTCCTGAAAAAGATTGGGATGAAGGAGTTAATAAGGCAGTAGATAAGCATTATGGTTCAAAATATGACAAAGCTAAAACTGATAAATGTCATTCATTTGTAGAAGCTTTAGTTCCTAACGGAGCTGAGAGAGTCAAAAAAGTAATCCAAACATTATATTAATAAAAAGGAGCAAAAATGAAAAAAATAATAATAACTTTAACATTTACAATTATTTCTACAATGGCTTTTGCTAATTCAGGGAAATTTAACGCAAGCGGTATGGGATCATGGGAAATGAATATCATGAACGCTGGTAATGGTAATATGGCAATTACTTATGATGGGAATGCTGGGCTAGCAGATAAAGAACCTAATAGTATATTTGATAAATCTACTATGAATTGTGTTGGAGGACTTACATTAGTAAGTGGAAAATTTGATGATGAAACAGGTATGTGTACTTTTTATTTAGCTGATGGGGAAAAAGTATTCATGAATTACAAAGGTAAAGGCACTGGTGGTGAAGGAGGATCTGGAACTTTTAAAATTATTGGAGGAACTGGAAAATAT
>CACDVM010000008.1 GCA_902556265.1 uncultured Pelagibacteraceae bacterium
GATGTTTTTTCCAATAGCTCTGGGTCGTTTAATTTTCCAATGATATTTTCATAATTGAGTTTACTTGTTAAAAAATCATTTTCTGCTTGTATTAATTTTGCTTGAGCTCCTGCCAAAGATGACTCTGACTGAGCAACATCTGATAGAGATATACTTCCTCTTTCGAGTCTAATTCTATCTGTTTCAACTTGTCTGTCTAATAAATTCACATTTGACGTATTGATCTTAAGTTTCTCATTAGCGGTAACTAATCCAGTATAAGCTTCAATAGACTTATATAAAATATCTTGTTCTTTTTTTAAAAGCTTTGCTTTTGCTAAGTCAATTCCAATTTTGCTTTTTCTTAATTCAGCACCTCTGCCAAAATCTATTAGTGTTTGGGTAATTGTAATTGATTGGACTGAGGGATCTACATTGGTTATAGTTGCATTTGAACCATCTCTATTTGTAAGTTTATCTGTTTCCTCTTGGCTTTTACTTCCACTTAAAGTCACGGTCGGTAAATAAGATCCTTTTGAAATTTTTAACTCTTGTTCTGAAATATTTAGACTTTCCCTTTCAGCATTTAATTCTGGATTATTTTTATATGCTTTTTTAAGTGCTTCCGAGAAAGTTTCAGCATTTACAATGCTTAATAAAGAAAAATAACTTAAAACGATTAATAAAAATTTTTTCATATTCTTTTATATACTGCAGATTTAATTTGATGGTTACTATTTAAATTTAAAATAATTGATGCATATTTAGGTGTATTCTTGAACATATTCTGAGTTATTCTCTGATATGTTTGCATAAAACTCAAAACATCTTCTTTGCTCATAATCTTGGATTTTGATTTATTTCTATTTTTTTCCCAAAGTTTGCTTTCTTGTTTTAATCTCCATTTTTGAAGCAAACTAAAATTTTTTGCTTTTAAATAAATCAAGCAATTTAGTTGTGAATATAATTTTTTGTAATTAGATTTTAACTGTTGATTAACATATTTTCTCCAAATCTGTTTTTGGTCTTTTGCCTTTTCCAATGAATTAATTGTTTTCTTTAAAGTGGTATTCTTTTCTGATTTTGCACCAACACACCACCCTTCAAAAATGACAACATCTGGTCTCACTTTTAAATCATACCATTTTTTTTTATTAAACCTATCATCGATTGCTTTGTTAAAAATTGGAAGTTTTAATCTTTTAAAATTTTTACTTTTTGTTTTTCTAAAAAAATTTAACATCATATTAATATCATGCGTTCCAGGAACTCCTCTTGTTAAAAGTATTGGATGAATTCGTTTTGACAAATTTATTCTCTCTTTTCTAGTTTTATAAAAATCATCAATAGAAATTCGAAAAACTTTTAATTTAAAATATCTGCTTAAAATAATCTTTACCAAAGAACTTATTGTCGTTTTGCCTGTACCCTGGCCTCCTGCTAAACCTACGAAATAAGGCCTTTTTTTAATAGCCTTTTTACTAATCCAAAAACACAAAGGAATTAAGAAAGACCTAATCATTTTCTCCTTATTCTTAAATTTATCTAATTTCGTCTCTTGAGATTTAATAAAATTTAAACAATCTTTTTTAACTGTATCAAAACACTCGACGGTTAATTTCATTGGAATTTTATTTTTTCTGATCCATTGGATGATTTTTACCATCAAAGAAAACAATTTCTTCTAAATCTTCTACATTTACTTCATCAACACAGCCTAAATTAAATCCCGTCATCGCTGGTGCGCTTCTTGGATTATGATGAGTATAAATTCCGCATTCAGTACAAAAGTAATGATTAGCAACTTTTGTGTGATACTGATAAAGTTTCAATCTATCTTTTCCCTTAGTAACTTTGAAATCTTCGTTTTTAATCATTCCCATAGTTGCGTTTTTTCTTTTACAGATAGAACAATTACATCTTACTATTTTTGCTAATTCATTTATTGAAGCATTAATTTCAGCTTCAACAGATCCACAGTGACAATTTAATTTCATAATTAGATTAAAATTTATACATCTTATTAATTAACTTAAACTATCCTTGGTTAAAGTTATCCACAACCATACAAAATGTAGTTTCGATGTTCACGTTTTGATTCACTTTTGATTCAGTTACAGACTCAAAATACAACCTCTTGCGTGTATTGTATAAATGGTCTATAAATTAGAACAAAACAAGAACATGAAATTAACTATTCCTTATTATCTACATAAAGCAGGCGCTGGTTTTCCTTCCCCTGCAACCGATTATATCGAAGAAGATATCGATCTAAACATGCATTTAATCAAAAATGTTCCAGCAACTTTTATTATCAGGGTGCAGGGAAAGTCGATGGTGGATGTTGGAATTAATGACGGAGATTTATTAGTTGTCGACAAAAGTTTAAAACCAAAAAACTTTTCAACAGTTGTTGCAAATGTTCATGATGAGCTTGTAGTTAAAACTTTAGTTCAAGAAAGAGACAAAAAATTTCTAACGTCAGGATCTAAAGATTTTTCTAATAGGATCTTACTTAATGAAGAAGAAGATATTTTTATTTGGGGAGTTGTAACTTATGTCATCCATTCAACGTACTAAAAAATTAGCTCTAGTTGATTGTAATTCTTTCTATGTTTCTTGTGAAAGATTATTCAATCCAAGAATAAGAAAAAAACCTGTTGTAGTTTTATCTAATAATGATGGCTGTATTATTTCAAGATCTAATGAAGCAAAAGCTTTAGGAATTAAGATGGGAGAGCCTTATTTTAAAGCAAAAGATATTATTATTAAAAATAAGGTTGAAGTTTTTTCATCAAATTACTCTTTATATGGGGATTTATCTAGAAGAGTTATGAGAACTCTTAAAAGATTTAATGAAGAGATAGAAGTATATTCAATTGATGAAGCATTTATAGATTTATCAAATTTTCCAGATACTGAAGTTGAAAAGGTTGGAAAAGAAATTAGAGAAACAGTTTTACAATGGACTGGTATACCAACCAGTATTGGTATTGCCAAAACAAAAACTTTAAGTAAAGTTGCAAATCATATTGCAAAGAAAAAACAATCAGGTGTCACTAGTTTAATTGGAATAGAAAATTTAGATCCTATCTTAGAAAAAGTTGAAATTAATGATGTATGGGGTGTTGGTAGACAGCTTACAAAATTTTATCAAAAAAATGGAATTTACAACGCCAAACAACTTAAAAATAAATCTAACACTTGGATTAAAAAATCTTCTAATGTTTTAGGTTCAAGAACTGCAATGGAACTAAGAGGTATTCCTTGTATTAGTTTAGAAACAACACAAACTAAAAGAAAAAGTTGTGTTGTCTCAAGGTCGTTTGGGAAAAGAATTGAAAAATTCCAAGAACTAAAAGAAGCTGTTGCAAATTACTGTTTAAATGCGTCTGAAAAAATTAGATCAGAGTCTTTGGTCGCAAAAGCAATTACTGTATTTGTTCGAACAAGTCCCTTTCAAAGAAATTATGGTTATTATTCAAATGCAAAGACAATTGATTTTCCTATTGCAACAAATAATAGTATTGAAACTGTCAAGACTGCAGTTTCTATTTTAGAAAAGATTTTTAAAAACGGTTATCAATATCAAAAAGCAGGAGTAATGCTTACAGGATTACGTAATGATGATGGAAGAAAAAATTTATTTTCATCTGAAAAAGATGAAAAAATAAATAATTTAATGAAATCAATTGACAACACTAATTATAGATACGGAAGATCTACTTTAAGTCTTGCAAGTGCTGGTGTTCATAAAAAATGGAATATGCGAAGGCAATACTCTTCTAAAATAGATACAGCTGATTTTTATTGTTTGCCAACAATTAGAGCTTAAATTATTTTAACTCGTCAACGTTGTTTATATTTTCTAGAGAATTTTGGAATTCTTCCATATTTTCTCTTAAAGCTAAATTCGAAATTGAATAAACAGCTATCAATAAAAATATTAATGGTACTGCGGTGATTACAGAGGCATTGCTCTTAATAAATAGAATATATAAAATTATAAATAGAGCAGAACGGATTAGAAATGTTTTTCTAAAAACACTAATAATAGAAAGTGAATGCTTTATTAGATTATAAAAACTCATTTTTGATGGTCCAAAATATCTATTACCTCTGATTGAAGGGATAGAAATGAAATTATTTTCAACTTTTATTAAAGCACCTGAAAAACTATTCCAGGTAGCTTTTTCATTAATCATTTTTTCAATAGTAATTTTTGGGAGACATGTATAATTACCAAATTTTATAGATTTGCCTGCAAAAGTTAGTGTCAATAACTTATGAAGTTGATAACAAATTTTGAATAGTAAATTTTCAGATCTTTTTATTCTTTCTCCTACCAACGGCTTGTTATTGGAGTTTTTAATCTGATTTAAAAATTCTTTTATCTCTTCTGGTCTATCTTCTCCATCTCCATCCATTGGAATAACATAATCAAAATCTTCTTTTTCATAGATATATTTTAATCCTGTAGCAATACATCTTGCATGGCCTTGATTTTTTTTCATATTCAAAATTTTAATTGAATAGATATTATCTAATTTTTTTTTATCCTCTGGTCGATCATGATTAGAAGCGTCATTAACTATTATTATAGAAACTTGAAATTCTGGACTTATTGATAAATCATTAATCTCATTTATAAGTTTAAAGACTGATTGCCAATCATTGTAAATAGGAATTAAGATTTTGATTTTCATAAATTAAATTATAAAACTTAATATCTTCCCAAACAAACATCATCTACGCAAATAAATTGTGAAGAATTATTTAATATTTCGTTATTTGTAAAACCTTCCCACCTAGGCCTAGATTCTAAGTGATAAGAAAGGTTTCCAGCTTTCCATTCATCTCCAGTTACAAATTCAATTTCTTTATTAAAATCTTGATCCCATATAATTTGAACCTTTGCTGCAATTTCTTTTCCTGGATAATCTGTTCTTTTGTCTGTTTGAGTAATTGAAATAAACGAATAAACAACGGGTGATAAAAAAAATAAAAATAAAAATGTATACAGAAATGAATTTATTTTTTTTATGTTAATTTGAGACTGAAAAATATATACAAAAAATAAACCGAGAAATAAATAAAATGGTGCCATCCACATTGTTCTTATTCTTGAACCGGTAATAACTGATGTAATAAAAATTAGTAGAAAAGGTAAGATATTGATAAAAATTAAAAAAATTAATTTTTTATCTTTAAAATTCAATTTAAATTTAAATTTCTTAATCAATAATGAAACTAAAAAGAAAAAGGGTAACAATATTCCTATTTGTTTTGATAAAAAAAGAATTGGATATTTAAAATTATCAAAAATATTCGCAGTCTCAAGACCAGTTCTTTTGAGACCATAAGTAATTGTTATAAAATCATTATTGTAGAGCCAGATCAGGTGAGGTATTAGCAAAACAAAAAATATTTCTAAGATAATGAGATATCTAAAATCAAATTTTTTTAATTTTTTAAAAAAGATTATGTAAATAAAAAATAAAATTATTGATACAAGTAGATAAATGAATAAGTATTTAGATAAAAAACCTACTGCAGCAAAAAAACTTATTATAAAACAATCGATAATACTAATTTTTTTTTTTTCAAATATTTTCCAAGAGTAATAAACGACTATAGACCAAAATGGTAATTGACATATATTTACATTAAATTCTGGTGACGTAAAATTATAAAAAAAAATTGACTCAAGTAATAATACTGAAATTAAACTTAATTTAATGTTTCCTAAAAATTCATTGGATAACTTGAACACATAAAAAAAAGACAATAAAACAAAAATTTGACTTAATAAATAAAAAGCCCAGTCTTGTGGTCCAAAGATTTGAAAAAAAAATTCTGGAAAAAATGCACTTCCAGGAGGATGTTTATTAAATCCCCAGTCTAAATTACTACCCCAAGCTAATGCCTCAATTACATCTAATGGTAAATTTTTGTTTGTTAAAGATGGAACAATTGTCCAAATAATCAAATGAGATAAAACAAAAATAAAAAATATATTATTAATATTTCTATTTAAAACATTCATTTACAATTATTTACAATAATTAAGCTGACTTGACACCCCTAATTTGCTGAATATACTCCCTCGAATTCAAATTATTAGTATGCCTAAAACCACTAAAATAAAAAAAAAAATTAAAAAAATAAAGCCTAAGTCTACAATAAAATCTAAATCAAAAATTATAAGTAAGCCTAAAGAAATCAATAAAGGGCCAATAAAAATTTCTAAAACTTATATTCCAAAAGAAACTGAAAAGTATATGTGCGAAAAACATAAAGTATTTTTCAGAATGAAGTTACAAGAGTGGAAAAAAGAGCTAGTTAAAGCTAATAATGAGGCGCTCTATAATGGCAGTATGGATGATAATAGTATTTCTGCAGATATAGTAGATCAAGCAAGTTCTTATACTGACAAAAATGTTGAAATGAAAGCTATCAATAGACAAATAAAATTAATTTCGGAAATTGAAAAAGCTTTACTTAGAATTAAAGATGATACCTACGGTTACTGTTTAGATACAGCGGAACCAATTGGGTTAAAAAGGCTAATGGCTAGACCTGTAGCAAAATATACAATTGCTGCACAAGAAAAACATGAAAAAAATGAAAAAGTTCATGCTGATGACTAAAATTCATGCTGATGACTAAAAAAAGAAAAAAAAACAAACCTGCTCATAATCCAATTACTTATAATTTTACGAAAAAGTATATTTACTTTTATTATGCTTTTTTTTGGATCCTTTTATTAATTTTTGTATTTACTAGATGAATATAAAATTTGTTTTAATAATAGTTATCATACTTGCTATAGAATTGTCAGGTCACGGAATTATAACTTCGTTAATGAGACTTTTAAGTTCAATGAATTAATTTGCGTCTAAAACTGCTGATTAAACCTTAATTAAAGACTTTTATTTTATTGCCTACTTCAATACTTGAAGAGGATAAAATTTGACATCTTAAACCACCTCTTCTTAAAAATTCTTTAATTATGTTATCCTGATCCAACAATTCACATAAATGCCTGCATGGACGACATAAATCGATTCCTTCCAGCTCTACTCCACCAACAAGAAATTTTTTTCCTATAAGATCATTTAATCTAATTCCTTTGGTAATAATATTTCTTCTAAAATCTATGTACGGAATGTTTAATCCATATTTAACATTATAATAATCAATATTTTCTGACTCTATAAGGGATAGTTGACTATAAGGATCATTGAATTCCTTAAAATGTCTATCACCTATTATCCCTTGATTAGCTAAAACCTCAATGGAATTTACTTCTCTTATTTTTTGATTATTATTATTTGTAATTCCTAATTTGTATACTTTTGACATTTACTTAATCAATTTGCATCCAAAACTGCATGTAAGAATTGTTTAGTTCTTTCATTTTGCGGATTTCCAAATAATTGTTCAGGAGGTCCCTGCTCAAAAATTTTTCCCTCATTGAAAAAGCAAACTCTATCAGAAATCTCTCTAGCAAATCCCATTTGGTGAGTAACCATTATCATAGTTAAGCTATGTTCTTTATTAAGAGATCTAATAACACTTAAAACTTCTCCAACAACTTCTGGGTCTAACGCTGAGGTTATTTCATCTAAAAGCATTACTTTAGGTCTCATAGCTAAAGCTCTTGCAATCGCTACCCTCTGTTGTTGTCCACCAGATAATCTACTTGGGTGTTGATCTTTTTTATCTGTTAGACCAACAAGTTCTAATAATTCTAAGGCTCTTTGCTCTGCCTCTTCTTTTTTCATACCTAAAACTTCAATTGGAGCTTCAATACAATTTTGTAAAGCTGTCATGTGTGGAAACAAATTAAATTGTTGAAACACCATACCTATTTTTGATCTTCTTTCTCTTAGATATTTTTCATTTGCTTCAACCAAACTTCCATTTGAGTCCATATGTGTTAAAGTTTCTCCATCTAAATGGATTACTCCACTGTTTATCTTTTCTAAAGTCATTAAAACTCTCAATACTGTTGTTTTTCCGGATCCAGACGGACCTATAATTGAAAGCATTTCATTCTTTTTAATTTCTAGATTAAGTTTATCTAAAACAACTAAATCACCATATTTTTTAGTTACTTCATCAAACTTCACAATAATTTGATCTAAATTATTTTTTTCCATAATCTATTTCTTCATTTTTCCTTGGGATATATTAACATCTCTTTCAAGTTTTCTAACCCACATTGCTGCAGGAATTGACAGCGTCAAAAAGATGATACCCACTAAAGTATAAGGTTCTAAATACCTATAATTATAACCACCAACTGCTGTGGCTGCATGGAATAATTCTGCAACACCAATTGTTGATAAAAGTGGTGTATCTTTAAATATTCCAACTAAATAGTTACCCATTCCAGGAATGGCTATAGGAAATGCCTGAGGAAGAACTATTCTTCTATATGTATAAATTGTTGAAAAATTTAAAGCTCTACAAGCCTCCCATTGTGTCTTTGAAACTCCTTCAAGTGCTCCACGATACACTTCTGACATATATGTTCCAAAGTGGAGACCAATAGTAATCATTCCACATACCCAGGCAGATAAAGTAATACCAAACTGTGGTAGAACGAAATATACAAAAAATAATTGTATGAGTAGTGGAGTTGATCTTATAAACTCAACTATTTCCCTGTTAACCCAATTAAAAATTTTAGAGGGAGTTCTTTGTGCTAATAAAAAAAACAATCCAACAATCAAAGCAATTGCATAACCTACCCCAGCTGCAAGAATAGTATTAAGTGTTGCAATCGCCATTTGAGGCAATATTTCATAAGTAAAATCCCATCTCCAACCCATTTCCATAATTTAAGCTTTCTCCTTTCCAACTTTTCTGGCTGCCAAAACTTCTAACCATCTTAAAAATGGAACTAATGCAAATCTAGCCATGATATAATAAATTATTAATGCTGTTCCAAAACATTGTGCTGATAACCACGTTATAGAGTTAATTTGTTTTGCTTCAAAAGTAAGATCAACTACTGTAACCAATGCTACTAATGCGGTAGCTTTTAATAATTCTACAGTTAAATTTGCTGCAGGTGGTAATATTATTGGAAAAATTTGAGGAATAATAATTCTTTTAATTCTTTTTGCTGGAGTAAAATTTAATGAATAGGCTGCTTCCCATTGTCCCTTGGGCACTGCAAGTATTCCAGCTCTAACTATTTCGGCACCATATGCCCCAAAATTCAGACCTAAAGCTACTACACCTGCGGTAAAAGCTTCTAATGATATTCCAAAAAATGGTAAAACATAGTATGCCCAAAATAATTGTACTAAAAGAGATGTGCCTCTAAAAAATTCTATATATACAGTAGCAGTGCCTTGTATAACTGGATTTTTAGAAAGCCTCATCAGGCCGAATATCATGGAAATAATTACATAAAGAATCATTGAACAAACAAGTACTTTCACAGTAGTTACTGTTCCAAGTAAAAGAGTTATCCCATGTTCATTTAAAAATTCAAAATAAGTCAAATAAATACCTTTAAATTTTAAAAACCAGACAACAATTAAGTTGCCTGGTTTATTTTAATAACTTATTAAATTATTTAGTTGAGCAAGCCCAAGCAGTGCTCATGTCTGGTGGAGGAAGTTGAGCTTTATCATACCCATACTCTCCAGCTCTTTTCAACATAGTAGCTGGGTTAGCCATAACTTTAGCTAGAGCTGCATTAAATGCTTCTCTAAATTTGTCATCACCTTTTCTAAAACCAATACCTACAACGTTTAAAGTTTCTTTAGGCATTAATTTAGGATCGGTTACTTCAAATTTACCATTAGTTTTTTTCTCATGCTCTTTTGCACCAAAGAATGTTTGAACAGCAACATCAGCTCTTCCAGCTTTCATTGCAGCTAAAATTCCAACTTCTCCTTCAACTAAAAGCATTTGACTGTCTGGTACACCATATTTTTTAGCAGCCTCAACTGTATTAAATCCAGTACCAGTTACTAATTTAGCTCCAGTTGAGATAACATCAGCATAATTATTTATGTTTTTTGGGTTTCCTTTTGGTACTAGCATAGCATCGCCAAATACACCTATAGGATCTGAAAAGTCCATGTTTTCACATCTACTTTTTAAAATATACATTCCACCAGTAATCATATCTGCACGGTCTGCATTTAATCCTGGAATTAATCCTGACCATTCAAAAACTTTTGTTTCATGTTCAGTGATACCCATTTCTTCTAGAACTGTTAATGCTATCATATTAACAAAGCCTAAAGCTTCACCACCATCTCCGGCGTAAGCCCACGGCACTGCCGTTCCAAAACCTAATCTTAATTTGTGTCCATCTGCAAGTCTTTCAGTAAGAGTTTTCGCACTTACTGTAGAAATTGAAAAAAGAAGCACAAGTAAAACTGTTAATGATTTAAATATTTTACTCATTTTTTCTCCCCTGTTTATTAATAAAATAATAATTAAATCAAAAATGATTTGAAAAGTATAGTTGAAAAATTTCAATCTAGAGTTGATTATAAAATTCTATACAGAAATATTATCACCAATATTTATGAGTCCATCATCTAAAGCTGTCAGATAAACTCCCATATCAAAATGGTTATAATTTTTCTTTAAGGATTGAAGTAAGTTTAAACTATTATCATCAGTATTTGGTTTTAAATTGATTGCTACACATCTAGGAATATTTTTTTCTACTTTAAATGAAATATTATTTATTTTGATAATTTTTCCAATCCAACTTCTCTCTTCCCACGCTTCAATTCCATCAACAAATATATTGCCTCTGAACCTCTGGGTCTCAATTTCTTGGTTAGTTTTATTTTTAAAATCCCTAATACTTTGATTGTTTATAAGAGATATCGAGTGAGTTAATTGAGTTTTATTTGAAATTGATGTATCAAAAAAAGGAATGTCTTTATTTTTCATCAAAAATATAGGCTTTTGAAGAGAGCTTTCTAATTCCAAAATTTTGTTTGAAAGTAACTCGTGTTCATTAGTTTTACTTACATCTATTGTCAAAATTTCATTATTCTTCTGAGTAAATGTTAATTTATTATCCTTTAATTTAAAATTATACTTATTTAACATAGGAGAGTTTTTGAGAGTCAAAATTTTATTCCATTTACCTCTTCTCTCATCAAGATTTTTTTCAAATAATTGTGCTTGATTTAATTCTAAGCCCTTCGAAAATGCAAAAACTCTATCTCCAATTATTCCTATATTTTTTCTTATTTTACAATTACTAACAGTCTGAAATGATATTGATTTTACTGGACAGTAATTTATTGAAGAAATAGATACACTCATATAATCTTTTTAATAATATGTCTTATCTTTCCTCAAATCAACTCAAACAATATAAAGATGAGGGGTTTGTTTCTCCAATTAATATTTTCTCAAAAGAAAAAGCAAAAGAAATAAGAAATGAAATTGAGTTAATTGAAAAAAAAATTCCTGGTGAGTTAGAAAAATCAGGTAGATATAATGCTCATTTAATTTCACCTTTGTTAGATGAAGTTACACATAATTCAAAAATTTTAGATGCAGTTCAAAGTTTAATAGGTGAAAACATTCTTGTTTGTGGAACAACTTTATTCATTAAAAATCCAAATGAAAAAGGATTTGTTAGCTATCATCAAGATGCTAAATATATTGGCTTAGAGCCACATAATTGGGTAACTGCCTGGGTTGCTATAACTGACTCTAATGAAAAAAATGGGTGTATGAGAATGTGGTCAGGTTCACACAAAGATAATCTTAGAGATCATGATCAAAAATTTAATGAGGGTAATTTATTAACAAGGGGACAAACTGTTAAGAATGTACCGAAAGAGAAAACAACTCCTCTTATTTTAGAGGCAGGACAAATGTCACTTCATCACCCAACTGTAGTACATGGCTCAGATCTAAATAAAAGCAATGACAGAAGAATAGGCTTTGTAATTCAAAGCTATATCGGTACAAATGTTAAACAAATCCTAGGTAAAAATAGTGTTCAACTTGCTAGAGGATTTGATAAATTTAATTATCATGAAATAATTGGCAGACCTCAAAATTTACTTAATATAAATGATATAAAATTAAAAAAACAAGAAAATGAAAATCTTCAAAAAATTTTTTACAAAGGTTCAGATAAAAAAGGTAAATTTTAATTAAAGTTTTGGAATCTCAGAGCCATTATTATAAAGGTCATAACCTTTGACAACAGCATCACGACTTGCAATTTCTAAATACCATCTGGAAAGACTCTTAAAATTTTTAAGTCCAATATCATGCCATTCATGTCTAGCAATCCATGGCCACGTTGCAATGTCAGCTATAGAGTATTTTTCTCCAGCAAGGTATTTTGATTTTTCTAAACGATTGTTTAGGTCTTGATAAATTTTTTTTGTAATCTTAAAATATCTTTCTTCACCAAATTCACTCTTGCCAGGATTATAATGATGAAATTGATGATGCTGACCTATCATAGGACCTACATATCCCATTTGTGCCATTAACCATTGATTTATTTTTAGTCGATCTTCTCTATTGTAAAACCTTCCACTCTTTTCTCCCAAATACATTAAGATAGCACCAGACTCAAAAATAGTTTCATTGGCATCATGATCGATTATTACTGGTATCTTGCTGAATGGACTTATTTTTATGAATTCTGGTTTGAATTGTTCTCCGTTAGACAAATCTATCTTGGTAATTTTATATTTATAATTAATTTCTTCAAGCATGATGCTAATTTTTTTACCATTAGGGGTATCAGCCGAAAATAACTCAATCACCTTTTATACCAAGACGACCCTTAATTGTTTTAGAAGCAGTTGTAAATTCAAATCTATATTTTTCGTTTGGTCTTGCGAGTTTAAAACATGCTCTTGCTGCCAAAGCACCTTCATGAAAACCTGATAAAATAAGTTTTAATTTTCCTGGATAACTGCATATATCGCCAACTGCATAAATGCCTTTTTGATTTGTCTCAAATTTTTCAGTATCTACCTCAACAGTTTTTTTATCAATATTTAAACCCCAATCTGCTATCGGACCAAGTTGCATAATTAATCCAAAAAAACCTAATGCATAATCTGTTTTAAGAGTTTTAGTTTCTTTATCATCATTTTTTATATCTATACTTTCTAATTGTTTTTCACCTTTAATTGAATTCATTTGATATTTTGTATAAAGATTTATTTTTCCTTTTTTTGCAAGATCATGTACTTTATCAACGGTTGCCTGTGCGCCTCTAAAATCATCTCTTCTATGAACTAAATTTACTTTTGAGTTTTTTGATAACTCTACCGCCCAATCTAAAGCGCTATCACCACCACCAAATATTGTTACAGTTTTGCCTTGAAATATGCTCTTGTCTTTTATTGAATATAATACCGACTTATTCTCAAATTTTTCACATTCTTTAACGGGAAATTTTCTTGGTTCAAATGAACCCACGCCACCTGCAATAATTACATTCGGAGTTGAAAACGTTGTGCCATTATTTGTTTTAACAACCCAGTTATCTTCCTCTCTTTTTACCTCATCTACTCTTTCATTTAAATGAAATTTAATCTTAAAAGGTTTTAATTGATTTATTAAATTATTGGTTAACTCCTCCCCGGTACACTCAGGTACAGCTGGAATATCATAAATTGGTTTGTCCGGGTAAAGTTCAATACATTGTCCTCCAATCTTATCTAAATTATCTACAATTTCACAATCCAGACCAATTATTTTCAATTGATGTGCGGTAAACAAACCCGTAGGTCCTGCTCCAATAATTAATGCGTCTGTTTTATTCATCTTATCCCTGTTTTGATGGAATGTTTACTTTAAGACCATCCAGATCATCTGAAACTATTATTTGACAACTTAATCTACTATTTTTTTTTGGTTCAAAAGCCATATCTAACATGTCTTCTTCTCCATCTTCCTTAGCTGGGATCTTATCAAACCATTCATCATTAACATACACGTGACATGTCGCACATGCCATTCCTCCTCCGCAATCTGCATCTATACCTGGAATATCATTCTGAACTGCGCCTTCCATTACAGTTAAGCCATTTTGAACTTCAACAGTATGAATTTGATTATCATGTGTGACGTAAGTTATTTTTGTCATGAGTATTATATAGTTATTCAAAAAAATAGGGCAAGTATGTGAAAACATACTCGCCCTAAAATTATTTAGTTATTTGGTAACTATCTTCTTGCTGTGCTACCAGAAACTGCAGCAGCCCAGATTACTAGACCAAATGCAATTTTATTAATAAAGTCAGCTAAGTTGTAAACAACGTTAAGTGAGTTAGCGTCTACACCACCTGTTAGGTAACCAAATACATAACCTAGTGGGTAAATTGCCCAACCTACTGTAACAATCATTCTCATCGCACCAAAAGCAGTAACAAGAGCTTTGTTTCCACTTTTAGAAGCAGCTTTTCCAGCTTCACCTGAGAATATTTCATAAAGAATGTATACCCAACCTGCCATACCGATTACAAAACCAAGTGTAGCATTGATGTATCCAGCTTCTCCTAAATATCCACCGATTAACATTACTAATGAACCAATTAACAATCTCCAGAAAATTCCAGAGTTTGCTTTTCTTACAGCTACTAGAATTAAATAGAACTCTATCATCTGTAATGGCACAGTAATTAACCAGTCAATATATCTATATACTGTTGGTGAATCGCCAGTTGATACCCATACATCTCTCATGTACATGTAATGGATAAAAGCAATACCAGTTACTAGACCAGCTACTGTTACTGATGTTTTCCATGCTGGATTTACAGAACTTCTTTCCATGAAGAAGAATGCTGTAGCAGCCAACATACCCATTGAAATTACCCAAAAGGAAATTCCAACAAAGTCATCTTGAGCTAACATCGCGGTCTCTGCGTTTGCTACACCTGTAACACCCATTAGGGCGACAGCTGTAAGAGCAAACAGTTTAAGTTTTTTCATAAAAAACTCCCTCTTTAGTTAGTTTTTACTTGTTTAGTTTATATAAACTAGGTTTAACTTTCGCTAAACCAAGATTGAGCGTTAAATAGCAAATTAAAACACTTTATTGAAGACTTAATTGTGGTTAATTTACATTGATTTTACTAACTTTTTAAAATTAAATACAATTTATAAGTTAAAAATCAAAAAAAGAGCAATATCGAATCAAATTTTAAATGTCAGATAAATTTAATAAAATCTACGATCAATCAATAAATAATCCAGAAAAATTTTGGAGTGATGCATCAAATGATATTTTTTGGTTTAAGAAACCAACTAAGATTTTAAATAAATCAAACCCTCCTTTCTATAAGTGGTTCGAGGACGGAGTAACAAACACCTGTTACAACGCATTAGATATTCATATTGATCAAGGAAATGGAAAAAGAACTGCACTAATATACGACAGTCCAATTACAGGAAACAAAAAAAAATTTACATATGAAGAGTTAAGATCAAAAGTTTCAAAATTTGCTGGAGCTCTTAAAGATCAAGGTGTTGTTAAAGGAGATAGAGTAATCATTTATATGCCCATGATACCAGAAGCGGTAGTAGCTATGCTCGCTTGTGCAAGAATAGGTGCAATACACTCAGTGGTTTTTGGAGGATTTGCTTCTAACGAGCTTGCTAGTAGAATTGATGACAGTAAAGCAAAAGTATTAGTCACAGCTTCATGTGGTTTCGAACCTGGAAGAACAGTTGAGTACAAGCCTTTAGTAGATGAAGCTATTAAACAAGCCAAACATAAAATTGATAAGATGATTTTATTTCAAAGACCGGGTCATGAAGTTAAATTAAATGCTCCTAAAGAAGTTAGTTGGGAAGAAGTTGTTTCAACAGCAAAAGAAATTGATTGTGTTGAAATGAATTCAAATGAATTTGCTTATATACTTTATACTTCAGGAACTACTGGAACCCCAAAAGGAATTGTAAGAGATATTGGAGGTCATATCGTTGCATTAAAATGGACAATGAAAAATATATATAACATAGATGAGGGTGACATATGGTGGTCTGCAAGTGATATTGGTTGGATAGTTGGACACTCCTATATTGTTTATGCACCACTGTTTAAAGGTTGTACAACTGTAATGTTTGAAGGTAAGCCAGTTGGAACACCAGATGCTGGTGCCTTTTGGAAAATAATATCTGACTACAAAGTAAAGTCTTTGTTCACAGCTCCAACAGCATTTAGAGCAATTAAAAAAGAAGACCCTGAAGGAAAGTTTTTTTCTAAATATGATTTAAGTGAGTTTGAAAGTCTTTTTCTTGCAGGTGAGAGAGCAGACCCAGATACAATTAAATGGGCTGAAAATCTTTTAAAGGTTCCAGTAATTGACCACTGGTGGCAGACAGAAACGAGTTGGGCAATAAGTTCAAATTGTACAGGTATTGAAATGATGAAAACTAAATATGGGTCTGCATGTAAAGCCGTTCCAGGTTATGACGTAAAAATTATCAAGTCAGATCAAACTTTAGCCAAACCAAATGAAATGGGAGATATCGTAGTTAAACTTCCTCTTCCTCCAGGAACCTTTCCTACTCTATGGAATGCCGATCAAAGATATAAAGAAAATTATATGTCAAATTATGAAGGTTATTATCAAACTTATGATGCGGGTCATATAGATGAGGATGGATATATTTGGATTATGTCTAGAACAGATGACATAATAAATGTTGCCGGTCATAGATTATCAACTGGAGCTATTGAAGAAGTTTTATCTGAACATCAATCAGTTGCTGAGTGTGCAGTTCTTGGAATTGCAGATAAATTGAAAGGACAATTGCCAATTGGATTAGTAGTATTAAAAGCAGGTGTAGATAAAAATAATGAGACAATCTCTAAAGAATGCATTCAAATGGTACGAGATAAAATCGGTCCTGTAGCGGCATTTAAGGTTGCGATAGTAATTAAAAGACTTCCAAAAACAAGATCAGGAAAAATTTTAAGGGGAACTATTAGAAAAATTGCTGATAACGTTGAATATAAAATGCCCCCAACTATTGATGATCCCACAATTCTTGATGAGATTAAACAAGACTTGATTGAGAACAAAATATTAAATAATGGTTAAAACGTATTCCTTTTTGCTAATCGCTATATTTTGTGAAGTAGCTGGAACAATGTTGCTTCCAGTATCACAAAACTTTACAAAGATTATTCCTACTGTTTGTCTCACAATATTTTATCTTGTATCATTTTATTTGATGACTTTTGTTATGGATAAACTTCCAATAGCAATCGTATATGCTACTTGGAGTGGACTAGGTGTTTTTACAATCGCAATACTTGGGTATTTCTTTTTTAAACAAACTTTAGCTTGGCAAGCAATTGCTGGATTATTCCTAATTGTTATTGGGGTAATTCTTGTAAATAGTTTTACAGGAAAGCTTAATTAAATTCTAACGGAGTTCCCTCAGGATCACCTAAGATTTTTCCGTCTTGCATTTTTATTTTTCCAGCAATAATTGTTAAAACAGGAGTTCCTTTAAACTCAAAGTCATTAAAAGGTGACCAACCACATTTACTTTCAATATTTTCATTTTTAATTAAAATTTTTTTATTCATGTCAACAATTGTGAAGTCCGCATCAAAGCCTTCTTTGATAAATCCTTTATTTTTAATCCCAAAAATTTTTACTGGATTTTCACACACAAGACTCACTAATTGATTAAGAGATAATTTTCCATCATTAATGTGATTTAACATTATTGGCATAAGAGTTTGAACGCCCGGCATTCCTGATGGTGAATTAGGATATTCTTTATCTTTATTTGCTTTGAGATGAGGAGCGTGATCTGAACCAATGGTATCATTCAGATTATGTTTAACAGCAAACCACAATCTATCATAATGAGATTTGTCTCTGATAGGTGGATTCATTTGAGCATAAGTTCCAAGTTTATCATAACAATCAGGTGCATAGATTGTTAAATGTTGTGGAGTAATTTCAAAAGTAATATTCCCTTTATGTTGCGATAAAAAATCTATTTCTTGTTTTGTAGTTATGTGAAGAATGTGAGCTTTTTTATTATAACGCTCAGCAATTCTTACTATTCTTCTTGTAGAGGAAATTGCACATTCATCACTTCTCCAAATTGGATGGGAATGTACATCCTTATCTTTAATCAATTTTTTATTTCTATTTAAAATTTCCTCATCCTCAGAGTGAACTGCAACAACTTTTGAGCTATTTTGAAATACTTTTTCTATATCTTTTTCATCTGCAACTAATAAATTTCCAGTTGAGGAGCCTGCAAAAAGTTTAATTCCACAACATCCCTCTAAATTTTTTAATTCTGCTAACTCATTTACATTGTTGGCTGTAGCTCCAAAATAAAAAGCATAATTACAATACATTCTATTTTTTGCGAGATCCAATTTTCTTTGAAATTCTTTTTTATTTGAGGTTGGTGGATTAGTATTTGGCATTTCAAATACGGCTGTTATACCTCCAGCAACTGCAGCTCTACTTCCAGAATAAAGGTCTTCTGTATCTGTAGATCCTGGTTCTCTAAAATGAGTTTGAGTATCTATACAACCAGGTAAAACAATTTGTTTTTTGGCATCATAAACTTCTTTCGCCTCTTCTGAAATTTCACCAATCTTTAAAATTTTGCCATCTTTAACAGCTATATCTTTAACTTCTAGCTTTTCATTAATATAGCATTGTCCGTTTTTAATTATTAGATCTAACATTTATGAAAAAAGTTATTATATTAAAATATAATATCAATCAATTATGAATAACAATGTTTATATATTAGAAGATAGATCCATACTTTATATAAATGGAGAAGATTCTAAAGATTTTTTACAAAACTTAATTAGTAATGACATCAATAAAGTTACAGAAAATTCAAGCTGTTTTGCTTCTTTGCTAACTCCGCAAGGTAAGTTTCTTTATGAATTCATAATTGTAAAACACAAATCTGGTTATTTTATTGACTGTGAAAAATCTCAATCAGAGGAAATATTTAAACAATTTAGTCTTTATAAAATTAGATCAAAAGTAGAAATATTAAATTTAAGTAATGAATTTGTAGTTGCAAGCTTTGGATATGAAAAATTTCTATCAATTGATGGCTCAAAAGATAACTTGGGTTTTACTTTTAAATATAGGGAGGACCCAATAATTTTAGATCCGAGAAATAAAAATTTGGGTGCAAGGCTTATTATAAATTTAGAAAAACTTTATTTGTCACTAAAAAGATTAAACCTTAAGGACGATAAAGTTGAGAACTATTATCTTCAAAGCCATAAGCTTGGCATAGTACCCAAAAACTTAAATAAATTACAAAATAAATTATTTGGTATTGAATGTAATTTTGAAGAACTTAATGGAATTGATTTTAAAAAAGGTTGTTATGTTGGACAAGAAAACACGGCTAGAATTAAATTAAAAAATAAACTTTCAAAAAGATTACTGCCGATTGAGATTATTAATGGGAAACTATTTGAAGACGAAAAAATCTATAGTAATGAAGTTGAGATTGGGAAAATTCTAATTAATGAAGAATACCCCTTCGCGTTAATCAAATTTTTAGATAAAAACTTTGATAAAAAACAGATATTCATAAGTGAAAATGGAACATTTAAAGTTCTCGTACCCGAATGGCTTAAAATTTAAGTATTTGGTGCGGCCAGAGAGACTCGAACTCTCATGGACTAGGTCCACACGGCCCTCAACCGTGCCTGTCTACCAATTTCAGCATGGCCGCAATTATGACCCACATTAAATCAATGACAAGCAGGTTTCAAATTGATAAATTTTATTATGGAATTTACACAAGAAGTAAAACAAACAACTGATCCAATTTATAAAAAGATTTCTAAAGTAATGCCAGAAATCGAGTGGTCGGTGCATGCTCCATATATTCACAAAATCAATAAGTTAAAAAAAGAGAAGAATGCAGTTATTCTTGCTCATAATTATCAAACACCAGAAATTTATCATGGCATTGCAGATTTTTCAGCTGACTCTTTAGCGCTTGCAGTAGAAGCATCAAAAACTTCTGCTGACATAATTGTAATGGCTGGAGTCCACTTTATGGCTGAAACGGCAAAATTAATGAGTCCAAATAAAAAAGTTTTATTACCAGATATGAAAGCTGGTTGTTCTTTATCTTCATCAATAACTGGTAAAGATGTTAGATTGCTTAAAAAAAAATACCCAGGTGTTCCAGTAGTATCTTATGTTAATACATCAGCCGACGTTAAGGCTGAGACAGATGTCTGTTGTACTTCTGCAAATGCTGTAAAAATTGTTAAATCATTAGGAGTAAAAAAAGTAATTTTTTTACCAGATGATTACCTTGCAAAATATGTTGCATCACAGACTGAAGTTGAAATAATTTCATGGAAAGGAATTTGTATTGTTCACGATCAATTTAATGAAAATGAAATAAATAATATTAGAAAAAATAATCCTGGAATAAAAATAATTGCACACCCAGAGTGTCCACCTGATGTTATTAAGGCTAGCGATTTTGCGGGATCAACTTCTGGTATGATTAACTATGTAAGAAATAATCAGCCCAAAAAAGTGATGATGGTTACTGAGTGTTCAATGAGTGATAATATACAAGTAGAAAATCCAAATGTAGAATTTATTAGGCCATGTAATATGTGTCCTCACATGAAAAAAATTACTTTGCCAAAAATCTTAGACTGTTTGGAAAATGAAACTGGTGAAATTATAATGGATAAGAAGACAATAGATAAAGCAAGATTATCAGTTGAAAAAATGGTTGCTATCGGTAGATAATCATTTGTGTCAAAAATTAAATTAAGTGAAAATTTTATAAAAAATACTGTTAAGCTAGCACTTAACGAGGATTTGTACCCATCTGGAGATATAACTTCCGATTTAATTGAAAATAATAAAATAATTAGAGTTAAATTAATTTCTAATGAGAATGCAGTTATAGGTGGTTTGCGGTTTGCAAAGTATGCTTTTGCTTTGATTGATAATAAAATTAAATTTATTACTAAAAAAAAAGATGGTTCTTTTGTAAAAAAAAATTCTTTAATTGCTACTATTAAAGGTAAAGCTAAGAATATATTGATTGCAGAAAGAGTTGCTTTAAATTTTTTATCACACATTTCAGGTATAGCTACTAAAACAAATCAATTTGTAAAATTAGTAGGAAAAAATTGTAAAATCTGCTGTACAAGAAAAACAATTCCCAATTTAAGAGTTATTCAAAAATATGCCGTAAAATTAGGAGGAGGAACAAATCATAGATTTAATTTAAGTGATGAGTTTTTAATTAAAGATAATCATGTTGCTAGTTCAGATTTAAGAAAATTAGTATCTTTAGCAATTAAAAAGAAAAAAGGTAAAAAAATTACAGTTGAAGTTGATAATTTAAAACAACTTAAAAAAATAATAGGCCTTAAATTTAATACTATACTTTTTGACAATATGACTGTTCAAAATCTTAGAAAAGGTATTAAACTTTCAAAAAAATATTATGAGACAGAAGCCTCAGGAAACATTAATCTAAAAAGAGTTAAATCAGTTGCTGCAACTGGTGTTGATAGAATTTCTATTGGAAGTATTACACATAGCGCCTCAGCTATAGATCTAAAATTAGAGATTTAATTTACAAATTTTGAGAGATCGGGTTTAAAATAATTAGGTCCTTTCATTACTTTGCCTGACTCATTGTAAATTGGTTTACCATTATCGTCTAATTTACTCATGTTTGAATTTTGAACTTCTTCAAAACACTTGTCTAAATCAATGCCGAAAGCATGTCCTGCACCATAAGTTACATATAAAATATCTGTAAGTGCATCAGCAACCTCTAATATATCTTTGTTTTTCATTGCATCTACTAATTCTCCTAATTCCTCTTTTATCAAATCAATCCTTAATTTATTGATTTTATCTGTACTAAATGACGGATTATCTTTAACTTCTTGTCCAAAAGTTTTCATAAAAATTCCAACCTTACTAAAATTTGACATATTGCTCCTGTAAGTTTTATATATTTAATGTATATTTATAATAATTTATTAATTACTTATTAATCAATGAAATTAAGAAAAGAATTTGATAGTATTGGATCAATTAATGTGCCAAATGATAAATATTGGGGCGCTTCTACTCAAAGATCAAAAAAATATTTTAATATTGGTGAGTTTTTAGTAAGACCAGTTTTAATTAAATCAATTGCAATCATTAAGAGAGCTGCCGCTGTCATTCATGGCAAAGAAAAACAAATTTTACCACATATCTCTAGAGCTATTATCAAAGCGTCTAACGAGGTAATATCTGGTAAATTAGACGAACATTTTCCTCTTAAAGTATGGCAAACAGGTTCTGGTACCCAAACGAATATGAATGTTAATGAAGTAATTGCAAACAGAGCTATCGAAATTTTAGGTGGAAAAAAAGGATCAAAAAAACCAGTTCACCCTAACGATCATGTAAACAAATCTCAATCTACAAATGATGTATTCCCTACAGCAATGCACATAGCGATTGCTTTAGAAACAAAAAATAAACTATTACCCTCACTTGAATTATTAAATAAAGAACTAAAAAAAAAAGTTTCACAATTTAAAAATATTGTCAAAGTAGGCAGAACTCATCTTCAAGATGCAACCCCTTTGTCTTTGGGACAGGAATTTTCTGGTTATCAATCTCAATTAAATGATTGTATTTTAAGAATTAAAAATGCCTTAAAAGAAATTTACTTTTTAGCACAAGGGGGGACTGCTGTTGGAACTGGAATTAATAGTAGAAAAGGTTTTGATAAAAAAATCATCAATGAGATAAAAAAAATCACTAAATTGCCTTTTAAACCAACAAAAAACAAATTTGCAGCTTTAGCAGCTCACGATGAAATAGTTAATTTTTCAGGTACATTAAATACTACAGCGGTGAGCTTGATGAAAATTGCGAATGATATTAGATTTTTAGGTTCAGGACCAAGAGCTGGTTATGGTGAATTATTATTGCCAGCTAATGAACCAGGTTCATCAATAATGCCAGGCAAGGTAAACCCCACACAATCGGAGGCTGTAACAATGGTTTGCGTAAAAGTTATTGGGAATCATAATGGAATTACGATGGCTGGATCTCATGGGCATTTTGAATTAAATGTTTTTAAACCATTAATTGCTCATAACATTTTACAATCAATTGATTTACTTGCTGACAGCACTAAAAACTTTTCTCTTTATTGTATTAAGGGAATAAAAGCAGATAAGAATAAAATAAAAGATTATCTAGATAATTCATTGATGCTAGTTACCGCTCTTGCTCCTCATATTGGATATGATAACTCAGCAAAAATTGCAAAAACTGCGCTCAAAAACAAAACAACTTTGAAAGAAGAAGCATTAAAAACAGGATTAATCAGTGAAAAAGATTATGAAAAGATTGTAAATCCCAAAAAAATGATTCACCCTGAATAAGCTGCGAAAAAATTACTTACAAAATTTTTAAACCTAACTTTATTAAACACTCTATTTTCACTAGAATTAAACTGATTTAAGTATTTTTCTAAATTAGAATTTTGAGACTTATCTATTTTTACATTGTCAAAAGTAAACTTTTTATCATTAAAATTATAAATAAAATCTATTTGAATTTCCTTAATATCTTTTCTGTAAACTTTTTGTATTTGAAAAGATTTGTAAAAATTGTTTAAATTTTTAAAATTTAAAATTGCTTTTCCAATAAGAGTAATTTCTTCATTTTCATTATTTAAAAAACTTTCTGTAAGAGATATTTTTAAATTTTCCTTCCACATCATAGATGAGTTAGAAAATCCAATATTTCCCTCTTCTACACCAATCTTTAAAAATAAATTATTTAGCTCATTAACATCTGTGATATCTTTTACTTTAACATCTATTATTGCATTTATGTTCTTGTTGCTCAAAAATTTAGATTTTATTAAATCAATTATGATCGAGCTTTCATTGAATAAATTTTTAGTGCTTAAACCTTCATAATTTAAATTTGCTGAAAAATAAAAAGGTTTAAAATCAATCATTCCCTTATAATTATTCACATTGTCTTCAGAATTAAAATTAAAAGAATTTTTTTTTATTTCATATCTAAATGAAGTACTTTTATTTAAAAATAAAATATCAACTAAGCCATCTTTATTCTTTTTGTCATAGTTTATTTCATTTTCAACATTCAATCTAATTTTTTTGGAATTAAATTTTGTAAATATCTTTTTATTAAATTTATCTTTCTTTATAATAAATTTAAAAGGAACATTAAAAATCTCATTGTTAAAAGAAAGAATATTTACCAAGTTGTTTGCATCATAATGAAATTTACTTTTTTTAATTTTATTAATGAATAAGATGTCTTCATTTTTGTTTTTGAAAAAAATATTTCCATTTTTCATAATAATATTATTTTCATTAGGTTCTGTTTCAAGAAGTTTAAGAAAAAAGGCAAAATCTTTAAAGTCAATTTTAAAATCTATATTTTTAAAAATTAAGTCTCTAATTTCAACTTTTTTATTTAATGAAAAAAATTTACTTGACGCAATATTTATTTGAAAATTTTTAGAGATAGCTATTTCTTTTTGATCTCTAAATATAGATAAATTTTTAGCTAAAAAATGAGGTTTTGGTAATAATCTATATTTTATTTTTTCATTGAACTTTATGTCAATATTATATTTTTTGATTATTTGATTCTTTATATCTAATTGAATAATGTCTTTATCGAAAAATGTAGGTATTAAGAAATAAATTACAATTAAAAAAAAAGGTATGGCTGTTACTAAAAAAAACCTATTATAGTGACTTAATTTAGATTTTTTTATATTATTAATAAAAAATTTTAATTTATCAAAAAAACTTTCTATTGAATCATTTAATGATAAAAATTGTTTTTTAAGTTTTTTTATTGATAAATTATCTTTACTCATAACGTAAGGAACTTATAAATAAATATTTAAAATGGTAAACTCTGATTTTATAAAAGATCTGAATAAAGCCCAAAAAGAAGCTGTAATACATCTTGATGGACCCTTATTAATCGTAGCAGGGGCAGGTTCAGGCAAGACAAAGGTATTAACGGCGCGAATAGCAAATATTATAAAAGGGAAAAAAGCTTTTCCAAATCAAATTTTAGCAGTAACTTTTACCAACAAAGCTGCAAAGGAAATGCAAACTAGGGTAAGTAAAATACTCGGTTCTGCAGCAACTGGACTCTCGTGGTTAGGAACTTTTCACTCAATCTGTGCAAAAATTTTAAGAAAACACGCTTCTGCTGTAAATTTAAATTCTAATTTTACAATTATTGATACAGATGATCAAATCAGATTGATAAAGAATATTTGTAAAGCCGAAAATATTGATGTCAAAAAACTAGCGCCAAGATATATACTTGCAATTATTGATCGATGGAAAAATAAAGGTTTTTATCCTAATGAAGTGATTATTAATCAAAGAGATTTGTATGAAAAAAATATTTTACCTATTTATAAAATTTATCAGCAAAAATTAGTTGACCTTAATTCATGTGACTTTGGAGATCTAATATTACATGCAGTTAAAATTTTAGAAAATAATTTAGATATAAGAGATATTTATACAAATAATTTTAAATATATATTAGTAGATGAATATCAAGATACCAACTATATACAAAGTAAGTGGCTTAATTTGCTTGTAGATAAAAATAAAAATATTTGCTGTGTTGGTGACGACGACCAATCAATTTACAGTTGGAGAGGTGCTGAAATAAAAAATTTTTTAGAGTTTGATCAAGTCTACAAGGATACGAAAGTTATAAGACTAGAGGAAAATTATAGATCTACAGAAAACATATTAAATGTTGCTTCTGAACTAATTTCCAATAACAAAAATAGAGTCGGAAAAACATTAAAAACAACTATGGAGGAAGGTGATTTGGTTAAACTTAATTGCTTTAAAAATGGAAAAGACGAAGCAATTGGAATTTCTGATGAAATAGAAAAAATAAAAAAAGAGTATTCATTCAATAATATTGCAATTCTTGTTAGGGCGATATTTCAAACAAGAGAGTTTGAAGAGAGATTTTTAAAAATAGGAGTACCTTATAGAATTTTAGGAGGCACTAAATTTTATGAAAGATCTGAAATTAAAGATTGCATAGCATATTTAAGATTAATTTATCAAAAAAAAGATGATTTGGCTTTTGAAAGAATTGTTAATAACCCAAAAAGATCAATTGGGGAAAGTACTTTAAAATCAATACATGAGTATTCCAAAAATAATTTGATTTGTTTAGAACTTTCATCAAAAAAAATGATTGAAAAAAATTTGATTAAACCAAAAGCAAAAATAGGGTTAGTTTTATTTTTAGATTTATTATCAAAATGGAGAAATGATTTAGAAATTAAAAAAATTAATCATATCAAATTATTACAAAATATTTTAGATGAATCGGGTTATTCATCTATGCTTAAAAATAAAAAAGATTTAGATAATGAAAATAGATTGGAAAATATAAAAGAATTATTAAGTGCAATGAAAGAATTTGATAATTTAGAGAGCTTTTTAGAGCATGTTTCTTTAGCCACTTCCGTGGATCAAGAATGGGATGGAGAAAAAGTCAATATGATGACAATGCACGCTGCCAAAGGACTTGAATTTGAAGTGGTATTTTTACCTGGTTGGGAGGAGGGTCTTTTTCCCCATCAAAAATCTATTGAAGAAAAGGGCCAGAATGGTCTTGAGGAAGAAAGAAGGCTTGCTTATGTTGGAATCACTAGAGCTAAGAAAAAAGCAATTATATCTTTTTCAATGAACAGATTTTATCAAGGTGATTGGATTGATAGCATGGCCTCAAGATTTATTGATGAACTTCCTGAAAAATATTTGAGTAAAAACTCTATTTTTGACGAAAATATTAATGACGAAGATGATTTTGAGTTCAATCAAGATATAGATATAGAGGATAACATAAGAAGTCCTGGTTGGATAAGATATCAAAAAAGAATTAAATGATTAAAAAAAAAATTCTAAAATTAAAGAGTTATTTGAAAATATATAATTTGGATGGCTACATAATTCCAAAAAATGATGCTTATTTTTCAGAGTATTCCTCACCAGACAGATTAAAGATTATTTCAAATTTTAGTGGATCAGCAGGCTATGCGGTTATTTTAAGAAAAAAAAATTATTTATTTGTTGATGGTAGATACACAATTCAAGCAAAACTTGAGTCTGGTAATGAATTTAAGATAATTGAAGTCCCTAAATGCTATCCAAAAGATGTTTTAATCAAACAAACAAAAAAAATTACTTTAGGATATGATCCTCAAATATTTACTAAATTCTCAATTGAAAAAAATTTTGGAAATTATTTTAAATTAATACCAATATTTGGAAATTTAGTTGATAAAATATCTCAAAATAATAATAAAAGAAAGATAAGTCCTTTTTATAATTTGAGTGAAAAAATAACCGGGGAGTCAATTAGTTCAAAAATAAATAAAATAATAAAAGTAATTTCTTCCCAAAACATAGATAATATTTTTATTAGTGCTCCAGAAAATGTTGCTTGGTTGTTAAATTTGAGAGGTAAAGATAATCCACTCAGCCCAATTCCTAATTGTAAATTAATTTTAACTAAGCAAAAAAAGATGTTCTTTTTTTCTTGTCCAAAAAAAATATATAAGATTAAAAAAATTAATGAGTACAAAAAATTAAAATATAGTAAATATCAAGATTTTGAAAAAATTATTGAAAATCTTAATGGAAAAAATTTTTGTATAGACAAAACAACATGTTCTGTATCTAATGAAAATATTATAAAATCTTTTTTTTACATCAAATCAAATACTGACCCTTGTTATCATTTAAAATCAATTAAAAATAAAACCGAAATTAAAAATATGATTAATGCTCATATAAAAGATGGGGTTGCTTTAACAAAATTTATTTATTGGATTAAAAAGATTAATAAAAAAAAGATTACAGAATATGAGGCGGAAAAGAAACTAGAGAGATATAGAAAAAAAGATAAAAATTACTTATTTCCAAGTTTTAATACAATAGCGGGAAGCGGAAGTAATGCAGCAATTGTTCATTACAGAACTATAAAAAAAAATTCTAAAAAAATAGACAAAAAAGATATTTTTTTATGTGACTCTGGTGGCCAGTATAAATACGGAACAACAGATGTAACTCGCACGTTATGTTTTTCAAAACCTCAAAAAAATATCAAAAATATTTTTACCAAAGTTCTTAAGGGTCATATCGCAGTAGCCTGTACTAACATTAATAAAAATAATACAGGAAAATCGATAGACATTAGAGCTAGGAAATTTCTGAAAAAAGCAAAATTAGATTATGCACATGGTACGGGCCATGGTGTTGGTTTTTTTTTAAATGTGCATGAGGGTCCTCAGGCAATATCAAAATATAATAAAGTTAAAATTTCTGAAGGAATGATATTAAGTAATGAACCTGGTTATTATAAAAAAGGTAAGTTTGGAATACGGATAGAAAATTTATTATATGTAAAAAGATCCGGATATAAATTGTTTTTTGAAAATCTTACTCTTGCACCAATTGACAAAGATCTTACAGATTTTAAACAACTTTCTAAAGATGAGATGAAATATTTATTTAAATATAATTTGCAGGTTTACTCAAAACTATCACCATACTTAAATAGAAAGCAAAAAAAGTGGTTAGCTAGTTTTATTTAAAATTTTTAACCATTCATTTTGATTTAGTATTTTAACTTTTAATTTTTTCGCATTTTCAATTTTTCTTTTGGTTGGTTTTTCACCAATAATCAGAAAATCAAGATTTTTAGACACATTGCTTATTATTGATCCTGAATTTTGTTCAATTATAGATTTAGCTTCAGCTCTACTCATTCCATTTAATTTTCCCGTCAACATGAAAGTTTTATTTGCTAAAGATCCATCTTTTTTAATTATGATGGCATTTTCTATTTTCAGTATTTTACTAAGTTCATCGATAATTTTCAAATTTTCAGAATTTAAAAAAAAATTTTTAACTGAATTAATTTGAGTTTCTCCAATTCCATCTATTATTAATAAATCATTAAATTTTTTATCTTTATAAAATTGAATTAAGTTTTTAAATGTTTTTAAATGTTTAGATATTAATCTAGCATTTTCTAAACCTATATGTCTAATTCCAAGAGAATAAATGAATCTTTCGAAAGAAATGGTCTTTCTTTCATTGATAGAAAATTTTAGATTAGCAACAGATTGTTTACCCCATCCGTCCATTAACGCAATTTTTTCATAATTTAGTTTAAATATATCCTGTGGTAATTTGATTAGTTTGAGATCCCAAAATTTTTCCACAATTTTTTTTCCAAAGCCATCAATATTAAAAGCTTCTTTTGATACAAAATGTTTTATTTTTTCTATCGCAACTTTTTCACACCCAAATCCTTCACTTGAACATCGTCTTACTGCATCTTTTTTTTTTGTTAAGGTATTAAATTCTTTTACTGTTTTTGATCCACAGGATGGACATTTTTTTGGAAAAATGAATTTGTTTGATTGTTTTAATCTTTTGCTCAAGTCTACAGAAATTATATGTGGAATAACATCGCCCGCTCTTTCAACAATAACTGTATCACCTATCCTTATATCCTTTCTATCCATTTCATCTTCATTATGCAGAGTCGCATTAGAAACCACAACTCCACCTATGTTGATTGGATTTATTTTTGCAACTGGTGTTAAAGCGCCTGTTCTTCCAATTTGGATGTCAATATCATTAATTTTTGATACACCGTTGTTTGCTGAAAATTTATGCGCAATTGCCCATCGTGGTGCATTAGCAACATTACCAAGCCTTTTTTGAAAATCAAAATTATTAATTTTATAAACAATCCCATCAATATCAAAATCTAGTTCATTTCTTTTTTTTTCTATTTCATGGTAATTGTCCATTAAATTTTTTGTTCCTGTTAAAACTTTATTCAATAAATTGATCTTGAAACCCCATTGTTTTAATTTTTTTAAAAAATCACTTTGACTATTTATGTTAAGCCCATTTTCATATCCATATGTATATGCAATAAATTTTAATGGAATCTTTTTGGTTTCATTAGGATCTTTTTGTCTTAGTGAACCTGATGCAGCATTCCTAGGATTTGCAAATTTGTTTTTTAGTTTTTCAAAATCACTATTTTGAATAAATACCTCTCCTCTAATATCGATATCGTCTGGAAAATCTTTTTCTGAAATAAATTTTGGAATATCTTCGATTGTTTGTAAATTTAATGTAATATCCTCACCTTGGTTACCATCACCTCTGGATAGGCCTCTGAAAAACTTTCCACCTTTATAAGTTAGAGAGGCTGAAATTCCGTCAATTTTTGGCTCAGCACTATATTCAATTTGTAAATTATCTTTTTTATCTAAATAATTAAATATTTTTTTTTCGTAATTTATTAAATCTTTCTCATCGAAAGCATTTGCAAGAGAAAGCATTGGTATTCTATGCTCTTCCTTTTTAAAATTTTTAGATGGTTTAAAACCTACCTTTAGTGTAGGTGAATTTTCATCTCTCAAAAAATCATACTTATTTTCAAGATCTACGATCTCTTTTTTGATCTGGTCAAATTTTGCATCACTAATCTCAGAAATATTTTCATCATAATATTTTTGATTATAATGATTAACTAATTTAATTTTTTTTTTGTATTTTTTTTTGATCAAATCTTTATTCATATTAATCAAAAAGACTTTTAAATTTTTGTATTACACCCTTCTTTTCTTTTTTAACAGTTTGTATCTTTTGTTTTTCATAATCTTTATTAAAAACTTTATAAGATTTTTCATACCATTCACTCGATAGGTAATTATAACCTAATAATTTTGCATACTTTTGGGACTCCTCTAAAAGACCCAATTTATAATTAATTTCAACGAGTCTATGAATTGCTTCCTCAACAAAAATTGTCTGATCATGTTCTTCAATGACTTTTTTAAATCTATTAATAGCCGCAATCCATTTACCTTTTTTGATATAATGCCTTCCTAAATACATCTCTTTAGATGCAATAATATCCTCGATTAAATCAATTTTAAACTTTGCATCTAAAGCAAAATCAGTATTTGGATAATTTTTTAAAATGAAGCTGAATTTATCTTTCGCTTTTAACAATGGTGCTGAGTCTCTTTTTTCATCTTCTATGGTTTCGTAATAACACATTGCAATTAAATAATGAGCGTAAGATAAATTTTTATCATTAGGATATGTTTTTATATATCTCTCCAAATTGAATAAAGCTTCTGTGTAATAATTCTGTAGATAATATGAATAAGATGCCATTAAAGCAGATCTTGGAGCCCAATCAGATTGTGGAAACAAAAGTTCTGCTTCTAAAAATTTTTTTGCTGCAAAATAAGGATCATTATCAATCAAAGCTTTGTAAGCTTCTTTATAAGCTACAACCATTTCTAAATCTTGACTTGATTCTTGAATATTAGATATTTTTTTTTCATCTTTTGCACAGGAACTTAAGATAATTATAATAAAAATGGCCAATAAAATTCTGTTTTGATTCATGATTAATTTATATAATCATAATCAGTTATTATAAAGATCTTTAATTTAAGCTATAGATTTCAAAAAGCTTCTGTTAATAACAGTATGAGGTAAACTTCTTTCTTTAATCTCAACTATTGAGAAATTTTCTTTATTTTCAAATACTTTTCTAAGTAATTTATTTGTTAAAAAATGACCTCCTTGAGAACAAACAACGCTTGCGATCATTCTATACCCACATGTATAAAGATCTCCAATACAGTCTAATATTTTATGGTTAACAAATTCTTTAGAATTTCTAAGACCGTTATTATTCAAAATTTGAGTTCCTTTAACAACTATTGCATTATCTAGACTCCCACCTTTTGCTAGACCATTTTTTTTTATCATTTCGATATCTTCATATAAGCAAAAAGTTCTTGAATTAAATACTTCTTCTAAATCATCTTCATAAACATTAATTTTATTCCTTTGATTTCCTATTACAGTATTTTCATATTTAAGTTCAAAGTCTATATCAAGACTTAATCTTGAAGGTGCAATCGAAATAAATCTTTTACCATCTTTAAACTCAATTTTTTTATTAATTTTAATTATCTTAATTGGAGCATCACTTATTTTAAAACCAACAGTAACTATTTTTTCGATAAATTCTTTTGCAGATCCATCTAATATAGGTACCTCTTCGTTATCAATTTCAACTAAAACATTATCAATTCCTAACCCAAAAAAAGCTCCCATTAAATGTTCTATGGTTGAGACTCTTATGCCAAATTCATTTGAGATTGTTGTGTTTAAAGAAGTGTTGCTTACATTAGAAAAATTTGGGAGTATTAGATTATTATTTTTAACGTCAACTCTTTTAAAAACTATTCCTGTATTAGGTTCTGATGGTTTAATATTAACATTAACAATTTGACCACTATGAAGTCCAACTCCACTAAAGCTGATGGATTGTTTAACAGTTTTTTGGTTTAAAGCTGACACAGAAGTCTTTTAATACCTAAAGTAATTAACTCAAAAACAACAAATATTACTGTAAAATACAATTTTAGTTAAAAAAATTAAAAAATTTTTCAAAAAAACCCTGATTTTTTTGACTTTTTTCAACTAACATTACTTCATTTGGATTATGCCCATTAATTATCTTTTTTGTTAAAATAAAGATATCTTCATCATCATTTTCTAAAAACCGATAAGTATAATTTGCACTAACAACCTGGCCTAGAGAGATATGATATTTTTTTAAAGTCTTCTCTAAATTTTTAATAAAATTATTTGATAAACATATAAATTTTACTTCTAATGAGAAGTTATTCCCGGTCATGTCTTTTGGGAAAAAAGAATAAATTTTATTATCAATTAAATAGTTCTCAATTATCATATGGATAATCTTTCTGTCACTAATTGTTTTTTTACAATAATCTTTTGCCTCATATAAAAGATTATTTAAATTTTTTTGATTGAAAAAATTTCCATGGCTATTTTTTTTAAGTGATATTTCAATAGAAAAAAAATGATAAGAGTCTAAAACTATATAAACTTTTTTAATAAATTTTTCTAATTTTTTTTCAATTTTTAAAATATTTTTTTCTAAGAATAAATCTAAACTATCAAAAATTAAATTATTATCATTTTGTGTCACAATAAACTCTTCCTCAAATACTTTTTTATTTGTTTCAGAATAAACAGAGATGATAAGCTTTTTTGAGCTTATAAATAAAAAAGTTTGAAAATTTAAATTATTTTCCATTAACAACTACCTGATTATGTTGACGTAAATCGATTTTATCAATTTTATTTTCATGGTCTTTTTCTAAAAAACTCATTAAAAATTCAAAATTTTTTTTTAGATTTTCTTTTGGCAACTTTATTAAAAGACCATCGTTTAACTCTATATCCCATCTTCCTGATTTGAAAAAATATAAATTTTTAATTTTACTATAATCAAAATTTGTTTCCTGGATTGTATTTATTAGTTCAAAAAAATTTTTATTTTTAAAGTCTCCAAATATAAAGGGAACATCTTTCTGTATATTTATACTATCTATCAATTTACCATTTGAACCCAAAAAAAAAAATTTGTTTTCCCTTTTGACTTGAGCTAAAAGTTTTGTCTTATCTATTTTAATATTTAGTGTCGAAGGATATTTTTTAAAAACAGAATAATTTTCTACTAAATTGTATGAATTTAATATTTCTTTAATTCTTCTTTCATCTAAAAAAAATAAATT
>CACDVM010000009.1 GCA_902556265.1 uncultured Pelagibacteraceae bacterium
AGGAATATTGATGGGTTCAGATGGAGATCCTATTGGAGGTAAATGGAGCTTTGATGAGGATAATAGAAATAAATTACCAAAAAATATTTCAATTCCAAAATTTCCAAAAATAAATGAAACTAATCATACAAAAAAGTTAAAACCAATTATTGAAAAATTATTCAAAGATCATCCTGGCAAAACTGATAATTTTTGGTTCGCTACCGAACACAATGATGTCGTTAAACTTTTAAATTTTTTTATTAAAGAGAAATCAAATTTATTTGGAGATTATGAGGATGCTGTTGACCAAAAAGATAATATTTTGTTTCATAGTGCACTAAGTCCATATATTAATTTAGGTTTAATAACCCCAGAATTTATCATCAAAAAAGTTTTAGAATTTCATAAAAGTAAAAAAATTAGATTAAATTCATTAGAGGGTTACATACGTCAGATAATTGGTTGGAGAGAATTCATGAGAGGAATTTATCAAAGTTATTCAAATGAAATGGAAACTGGAAATTTCTTTAAACAAAATAGAAAAATGAAAAAATCTTGGTATGAGGGCAATACTGGATTACCTCCACTTGATTATGCAATTAAGAATGCTTTAAACCATGGATGGTCTCATCATATTGAAAGATTAATGATCTTATCTAATATTATGAATCTTTGTGAGATAAAACCTACTATTGTTTACAAATGGTTCATGGAGATGTTCGTAGACTCTTCAGATTGGGTAATGGTGCCTAATGTTTATGGAATGGGATTATTTAGTGATGGGGGAATATTTGCAACCAAACCTTATATATGTGGATCAAGTTATTTTATGAAGATGATGGATTTTAAAAAAGGCGAGTGGTGTAACACAATGGATGGATTGTATTGGAGATTTATTGATCGTAATAGAAAATTTTTTTTGAAAAATCCTAGACTTTCTATGATGGTAAGAATTTTTGATAAAATGAAAACTGATAGAAAAAAATTAATTTTGTCAGCTGCAGACAAATTTATTAAACAAAATACAATTTAGTGAAAAAAGAAAATCTTCCTTCAAAAATTTGCCCAGTTTGTAAAAGACCTTTTGTTTGGCGTAAGAAATGGAAGCTTAATTGGGATAGAGTAAAATATTGTTCTAAGAAGTGTTCTAGGCTAAGCTAAGATTATTGAACATAATAATTTTACAACATATTAAAATTGAAGATCCTGGTTTCATAAAAGATCTTATGTTAGCTGATGGACTAAATCTTATCACGATTGAGCTTGATGAAGGTGAAAAAATTCCAAGTGATTTAAGTAAATTTGATGGCATGTTTTGTATGGGTGGTCCAATGGATACATATATGGAAAAAGAATATCCTTGGTTAATTGAAGAAAAAAAAAAAATTAAAGAGTTTGTGGTTGATCTAAAAAAACCTTATTTAGGTTTCTGTTTAGGTTGCCAGTTATTAGGTGAAGTAGTTGGAGGTCAAGTAGTAAAGTCTAGTCCAGCTGAAATTGGCATAATGGATATAAATTTTACTAAAGAAAAAAAACAAGATAATTTATTTTCTAAATTTCCAGATAAAATAAAAAGCTTACAATGGCATTCATATGAAGTTCAAGGAATAGAAAATAATAAGGATGTAACTTTGTTAGCCTCATCACCAGTTACTCAATATCAAATTTTTAAATATCAAAATCATGCTTATGGAATTCAATTTCATATTGAAATAAAGGATACAACAGTCAACGAGTGGGGATGTGTACCAGAATATAAAAAAGCTTTAGAAGATCAATTAGGTGATGGAGCATTAGAAAAATTTGATCAATCTGCCAAAGAAAATATGATAGATATGAATAATTATTCTAAGATTCTTTATAATAATTTTAAAAAACTTTTATGATTTGCATTAAAGCTGAAATACCTGAAGAACTAAATAATATTGATGATGAGTTAAAGGCAATTTATCATAGCAAAGATACTGTCTGTTTTTATTTATTCAAATCCAGAGATTTAAGAAATGAATTCATAGAAAAAACAAAAGGTATGAATAAAATCGATCGAGAAGAAATTTATAAGAATTATGAATAATAAAATTTTTGAATGGGCAGGTGTTATTACCGCAATATTGTACTCATTATTTGTAGCTATGAATATTGGTATAGAGTTCTTTGGTTTTTGTTTATTACTTATATCTGCAATCTTAATTGGAATTTGGGCTTATAGGGGTGGTCATAGAGGAATATTATTTTTACAATTCTTTTATGCAACAGCTGGAATTATCGGAATGTTTAGGTGGTTTTAATTAAAGGTTGTAATTATTTTTGGAATATAATTTTTAAAATTAAAAAAACCTTTATTACAATATTGCCAAGAAAATTGGTCTAACTTTCTATACAGAAATTCAATTTTTAAATTATTTGTATTTATAAAATCCAGGTTTTCACCGACTGTCGGATATAAACCATAAGAGGTTTCACTAATACTATGTATCTCACTTAAATCTATAATTTCAGAGTCAATTGATTTTTCTTTAAGTCTCTTTTTTTGATCTTTAATTAATTGAGTCTTGAACGTCATTAATTTCTCACTGAGCTTAATGGTTCGATTTTCATTTTTATTTGAAACTAAAAAAATTTTTTTGAATTTTTGATCGTTAAAATCACTTATTTCAAAAGACAAACTGTTTTCAAAAATTAAAAGATTTCCTCCCTTAAGTTTTTGAGGATTAATAAACTCTGGTTTTAATGCAGCATAAGTTTTATCACTTGTTTTTGGGGGAGCATTTTCATTGAGTTTGATATTGCTAAATCTGTTGTTGGTAAATTTTTTAATGTTCCATTCATTAGCTAAATAATTTTTACCTTGTGTTTGAATTCCAGCAACCCATCTCCACCCTAATGTATTGGCTGCGGCATCTCCATCGTACAAATGTTTCATAAAAAATTCTGCTCCTAATTGCCAGGGAAGATTTAAAGTAAAAACCCAAATACTTGCAAACCACATTCTTGCGTGATTATGCAAATAGTTGTTTTCTTTCAACTCATTTACCCATTCATTAAAGCACTCTATATTTGTATTTCCTTCAATAGCTTTTTTATAATTAGTATTATCTTTAAATTCTTCACGGATTTTTTTTAATTCATTTAAGTAATCTGTCCAAACAGCTGGTCTTAATTCTAACCAACCTTTCCAATAAGTTCTCCACAGAACCTCTTGAATGAATTTTTCATTTTTTGAAAATGAAAATTTATTTAATGATTTTTTAATTACTTCTAACTCAGAAATAACTCCATGAGTAATGTAAGGTGAAAGGCATGAAATATTTGATCTATTATTTGGACCATAATCAAAATTTCTTAATCTTGAATATTCAAATAAATTTTGCTCAATAAAATTATTTAGTTTTTCAATGGCCGAAGCCCTTGATGTCACAAAGTTCATTAAATTTATTTATTTTTTTTCTTCTTAAGACCTAATTTATCACTATGTCTTAATCTTAAGATGACAATTGCAGCTGCAATAAGCACTATAGCTACAGCTTCATAGACTAGTGCAGATGGATCCATTTCTTTGCCTTGTAGTATAATAAATCGCGCAAGTGCTGTGATTGCGATTAGAAGAGGTAAAGTTATGCTTATTGATTGTTGATCCCAAAAAACTCTAACCATAGCTAAAACCTCAAGGTATAGAAACATTAATAATAAATCAGCTAAAGTTACCGATTGATTAAGAAACATATTTTTTATTTCTATTCCAACTGCTATTACTGTGCTTATCAAAATAATGCACATTAATATTAGTTGTAAATTTTTAGCGATCTTTTCCATTATTTATCCTTACTAAATGGTAGCCATTTTTCAAATACTGATTTTGAGGAACCTTCGTATGGAATTGAATAAGAATATGGGTTTGGACTAGTTAAAACCTCTATTCCTTTTGAAAATACAAAAATAAAAACAACAACAAAAACTATAACCATTATTTTAAATGGATCAAAATTTTTAGTTTTAAATACACTAGCTGACTGTTCTTCAGCTTTATGAAAATGTTTGAAAGTCATGTAGACTGCAAAAATAAGTCCTATGTGGGCAACATAAAGACCCGCCCATCCAAATGCGAAAGTCGTATAAGAAAACACATATAAACTAAAAACAGTTGTCCATATAAAACTTAATACTAGTAAAATTTGTAACCTAACTGCTTTAGGCAAAGATCTTAAATCATTTTTGCTGTCATCAAACAAAATGTTTGCAGCATCTTTCATCCAATTTTTTAGTGACTCCATAAAATTTAAATTATGTTTTTTTTAAAAATAAACAATCCCCAAATTGTCTCTAAATAAACAGCTAGTTTCTTAACTTTTTTTTATGGAAATTGATAAATTTCTCTACATTTGATTTATTAAAAGATCTATTTTCTTCAAAAGAAACTTTTTTCATTGAATAAGCTTTACTATTGGTAATCCTTGATTCGATAGTTATATTTCCTTTGTAAAGCTTGAGCTTAACGGTTCCATTTACTTTATTTTTTTTAAGATCTACAATTTTCTGTAATTTCAATCTTTCTTTCGAATACCAATATCCATTATAGATTAATTCAGAATATCTTGGCATTATAGTATCTTTTTTGTGCATCGTCTCCTTGTCTAATGTAACAGATTCAATTGCTCTATGAGCATTAATCAGCAATGTTCCCCCTGGAGTTTCATAAACTCCTCTTGATTTAATTCCCAAAAATCTATTTTCTACAAGATCAACTCTGCCAATTCCATTCTTACCAGCAAGTTGATTTAGCTTTT
This sequence comes from uncultured Pelagibacteraceae bacterium, assembly GCA_902556265.1. Classification (GTDB taxonomy): domain Bacteria; phylum Pseudomonadota; class Alphaproteobacteria; order Pelagibacterales; family Pelagibacteraceae; genus Pelagibacter. Next base: position 4,767 of record CACDVM010000009.1, read on the forward strand.
CGAGTAATTTTGCAGGACGTAATTTTTTTCCATCAACCTTCACAGGATCACTATTTTTAAATTTAATTGAAACAAAAGTGGGTTTATTAGGAGCTTTTTCTGGAGACGTAGTTCTTTGGTAAATAAATTCTGGTGCAGAATTTTTGGGATTTTCTAAAACTTTACCTTCAGTTGAAGTATGAAATAAATTATCATCAACTGAAAAGGGTGGAGCACCCTTCTTGTCTTTAGGAATTGATATTCCATTTTTCTTTGCATAATTAATTAAATCTGTTCTTGATTTTAATTTCCATATTCTCCATGGTGCGATAATTTTAATTTTAGGCCCAAAATAATGATAACTAAGTTCAAATCTGACTTGATCGTTTCCTTTTCCAGTAGCACCATGAGATACTGAATAAGCTTTAAATTTTTTTGCAATTCTTATTTGGTCTTTTGCTATCAATGGTCTTGCAATAGAAGTTCCCAATAAATAAACACCTTCATAGACAGCATGACCTCTGATCATTGGAAAAACGTAATCTTTTACAAAAATATCTTTAAGATCTTTTATAATTATATTTTTAACTCCAAACTTTTTGGCATTAGATATAATTTTTTTACGATTGATTTCTTGACCAATATCAGCAGTGTAACAAATTACTTCAGCGTTATAATTCTCTTGAAGCCATTTGAGAATTATTGATGTATCTAGTCCGCCTGAGTAAGCTAAGACGATTCTTTTTTTTGATTTCATTAACTAACTGCAGGCTTTTTTTGCAGTATTATATGCTTTTGTAAAACCAAGGAGTGAATAATGATCTATAGTTTGAGATCCTTTATCATTATAACCTGTGAGCATAATTCTTGATCCTTTTTTCATCACTTTGACCATTATCTTTTCTTTTTTATTACTAGTCATCCAGGCAAAGCCTTGTTGTTTTATATCAAATTTAAATTTATTATTTCCAGAGGTTGCTAAAACAGTATTATTTTTGTTGAATTCGTAACCTGCTGTTGCACTTATTTCATTTGAAATTTTTTCACCAGGTCTAAAAGTTATAAATAATCTTGCTTCCCTTTTATTCTTTTTAGGTGCTTGTAAGACAGGAGTTGATTGAGCGAAACATACTTTGCCAGAAGCTTCTGACATTACCATCACTTCCCAATCTTTAAACTTACCAACTTTTTTTAAATCCTCTGCGAAAGAATTTGTCATGGAAATAATCGGAGTAAATATTGATAAAAATATAATTTTTTTAATTATGGACATGGATTAGGATATATTTTTTGTACTTCATTAATTTCATTTATAATTTCTTCTGTTAAATTTATATTTACACTTTCTATATTAGTTTTCAACTGCTCCATTGTAGTAGCACCAATTATAACAGATGTTACAAAAGGTTGAATTTCCAAAAATTTTAATGACATTTGTGCTAAGTTCAATTTATATTTTTTAGCCACCTCATAATAAGCTTCGATGGCTTTTCCTGCATTAGGTTTGTTATATCTGGTCCAAAAATCATTGTGGAGTGCAATTCGGGATCCTTTTGGCAATTGATTATTTCTATATTTTCCTGAAAGATAACCACAAGCAAGAGGAGAGTAAGCTAAAAGTCCTGATTTTTCTCTTACAGACATTTCTGCAAGACCCACTTCATAAGTTCTATTTAATAAATTGTATGGATTTTGAACTGAAAGCATTCTTGGAAGATTTTTATTTTTAGATATTTCTAAAAATTTAGATAAACCCCAAGGGGTTTCATTAGATAAACCCACATATCTAACTTTTCCTTGTTTAATAAAATTTTTAAGATTTTCTAAAATTTCCTCAAATTTGGTCCATTCACTATCATCGCTGTGCTCATAACCTAATTTACCAAAAAAATTGGTACTTCTCTCTGGCCAGTGTAATTGATATAAGTCAATATAATCAGTTTTTAGTCTTCTTAAGCTTCCCTCTAATGCTTCAGTAATATTTTTTTTTCCAAATTGATTACCACCACCTCGAACATATTCTCTCATTGGTCCACAAACTTTCGAAGCAAGAATGACTTTATTTCTCTTTTTTGTCTTCTCAAACCAATTACCAATTATCTCCTCAGTACGTCCGAAAGTTTCTTCTCTTGGAGGAATAGAATAAATTTCTGCAGTATCCCAAAAATTTACACCCTGATCTAAAGCGTAATCCATTTGTTCAAAACCTTCATCTTGAGTATTTTGTTCACCCCATGTCATTGTGCCGAGACAAATTGTACTAACATCCAGATCAGTATTTCCTAATTTTTTGTAATTCATTAAGGTTTTTTTAGATTTACTTTTTAAATAATCTTTTAAGGCATCTTGAATAATTAGTAAAAGACTATATATTTTCACTATTATGGAATTTGATAAAAAAGGAATTTTAGGAAGAGCTGCATCAGCAGCACAGTCAACAGTAGTGATGGATGAAGGCTTAAGAGCCTACATGCTTAAAGTTTATAATTACATGGCAACAGGGATATTGTTAACTGGTATAGTTGCTCTTTTAACATTTAAAATGTCAGTTGTTACAAACGATGCGGGATCAATTGTTGGTCTAACATCTATGGGAAATGCAATTTATATGTCAGGACTTAAATGGATTGTAATGTTGGCGCCTTTAGGAATTGTCTTTTATATGAGCTTTGGAATTAATAAAATGAGCGCATCAAAAGCTCAAACAACTTTTTGGGTTTTTGCAGCACTAATGGGCTTATCTTTGTCCTCAATCTTATTAATATACACAGGAATGAGTGTAACAAGAGTTTTCTTTATTTGCTCTGCTACTTTTGGTGCAATGAGTATTTATGGTTACACAACTAAAAGAGATTTAACAAAATTAGGATCATTTTTAATGATGGGGTTAATCGGAATCATTATCGCTTCAATAGTAAATATTTTTATGAAATCCTCAATGATGTACTTTGTGATTTCAATTTTAGGAGTTTTAATTTTTGTAGGTCTTACCGCATATGATACTCAAAAAATAAAAAATATGTATACAGCAAGTGATAGTGGTGAAATTATTGGTAAGAAAGCTGTAATGGGTGCGTTAACACTTTATTTAGATTTCATTAATTTATTTATAATGCTTCTAAGACTTTTTGGTCAAAGAAGATAATTTAATTTCTAGAGTTTTTTCCAGTTTGTACTTTTTAAGAGTATATTTAAATCAAAAGAATTTTTTAATATTTTTCCATTCGTGTCTGCTATCAAATATTTAAGATTTTTATTTTTTGGTTTGAAATTCTTGCATATTTTATAGAGTGCGTTTTCAGTTGCATTTTTAAATACACTAAAGCCAACTTGTTTACTTGATATACTTAACCCATAATCTTTCCAAGAGCCTTCCGAAACCATTTTTGCATAAAGATCCAAGATTATTTTTAACTCATCTTTTTCAAAAAAATGTTTATCCTCTAGCTTTTTGTCATTAATATTATTTACTACTAATCTTAAATTATTATTCATTTGTTTTATATTTGTTGATCAATCCTATTTGAAAACCTGTAAATATAAAAGTAATAGGCAACAACCCCCACACTTTAAAATTTACCCAAAACTCTTCTGATTGAGTTCTCCAAACGAATTCATTTAATATTGCAAGACCAAAAAAGAAATAAATCCATCTTTTATTTAATATTTCCCAACCTTCGTTTGTTAAGGAAACTGATTTACCCATAAGCTTTTTAAGCACAGGTTCATTTGTAAAATATCTTCCAAATATTAAAGCTAGACCAAATAAAATATTTATAATGGTAGGTTTAATATAAATAAAAACTGGGTTATTAAAATAAATTGTTAATCCACCAAAAAAAGTAATTAAAACTCCACTTAACAAAGGAACTTTTGGTATTTTTTTTTCTAAAAACCACATGATAGCCAATGCTAATATTGTCGCAATTATAAATGGTGGAATTGCTATTTTTAAATCTTTTCCACTATCGTAGTAGTAGTAAAAAAAAATTACTAATGGCCCAAAATCAGTAAGAAACTTTAAAAAAGATTTATTCACTTTAAAGATATTAACATAAAAAATTTTTATACAAAAATTATAAATTTTTCTTATTGATTTTTATTTTTAAATACTCATACTAATTATAATGCCAATTCAAAAAGCTAAATTTTCAATAGGAGACATTGTAAAACACAAACACTTTGAGTTCAGAGGTGTGATTTATGATGTTGATTTTGAATTTAATAATTCCGAAGAATGGTATCAATCAATACCCAAAAATGTAAGACCTAGAAAAGATCAACCTTTTTATCATTTGCTAGCGGAAAATGATGAAATTACCTATGAAGCATATGTGTCAGAACAGAATTTATTGATGGATGATTCTGATGAGCCCATAAAGCATCCCTTAATTGAAGAAATTTTTTCTGGAAAAAAGGGCTCTAGCTATTTTAAACTTTCTAACTAAAATCACTTTTTAAACACAATTAGTTCAAATCTTTGACACAGCAATTTATTAAACCTTTAATAATTCTGATCAGGAGTGTCAATTTGAACCCCTTCGTTATTATCTCCCTCTACATTCTTGATCAGATAATTATTTCGTAATAAAACCCACAAACAAGAATAAATATAAATTATTAATGTTTAAATATTTTGAACTAAACAAGATCTTTTTCATAACTTCTAAGGCACCAAAATACGTCTTATTGTTATTTATTATTGTTTTATCAATAGGTTTGACTGAAGCACTATTACTTTCTCCCGAAGATTATAAACAAAGTCATTCAGTAAGAATTATGTATGTACATGTACCTGCAGCCTGGATCTCACTTGGAATTTTTTCAATAATAACTTTTTTATCTATATTTGGATATATTTTTAAAATTAGAAATTTTTTTTTAATATCAAAAAGTCTAGCGCCATCAGGTTTAGTTCTGAATATTGTGGCTTTGGTCACCGGATCAATTTGGGGAAAACCAACATGGGGAACATGGTGGGCCTGGGATGCGAGAATTACATCTATGTTAATTTTAGTTTTATTTTATGTCATTTATTTGGTTGCTTGGAGAATTTACGAGAATAAAGATAAAGTTTTCAAAATAACATTAATTATAACAATTTTAGGAATAGTGAATATTCCAATAATTAAGTATTCAGTAGATTGGTGGAACACTTTACATCAACCAGCTTCAATTAATATTTTATCAAAATCATCAATACACGTTTCGATGCTTTTCCCTTTATTAATTATGACTGCGGCATTTGCTCTATTTTCTCTGTTAATTTTTTTAATGAAATATAATACAGAACTGATAAAGATTAAAAATAAAGGTTTAGACAGGTTATGATTAATGAAATGTTACTAATGAATGGATATGGACTATACGTCTGGTCTGCTTTTATATTTACTCTTTTTAGTTTTGCATCACTTTATGTTGTTATAAAAGCACAATACACAAAAGAAAAAAATAAATTTATTGCTAAATTTGGAACTTTAAACCCTGAAAGAGCAGCATTTGCAAAGTCTCAAAGTATTAATAAAGAAATTTTATCAAACACGTCGAGCATTTAAGCTTTAAACCATGTATGGTCGTAAAGTTAAACTAAGGTTTTTTTTTGTTTTGTTAATTTTAATTACTTTAATCTTAACAGTTTCTTTAATTTTAAAATCTTTAGAAGAAAATGTACTTTACTTTAAATCTCCAACAGAAATTAAAATTTTATCAAACATCAAAGAAAAGAAAATTAGAGTTGGAGGAATGGTTAAAATTAACTCAATATCTATGAAACCGAAAGAAGTAAAATTTATTATTACTGATTTTAAGAACGAAATAAACATAGTTTATTCAGGAGTTGTCCCAAATCTTTTTGCTGAAGGAAAGGGTGTAGTTGCAGAGGGTTATTTGAAGGATAAAAATTTTTTTTTAGCCACTAAAATTTTAGCAAAACACGACGAAAATTATATGCCACCCGAAGTAAAAGCTGCATTGGAGGAGAAATAGGTTTTGGCTAGTTTGATTGGATATTACTCATTAATTTTTGGGTTTTGTACTTCTTTATTAATTATTTTGATTTCAATCAAAAATTTTAAAAATACAAATGTTTTTAATACAAGAATTATTTCTTTAACTTTTTTACAATTTCTTTTTGTTGTAATAAGTTTTTTAGGTTTAATTTTATCATTTGTGAACTCAGATTTTAGCAATCAAACTGTTTTTAATCATTCACATACAACCAAGCCACTCTTTTATAAAATTTCAGGAACTTGGGGCAATCATGAGGGAAGCTTATTGCTTTGGTTATTAGTATTAACTTTGTTCATCTTTTTGTTTTTATTAAAGTCTAAAGAACAAATTAAAAAATATAGAGTTTTAACTCTATTATTTCAGCAGATAATTGTTATTGGTTTTTTTGTTTTTTTAATAAAATCATCAAATCCATTTAGCAATATTTTCCCTGTTCCAATTGAAGGCTTAGGTCTAAATCCAATTTTACAAGATCCTGCTTTAGCTATTCATCCTCCAATTTTATATTTAGGCTATGTAGGTTCTTCAATAATTTTTTCTTCATCACTCGCTGCGACTTCTTTAAATAATATTTCTAAAGAATGGGCAAAGCATATTAAACCATGGGTTTTAATATCTTGGATTTTTTTGACTATAGGAATTTTACTTGGATCAATCTGGGCATATTATGAATTAGGATGGGGTGGATTTTGGTTTTGGGATCCTGTTGAGAATGTTTCTTTGATGCCTTGGTTGGCATTAACAACTCTTCTTCATTGTATTCTAGTTTTAGAAAAAAGATTAGTCTTAACTTCTTGGGTAATCATTTTATCAATATCAACATTTACATTAAGTATGAGTGGAACTTTTTTGGTAAGGTCAGGTATTTTAAATTCCGTACATACTTTTGCTAGTGATCCTGAAAGGGGCTTATTTATTTTAATTTTTTTATTTAGTTTAATATTTTTGTCTCTTTTTATTTTTTTTTCTTTTCATAAAGTTGAAAATCAAAATACAAAACATTTCTTTTGGCTTAGTAAAGAAACATCAATTTTAATCAATAATTGGTTTATGATGTATTTTCTCTCAGTAATTTTAATTGGCACTGTATATCCAATTTTTTTGGAAGTTTTATCTTCTGAAAAAATATCAGTTGGACCTCCTTTTTATAATAAACTGATTATTCCTTTTTTGATCCCATTTTTATTGGCAATGGCAATTGGACCAAAATTAAAATGGATAAAATCTGATTTGAGAGACAGATTATATTTAATCTTATTTTTGGTTATTTCACTTTTATTGTCAGGATTGATAGTTAATTCTTTAGATATTAGTTTTTTAACAAATACTATTTTAATTACAGCAGCGTTCTATTTATTTCTTATTTCGTTAAGAGATTTTTTTATGAATAAATTTGAAAATTTATCACAGAATGTAGCTCATTTTGGTTTCAGCTTATTAATTTTAAGTATTCTATTTAATAATATTTTTTCGACTGAAGTTATTACAAACTTAAAAATTGGCGAAACTTTTCATTCTGAAAAATTTAAGATAAATTTTGAAAAAATAGAACAAAATGACAAACAAAATTTTAAATCACTCACAGGAAAATTTAATATAGAGGATCAAAATGGTGTCATTGATGTTTTGGAACCTGAATTAAGAATTTATAATCAACCTAATATAGTCACGAGTGAAGCTGATATTAAAACAAATATGATCACTGATAAATTTATGACAATGAATCTGGTTCGAGATCAGGAATATTTTAATATTAGATATCAAATAAAACCTTTCATGATATGGATTTGGATATCTGTATTATTAATTACTTTTGGCGGTATTATAAGTTTATTAAAAAAAAAATATGAAAACTAATTTTTTATCGAAAATTTTAATTGTTTTCTTTGGTGTTGTATTTTTTATTTTTTATAAAGGTTTGAATAATTCTAATATTTATGTTCCCAAGGTAAATATAGATAAAAACATTCCATCTTTTACTGCTAAAATTTTTAATTCTTCTACTAAAATTAAATCAGAAGAAATCTTTAATAATAATCAGTTTTATTTGGTTAATATTTGGGCTTCTTGGTGCATTCCATGTAGAGAAGAGCATTCATTCTTACTGGATTTGAGTAAAAATAAAAATGTTATAATTATTGGTATCAATTATAAAGACAAAATTCAAAATGCAAAATTTTTTTTAGGTGAATTTAAAAATCCCTATAAAATTATTATAAGAGACACAGATGGTACAATTTCAATCGATTGGGGAGCGTATGGTGTTCCCGAGACATTTTTAATTAGTAATAAAAAAATAATTAAAAGAATAACGGGACCAATTAATATTGACTCCTTTTCAGAAATTAAAGAAATAATACAATGAAGTTTTTAAAATATTTATTTATTATTTTTTTTTTATTTAGTTTTAATTATTCAAAAGCTGAGAATAACAATTTACAAAATAAAATTACAAAAAATTTAAGATGCTTAATTTGTCAAGGCCAATCTATTTATGACTCAGACTCTGAATTTGCCAATAGTATTAAAATACTAGTTGATCAAAAAATAAATGAAGGTCAAACTGAAAATCAAATTTATGAATATTTAAAAGATAAATATGGTGAATGGATACTTTATGATCCTAAATTTAGTAAAAATACCTATTTTCTTTGGTTATTGCCCATATTGATATTTATCATAGGAGGTGCAATATTATCTAAATTATTTATTATAAAGAAAAGTTAAATATATATTATTCATGAAAAAAAAAATATTAGTAATATTGGCATTTTTTTTATTTAGTTTTTCAGTTTTTGCTGAAGAATTAAAAGTCGAAAGTAATAATACTGAATTTAATGTTTACACTGGAATGTTTGACTTTAGTGATGATGGTAAAAGAGCAACATTAATTGGTTTCCAACATCAAAATGAAGATTTAAATAGAGATACGTTTCTTGGAAATTTATCTCCTATAACCGGAGCGATGATAACTGCTGATAATGCAACATATTTTTATACAGGTATACAAGCACAATATAAAATTGGAGCTTTAAATTTTACACCTAGTTTTACACCTGGTTATTATAATGAAGGTGATGGTAAAGATTTAGGGCATGTTTTAGAGTTTAAAAGTGAAGTTCAACTCTCATTAGAATTACCTAAAGACAGTCAGTTTGGTTTTTCGTATAATCATTTATCTAATGCGAGTTTAGGAGATAAAAATCCTGGGGCAAATAGTTATATGTTTAATTTTCTAAAAAAGTTTTAACACGTTTTAATGAACTTAAAAGATTGTCACAATTTTAGTGATTTTAGAAAACTAGCAAAAAAAAAATTACCTTCACCAATATTTCATTACATTGATGGAGCTGCTGATGATGAAATTACATATCAAAGAAACACCAGTGCATTTGATGATGTTGATTTAGTTCCAAATGTTTTAAGAGGAGTTGAAAGTGTTGACTTATCAACCACAATATTTGGAAAAAAATTAGATTTACCTTTTTATTTAGCACCAACAGCGCTGCAAAGACTTTTTCACTATGACGGTGAAAGAGCTGTTGGAAGGGCAGCAAAAAAATTTAATACTATGTTTGGTGTGTCGGCACTGGCCACTGTAAGTGTTGAAGAAATTTCATCTATGATTGATACCCCAAAAATGTTTCAGTTTTATTTTCATAAAGATAGAGGGTTAAATGACTCATGCTTAGAAAGAGCAAAGGCAGCCAAGTTTGATGTCATGGCTTTAACTGTAGATACTATTACTGGAGGAAATCGTGAGAGAGATTTAAGAACTGGTTTTACATCTCCTCCCAAACTAACTTTGGCTAGTCTATTTAGTTTTGCTACAAAACCGATGTGGGGAATAAATTATTTAACAAAAGGAAAGTTTGAATTACCTCATCTCCAAGATTATGTGCAAGAGGGTACTAGCACTAATACTTCAATTGGGAACTATTTTTCTACAATGCTAGATCAATCTATGAATTGGAAAGACGCTGAAAAACTTTGTTCTCAATGGGGAGGTCATTTTGCTCTTAAAGGTGTAATGAGTGTTGAAGATGCAAAAAGAGCAGTTGATATCGGATGTACAGGTATAATGGTTTCAAATCATGGAGGAAGGCAGTTAGATGGATCAAGATCCCCTTTTGATCAACTTGCCGAAATAGTTGATGCAGTGGGTGATAAACTTGATGTGATTTGTGAGGGTGGAATTCATAGAGGAACGCATATGCTTAAAGCATTATCACTCGGAGCAAAAGCTTGTTCAGGTGGAAGATTATATCTCTATGCTTTAGCAGCAGGCGGACAGGCTGGTGTTGAAAGAGCAATAGAAAAATATAAGGATGAATTGGTGAGAGATATGAAATTAATGGGATGTACAAAAATTAGTGATCTTAAAAGAGATAATTTAAGATTTAGAAGATAATAATGAGTCTAAAAAATTGTCATAACTTTGATGACTTCAGAAAACTAGCTAAAAAAAGATTACCCTCACCAATATTTCATTACATTGATGGTGGCGCAGATGATGAAGTAACTTTAAGAAGAAATACAGACTCATTTGATGATTGCGATTTAATCCCAAATATTTTGGCTAGTGTTGGTAAGCCTGATTTATCGACTACTTTATTTGGAAGAAAGATTGATTTACCTATTTTTTTATCTCCTGCAGCTATGCAGAGATTATATCATCCAGATGGAGATCAAGCTTCAGCTAGAGCTGCGGAAAAATTTAATACATTTTATAGCATGTCGTCTATGGGAAATAATACTATTGAGGAAGTTTCAAATATTTCGAGTGGACCAAAACTATTTCAACTTTATGTTCATAAAGACAGATCAATTTCTGACGATTTGATTGAAAGATCGAGAAGATCTGGTTTTGACGCTATGTGTTTAACTGTTGATACTTTAGTAGCAGGAAATAGAGAAAAAGATCATAGAACTGGGTTTACTACTCCACCCAAACTTACATTTGAAAGTTTAATGAGCTTTGCAACTCGTCCTAAATGGGTTTTCAATTATTTAACAGGTAAGAAATTTGAACTATCAAATGTAAAAAAAAAAACTGATAAGGGAACAAATATTGCAAAATCAGTAATTGAATATATCAACGAGCAATACGATCCAGCGATGGGATGGAAGGATGCCGAATATTGCGCAAAAAAATGGAATGGACCTTTCGCTTTAAAAGGGGTTATGTCGGTTGAGGATGCAAAAAGAGCCATTGATATTGGATGTACAGCAATCATGATATCAAATCATGGAGGTCGCCAATTAGATGGATCTAGATCACCATTTGATCAAGTAAAAGCAATTTCCGATGCGGTGGGTGATAAGCTAGAAATAATATTAGATGGTGGCGTTAGAAGAGGAACTCATGTTTTAAAAGCTTTAGCAGCAGGCGCGAATGCTTGTAGTTTTGGTAAAATGTTTTTGTTCTCTTTGGCCGCAGGGGGTCAACAAGGAGTAGAAAAATTACTTCAAAATATGCATGATGAACTTAATAGGAACATGGTCTTAATGGGCTGTAAAAACTTAAAAGAGTTGAATAGTTCAAAATTAATTTATAGAAGTAGAAACTAAAAATTATAAAGGTATTAAAATGAAACTTGCAAAAAATTTAGAAAATTTAGGAACAGAAACAGCCTTTTCTGTATTAGCTGAAGCAAAAAAATTAGAGGCAAAGGGTAACCCAATGATACACATGGGTCTGGGGCAACCAGATTTTAAAACACCTAAACATGTGGTGGAGGCTGCCAAAAAAGCTTTAGATGATGGTCATCATGGATATGTGATGTCCAATGGAATTCCTGAGTGTCGTCAAGCAGTAACAAGATGGATAAAAAAGCGATATGATGTTGAAATTGATTTTGAAAGAATTTTAATAATGCCTGGTGGCAAACCCACAATGAGTTACGCTATTCAATGTTTTGGTGAACCTGGAGCAGAAATTATTCATCCAACACCAGCCTTTCCTATCTATGAGTCTATGATTAATTATACAGGCTCAACCTCTATTCCATATGATTTAACTGAGGATAAAGATTTAAAATTTAAAGCAGATAAGATTCTTTCTTTAATAACAGAAAAGACAAGATTACTAATATTAATAAATCCAAATAATCCAACTGGAAGTTTTGTTGAAAGACCAGAGATTGATAAGTTAGCTGAAGGTTTAAAAAAACATCCTCATGTTACAATTTTAAGCGATGAAATATATAGTAGGCAAATTTTTGATGATAAAGAAATGCCAACATTTTTTAATTATCCTGAACTAAGAGAAAGATTAATCGTATTAGAAGGTTGGAGCAAAGCTTATTCTATGACAGGATGGAGATTAGGTTGGAGTTTTTGGCCTAAAGATTTAGTTCAACATGTTAATAAGCTTCTAATAAATAGTGTATCATGCGTAAATGCAGCCGCTCAATTTGCCGGAATAGCAGCATTAGATGGTCCTGATGACTCGATTCATGAAATGATGAAAAAGTTTACTGAAAGAAGAAAGTTAATCCATGAAGGATTAAATAGCTTACCAGGTGTTGAATGTAGTCTGCCAGGTGGAGCTTTTTATGCATTCCCAAAGGTAATTGGAACAGGAATGAATGGAGCTGAATTTTGCAAAAAAGCTATGCATGATGCAGGAGTTGCGATTGTTCCTGGCACAGCATTTGGTAAAACCTGTAATGATTATGTAAGATTTAGCTTTGCGTGTTCACAGCAAAATATTTCTGATGCGTTGGAAAATTTGAAAAAAATGTTGTCTAAATAGACTGTATTTTCCTAGAAAACTCTAATAATATTTGTTTTATGAATGATCAAGTTAAATCAGAATTAAAAAAAATTTTTAATGGAAGATTCTCAACTTCTGAGTCAACAAGAGCTAATTATGCAAGAGGAGAAGATACCTATGACCCTGTTTTATCTAAAGCTGTAGTTTTTCCTGAGACAAATGATGAAGTCTCCAAAGTATTAAGATTATGCAATGAACATAAAATTCCAGTAGTGCCTTTTGGAACAGGAACTTCTTTGGAAGGAAACGTAGTAGGTAATGAAAAAGGAATAACAATTTGCCTAGAAAAAATGAATAAAATTCTAAGCGTAAACGTTGAGGATTTTGATTGTAGAGTTCAAGCTTGTGTCACCAAAGAACAATTGAATGATTATTTAAGAGAGGATGGTGTTTTTTTCCCAATTGACCCAGGAGCTAACGCAGCTATTGGGGGCATGGCGTCAACCTCAGCCTCAGGAACAATGGCTGTTAAATATGGAACAATGAAAACAGTCATAAGTGGTCTTACGGTAGTTTTGCCCAATGGCGATATTATAAATACAGGTAGTAGAACTAAAAAAACTTCTGCAGGATATAATTTGACAAATCTTTTTATTGGTTCAGAGGGAACATTAGGAATAATAACTGAGGTTCAATTAAGATTATCTCCTATACCAGAAAGTATAATGGCTGCAGTATGTCATTTTCCAACTTTAGAAAATGCAGTTCAAACTGCTCAACAAGTAATTCAGTATGGTATTCCAATAGCAAGAATTGAGATGCTTAATAAAGATCAAATGGGAATAAGCATTAGGTATTCAAACTTAAAAGACATTCAGGAAGTTCCAACATTATTTTTTGAATTTCATGGATCTGAAATTTCAAATAATGAAAATATTAAAATAGTTGAGGAAATATCAAAAGATAACAGCGGCAGTTCATTTAAATGGGCAAAAGATCTAGAAGAAAGAAATAAGCTTTGGAAAGCAAGATGGGATGTATATTATTCGGTAAAAGCTTTGATCAGAAACGGAAGAGTTTATTCTACAGATGTTTGTCTACCAATTTCAAATATCACTGAATGTGTAAATTATGCTGAGGAACAAGCTAAAAAATTTGGACTTAGAGCTCCAATGGTTGGTCATCTAGGAGATGGAAATTTTCATGTTCTTTTGCCTTTTGATCCAGAAAAAAAAGAAATGTATAAAAAAATAAGAGAATTTAATGATTTGTTGATTAAAAAAGCATTAGAATTAAATGGAACAATAACTGGAGAACACGGGGTAGGCCTACATAAAAAAGAATATTTATTAGAGGAACATGGTGACAATATTCCAGTTATGAAAATGATTAAAAGAAGTATTGATCAAAATAATATTATGAATCCTGGAAAAATATTTGATCTGAATTAATTTTAAGGAAACAATTATGAAAAAAATTTTAATAACAAGAAAATTAATAGAAGATAGCGAAGATAAAGCCTCAAAAACTTTTGATCCAATATTTAATAGTAATGATGAATTATATTCTCAATCAAAGGTTATTGAAATGAGTAAAGGTTGTGATGGTATTCTTACTTCACTCACAGACAAAATGGATAAAGAAACAATTGATAAGCTACCAGATACTATAAAAATAATATCTAACTTTGCAGTTGGTTTTGGAAATATCGACTTAGAGGCTGCAAAAAAAAAAGGTATTGCTGTCACAAATACTCCTGAAGTTTTGTCAGACGCAACTGCAGAAATTGGTATTTTGTTAATATTAGGTGCATGTAGAAGAGCAGCTGAGGGAATAGAAGCTGCACGAGAAGGTGGTTGGAAATGGTCGGCTGATTACTTGATCGGTAAACAATTAACGGGAACAAGACTAGGTATTTTAGGTATGGGAAGAATAGGACAAAAGATTGCTAAGATAGCTAAATCTTTAGGGATGATAATCCATTATCATAATAGATCTAAATTAAAAGGTGAAAAGGAAGATGGAGCTATTTATCACGATAGTATTAAAAGTCTTTTTTCTGTTTCAGACGTGTTATCAATTTGTTGTCCAGCTACTAAAGAAACTGAAAATATGATTAATAAAAAGACAGTAGAGTATTTTCCTAAAGGAGCAATTATAACTAACGTTGCTAGAGGTGATATAATTGAAGATGAAGCTTTAATTGATGCATTAAATAGAAGAAAAATTTATGCTGTTGGTCTGGATGTTTATAAGAATGAACCAAATCTAAATCCAGGTTACTTAAAAATTAAAACAGCTTTTATTTTACCTCACTTAGGAAGCGCAACTAAAGATACTAGAATAGCCATGGCCAATTTAGCAATTGATAATATTGATGAATTTTTCAAAACAGGTAATTGTACTAATAAAGTAAATTAATTCTACTAAGGATTGTATTTAATTTAGTTTGCGACATATACGCTTTATTTTAAGAAAGACTCTAATCTTAATCTGTGTTTAAATTATTACAGTTAATTAACTTTAATAGGAGTAATAATGACGAAAGAAAATAAATCATTGAAGATTAAAACATCTTCAAGACGTAAGTTCTTTAAAACTGCTGCTAAAGCTGGAGCTGTTGCTGCAGCTACAGTTGCAATGCCAAACATTGCAAGAGCAGACGGTCATGTAACATTAAAGATGCAAGCTGCTTGGCCTTCAGGCGCTAACATCTTTTTTGAAATGGCTGGTGACTACTGTAACATGGTAAAAGAAATGTCTGGAGGTACACTTACAATTGACCTTCAACCAGTTGGCGCAGTTGTAAAAACTTCAGAGATTGGGGCAGCAGTAAGTGATGGAAACCTTGATATGGGTCACTGGGTGACAGCATATTGGTATGGTAAAAATCCTGCAGCTTCACTTTTTGGTACTGGACCTTCATACGGGATGTCATCTCAAGAAGTAATGGGATGGATGGAGTATGGTGGAGGAAGAAAATTATATGACGAGACACTTGCAAAAGTTGGATACGATTATATTGGTTTCTTTCATATGCCTATGCCAGCTCAACCATTTGGTTGGTTTAAAAAGAACGTAACAAAAGTATCTGATGTTAAAGGAATGAAGTATAGAACTGTAGGTCTAGCGACTAACGTTTTAACTGCAATGGGAATGGTCGTAAGACAATTACCAGGTGGTGAAATTCAACCAGCGATGAAAACTGGTTTAATTGATGCTGCTGAATTTAACAACCCAACATCAGACTCACAGTTTGGAATGCAAGATGTATCTAAACACTATCACTTAGGTAGTTTCCACCAGTCTCAAGAAATGTTTGAGATACCGGTGAACAAAAAAAGATACAATAGCCTTTCACCTGCTCATCAAGCTATCTTGAAGAATGCTGCTTATGCCGCAAACTCAGATAACTACTTTAAAGCTTTAGTTAGATATTCTGCTGACTTAGCTAAGTTAATGAACGAGCATAAGGTTAATGTTTACCAAACATCTGATGCTATTTTAGCTGAACAACTAAAAGGTTGGGATAAAATAGTTGGAGAATTTTCTAAGAAAGATCCTTTCTTTAAGAAAATTATCGATTCTCAAAAAGCATATGCTAAGAGAACAATGAAGTATCTGTTGATGAATCAACCGAACTACAAATTAGCTTATGAAAATGAGTTTGGTCCAATAGGAAAAGTTAAAATCTAATTAACTTTTTTATAAAAATTTAAAAAGAGGGGGTTTAAAAACCCCCTTTTTTTTGAGTTAATTTTAATATACCGTTAGATTTATGATGAAATCCTTCATAAGATTTGCTGACACTTTAAGCACCTCAATGGGAAAAGCTTTTTCATGGTGCATAGTAATCTTAATGGGAGGCACAGTTTACGAAGTTGTTATGGCGTATGCATTTAATGCCCCAACATTATGGAACTTTGATTTTAGTATGCAGATGTATGGAGCAATATTAATGATGTCGGGAGCATATTGTTTAGCTACAGAAGCACACGTGAGAGGTGATGTAATTTACAGACTGTTTAGTCAAAAGACACAAGCATGGATAGATTTAGTTTTATATTTTATTTTCTTTTTCCCAGGAGTTATAGCTTTAGCTTTTTATGGTTTTGAATATGCAGCACAAGCATGGAAGATAAAAGAAACTAGTTGGAGTAGCCCTGCTCAAATTCAAATTTATATGGTGAAATCTATGATACCTGCTGCAGGGATTTTATTGATAATCCAAGGGATTAGTGAAGTGTTTAGATCAATATTATGTATTCAGTCTGGTCAATGGCCTGCAAGAATGGTTGTAGCAGAGGAGACAGAAAAAATTTTAATGAGAACATCTCAAGAGGAAGATAATCAAAATGCTGTCTAGTTTGACTAATCCTGAAGTCGCAATTTTAATGATGGGCGTATTCCTATTTACAGTCTTATTAGGTTTTCCAATAGCATTCACTTTAATGGCCATGGGAATAGGCTTTGGTTATTATGCTTACTATGATCCAGTTTTGATGGATCATCTTTTTGATAATAGAATTTTTTCTTTATTTGTTAAAAATACATACACCGTAATGGATAATAATGTTCTTACTGCGGTACCACTCTTTTTATTTATGGGGTATTTGGTTGAGAGAGCTGGTATTGTTGCTAAATTATTTTTCGCCATAAGATTAGCTGCACATAGATTACCAGCATCAATGGCTGTTGCTGCATTAATAACTTGTACATTATTCTCTACAGCAACAGGAATAATAGGAGCAGTTGTAACTTTAATGGGCCTACTTGCATGGCCTGCAATGGTTAAGGCAGGGTATGATAAAAAATTTGCATCTGGAATAATATGTGCTGGTGGTTGTTTAGGAATTCTCATTCCACCAAGTATTATGTTGATTGTTTATTCTGTAATTGCACAATTATCACCGTTAAGATTATTTGCAGCTGCTATTTTTCCAGGATTAATGTTGGCAGGACTTTATATTGCATACGCAGTTACTAGGGCATGGTTAAATCCATCAATAGCACCTAGACCACCAGCTGAAGAAATCCCACCAAGATCAGAAATTTTAAAAGAGGTACTAGTTTCTTTTGTACCTTTATTTGGTTTGATTATGTTAGTTCTTGGAACAATTTTAGCAGGCATAGCAACCCCAGCAGAGGCAGCTGCGGCAGGGGCATTTGGTGCAATTCTTTTATCATGGTTTTATAAAACATTAAAATGGCAAAATTTTAAAGAGTCAGTTTTTCTTACTGCAAAAACTACTGCAATGATTATGTGGTTGTTCATAGGATCATGGACTTTCTCTTCTGTTTTTTCTTATTTAGGTGGACATGAAGTATTTGAACATTTTTTTACATCAATAAATATTACAACATGGCAATTTTTGGTAATAACTCAAATAATAATTTTTCTTTTAGGCTGGCCTTTAGAATGGACTGAAATTTTAATTATATTTGTACCAATATTTTTGCCTCTTTTAGAAGTTTTTGATGTTAATCCATATTTCTTTGCAATGCTAATTGCTTTAAATTTACAGACATCTTTTTTAACACCACCAATGGCAATGTCGGCCTATTATTTAAAAGGAGTTCAAAAAGCAAATGTCGAATTATTAGAAATATTTAAAGGTATCATGCCCTTTTTAGGCATTGTAATCTTTGGAATGTTCTTAATGTATATGTTTCCTGGAATTGCCCTATGGTTGCCAGATGTATTGTTTGCTGACTAAAAAAAATGATTGATATATTTTCACTTAGTGTTGAGGAGATAGCCTCAAAGATTAAAGACGGTCAATTAACTTCAGTCGAAATCTGTGAAAGATATATCGAAAGAATAAATGAATTTGAAAAAGATATTAAGGCATGGGCACATTTTGATAAAAAAATTTTATTAGAGAAAGCCGCAGATGCCGATGAGCATAGAAGATCGGGAAAACCAGTTGGTTTATTACATGGAGTACCAATTGCTCTTAAAGACATTATTGGAACTGTAGATATGCCGACTGAATGTGGAACAACAATAAGAAAAGGTAAATCTTATTCTCAAGATGCTGAGGTAGTTGAACTTTTACATGCAGCTGGCGCAATAGTAATGGGTAAAACAAATACTTCTGAATTAGCATATCTTGGTCCACCAAAAACAACAAATCCTCATGATTATTCGCGAACGCCAGGCGGTTCTTCTAGTGGTTCAGCAGCATCTGTTGCTTCATTAATGGCACCACTTTCAATTGGATCACAAACAGGAGGTTCAGTCATTAGACCAGCTTCTTATTGTGGAGTTGTTGGTTACAAACCAAGTTATGGTTTGATTTCAAGAAATGGTATTTTAAGAACATCTTATTTATTAGATCATGTCGGATTGTTTGGAAGAACAGTTCAAGATGTTGCGTTATTAGCAAAAGTTTTAATAAAAAAAGATCGTCATGATCCATCAACTATTTACTATTCAGCTGAAAATATTTTAGAAGAAACAAAAAAAGGTCCAGCATATGAACCTAAGTTTATTTTTTATAAGTCAGATTATTGGAAGATAATTGATAAAAAGTCTAGAGAGTCTTTTGAATATTTTATTAAGTCACTAAAAAATATTGAAGTATTTGACACTCCATCATATTTTAAAGATATTCATAAATATCATCAAATTATTCATGAAACAGATTTGGCTAATAATTTTGCAATGTATTATAAAAAATATAAAAAAAAATTATCAAAATATATGCAGACAGCTATAGCCAAGGGTAACAAGTACTCAGCAAAAGAATATGCAGAAGCAATTGATTTTAAAAAAAGAAGTTATGAGTCTTATCAAGAAGTCTTTGAGGACTATCATGGAGTGTTGTCACCCTCGAGTCCAGGAGTAGCTCCAAAAGGCCTGAAAAGTACAGGGACAGCAGAATTTAATAAAGTTTGGTCTTATTTAGGAACTCCTTGTATTTCTCTCCCTTTACTTGAAGGTGAAAACAATTTACCGTTAGGAGTTCAGTTAATAGGTGATCGATATGATGATCATAGATTTTTAGGGGTTGCTAATTGGTTAGAAAAGGAATGTAATAATTAAAATGCAAAAGTTTACAACATTCTTAGGATCTTTAGTTGCAATAGCTTTCCTAGTTGGTCTTGCAACCACATTAACCAGATCATCTATGATAGGTTTTTTTGATGTATTACCTGTTTATATTTTAATGGGTATCGCAATTTTTATGATGGTTTATGAGGCCTTCTTTGATAAAAAATAAATAATCCAAAAAAAATCATTGGGCATGAAAGCTAACAATTTTTTTGCATTTTCACTTTTATTTATTCAGCCCATTTTTATGGCATCAAATCTAGTTGTAGCTAGAGGTGGTGTTGAATATGTTCCACCAATTTCTTTAGCATTTTGGAGATGGACATTAGTTTTTTTAATTCTCTTACCTTTTACTTATATGTCATTAAAAAAAAATTATAAAACTATGAAAAAAGAATATAAAAAACTTTTTTTTTTAGGAGCAACAGGCTGTGGTGTTTGTGGTGCTTTCCCTTTTTTAGCTGGACAAACTACTACAGTAACTAATATGGGGATTATATATACTTCTTCTCCAATATTTATAATTTTAATTTCTAGTATTTTTTTTAATGAAAAAATCAATTTAACTAAAGTTATTGGACTTATAACCTGTTTAATTGGTGTATTTGCAATTATTATCAAAGGTGATTTAAATTTATTAATTAATCTTAATTTTACTATTGGAGATCTTTGGATGCTAGCTGCCGCTATAGGTTGGGCGCTATACTCAATTTATTTATTTTATTGGAAAACAAAACTTGAAATTTTTCAAAGATTTACCCTAATCGCATTTTTTGGTGCCATTAGCTTGTTGCCATTTTATGTTGGAGAGGAAATTTTTTTTGAAAAAACTGTATTTAGCAAAGAATTTTTTATTTGGGTAATTTTTGCTGCGATTTCTCCAGGAATTATTGCTTTTACTCTTTATACGATGGCCCAAAAAAAACTTGGTGCATCTTTGACTGGATTTACGTTATATATTTTTACTATTTATGGTGCAATTTACGGTTATTTTTTATTTGAAGAAAAGTTAGAAAATTACCATTTGATAGGAACAGTTTTGGTATTTATTGGCGTATACTTAGCAAAGAAAAAAAATGTTCAAAAAATTTAGGAAGAATTTATTGCAATTAGTTTTAATCATCTTCTCATTATATCTCTTTGTTTTAGTATTTTTATACTTTTATCAACGTAATTTACTTTACCATCCAAATGAAAATAATTATTCAGGAGATAAAATTTCAGTAAAAATTGAAAAAGTAAAGATACGAACTTCAGATAACGTTGAATTAATTGGATGGTATCATGAAAAAAATATTAAGGATTATAAAACTCTTGTTTATTTTCATGGTAACGCTGGATCTTTAGAAAATAGAATTCATAAACTTAATCACTTTCAAGATATGAATATCAATTTTTTAATCATAGCATGGAGAGGTTTTAGTGGCAACAATGGGAAACCTACAGAACAAGGTCTTTATGAAGATGGTAAAAGTGCAATTAATTGGTTAGCAAAAAAAGGAGTAAATGAAAAAAATCTTATTTTGTATGGAGAATCTTTAGGAACTGGTGTGGCCACACATTTAGCTCAAAAGAAAAATTATGCAGGTATAATTTTAGAAACACCCTTTACTTCTATGATAGATGCTGCCAAAACATTCTATCCCTATATCCCAGTTAATTTATTGCTTAAAGATAAATTTGAAAATTATAAAAAGGTTAAGAACATAAATTCACCCATCTTAGTAATGCATGGTGAAGTAGATCAAATAGTACCATTCTCAATGGGAAAAAAAATTTATGAAATAGCAAATGAACCTAAATATTCATACTTTACAAAATATGACAATCATATGATGGAATTTGATGAAAAATTGGTTAATGCAATTAAATCATTCATTGAAAGTTTAAATTAGGCCACATTCTAACCAAATAAAATTCAATATTTTTTTGTAGTTCTATTATGTGAATAGAATATTTTTATTAGTCATTTTTCTTTTTTCTTTAAACAAAATTGCTATTGCAAAAGATAATAATTTTTCACCTGACAATCTCTTTCATATAGATCAGATGAATTCTCATAATAAAGATTTCACTTTGTA
Organism: uncultured Pelagibacteraceae bacterium; assembly: GCA_902556265.1. Lineage (GTDB taxonomy): Bacteria > Pseudomonadota > Alphaproteobacteria > Pelagibacterales > Pelagibacteraceae > Pelagibacter. The sequence continues at coordinate 26,611 of CACDVM010000009.1, forward strand.
TTTTAAAGGTAGAGAAAATTCTATTTTAGCAAGAGGAGAGACAGAAAATTATATTAATGATTATCCAAAAGATCTTTATATTTATGATTATAAAACTAAAACCTCATCTCCTTTAATATCCTACGATTGGTTTCCATCTCATGCAAAGTACTACCTTGAACAATACGATTTTCCAGTATTCCCAGACGATTTTGCATATTATTTATTAAAAGATAACAAAACTCTAGTCATGATTAGTGCAGTTAAAAGTTTAAATGCTAATTTTAAATTTGATATTGTAGAAAAAAAATTAGAATTATACCCAACCACTGGTAAATTTAATTTTATCATTTCTTCTTTTGCTAAAAATTGTGGTCATTTTGAATTTAAAGATAATTATAAATGTAGTTATTATAAACCTCTAATATCAAGTAATTTAATTAACTAACTTGAGTAAAAGCCTCTGCAAATTTTTCAGCATCAAATATTTGTAAGTCATCTTCTTTTTCTCCTAAACCTAAAGCAATAACTGGAAGTTTATATTTTTTTGCTACTGCCAAAAGAATTCCACCTTTAGCAGTTCCATCTAATTTCGTCATGACGATTCCTGTTATTGGAATAATTTTGTTAAATTCCTCTACTTGACTAATAATATTTTGGCCGGAAGTTGCATCTAAAACTAAAATAACATCATGTGGTGCATCAGGATCTATTTTCTTTGTTACATTTGCAATTTTTTTATATTCTTCCATTAAATTTTTTTTATTTTGAAGCCTTCCAGCTGTATCAATTAAAACTTGATCAAAATTATTGTTAATAGCTTCTTCAATAGCTTTGTACGCAACTGAAGCAGGATCAGACCCTTGTGATGATTTAGTTATTTGAACATCAATTTTATTAGCCCAATTTTCTAATTGCTCAATTGCTGCAGCTCGAAAGGTATCTGAAGCTGCAAACATAACTTTATTACCATTACTTTTTAAAATTTTTCCAATTTTACCAATGCTTGTAGTTTTACCAACACCATTTACGCCAGAAATTAAAGTTGCATTAAGTTTTTCTTTTTTCGAAAAAAAAGAACTGTTCTCCAATGGTTTCATTAATGAAATAATATATTCTTTTAAAATTAGATTTATCTCTGACGTTAAATCTTTATTAGGATCTACTTTCTTAGTTGAAATTATTTCCTTTATTTCAGAAGCAGCCTCAATTCCAACATCAGATTGGATTAAAAATTCTTCAATTTTATTTAAATTTTCATCATCTATTTCTTTTTTTACAATTATTTCTTTAAGACCAGATGAGAATGCCGAAGCACTTTTTTGAAAACCTTTTTTAAATTTATCGAATATTCCCATTATAATTTTATTGAGATTTCTTTTATATCTGAAACAGGTCCCTTCATATGAATAGAATTTTTTTTATCTATAAAAATTGATAATTTTCCAGTCTCAAATTCAATATCTGTATTATTATCAGTAAGGTTATTTAATCTGCCAGCAAATGCTGTTGCACATGCTGCAGTTCCACATGCCTTCGTTAATCCAGCTCCTCTTTCCCAAACTTTAACTCTGATTAAATTTCTATTTATAACCTTAGCGATTGTAACATTACATTTTTCTGGAAACATTTTGTGATTTTCAATTTGAGGACCAATTTTTGTAATATCAAAATTTTTAATTTCATCAACAAAAAATATAACATGTGGGTTTCCAACATTTATAGAAGTCCCACCAGAATATTCTTTTTTATTTAAATCATTAATCTTAATATTTAAATTTTTTGTATCTACCTCAACAGAAAGAGGAATTTCATTCCAACTAGTTTTTGCATTTCCAATTTCAGTTGTAACAAAGTTATTTCCTAATATCTCTGATTTTAAATTTCCAGATAGAGTAGTTAGAGTAATATTTTTCTTATCCTTTTCTTTTGAAATTAAATCTGCAACACATCTTGTACCATTACCACATGCACCAGACTCACCCCCATCAGAATTAAAAAACTTTAAACGAGCATCAGCATTGTTGTCATTTTCAATTAATATTAATTGATCACAACCAATAAAATTTCTATCACAAATTTTAATTATCTGTTCTTTTGTTAAGTCAGTAACTTTTTGTCTATTGTCTATGATAACAAAATCATTACCTAATCCATCCATTTTAAAAGCTTTAATGTCCATATATAGTTATTTAACTTATTTATTGACTTTTTGAACCTCTATTATAGTTTGTGGCAGTTTCCGCAAAAACGTTAAATTTGCGGTGTCTTTGGAAACAAAGAGATCGACACTAGTCAGCGAGGGTTCGCCCACTAGTGTGATTACTGCTGTGTGTAATAAATATGTTTGAAAATTTGACAAATAAATTCGAAGAAATTTTTTCTTCTTTAAAAAAAGCTCCTTCACTTGATGAAAATCAAGTTGATGAAGGTTTGAGAGGTATTAGGCAAGCCTTACTTGAAGCAGATGTCTCTTTAGATGTAGCTAAAGAATTTATTGAAAAGGTTAAGCCAAAAGCTTTAGGACAAGAGATAATTAGATCTACATCACCTGGAGATATGGTGGTTAAGATCGTTTATGATGAACTGGTTAGTCTACTCGGTGAAAAAAATAACGATATAAATCTTAATGCAGTCCCACCAGTGCCAATGATGCTAGTTGGTTTACAAGGCTCTGGTAAAACAACTACAACAGCAAAACTTGCAAAGTATTTAGAAAGTACAAAAAAAAAGAAAGTTATGATGGTTAGCTTGGATATTTACAGGCCAGCCGCCCAAGAACAATTAAAATCTTTAGGAGAACAAAATAATATTTTAACTCTTCCAATTATTGAAGGTCAACAACCAGCTGATATTTGTCAAAGAGCTATCAGTGCAGCAAATTTAAATGGCGCTGACATAATATTATTTGATACCGCAGGTAGGACACAGATTGATCTCCAAATGATGAGTGAAATCAAACAAATTGAAGACACAATAAAACCTGCAGAGACATTTTTGGTTGCAGATTCTCTTACAGGACAAGTGGCTGCGTCTGTAGCAAAAGAATTTAAGAACACTGTAAATCTCTCAGGAATAATTTTAACTAGAGCAGATGGTGATGCGAGAGGTGGAGCAGCTGTAAGTATGAAATTCGTTTCTCAAGTTCCAATTAAATTTTTAGGAGTAGGAGAAAAAATTGAAAACCTTGAGGTATTTCATCCAGATAGAATTGCCAATAGAATTTTGGGAATGGGAGATATTGTATCTCTTGTAGAAAAAGCAGCACAAGATCTAGGTGAAGAAAATATTAAAAAGGCTGAAGAGAATTTAAAAAAGGGACAGTTTTCAATGCAAGATTATTTAATTCAATTACGACAAATGAAAAAAAATGGGCGGAATAGAAGGTGTAATGTCTTTTATGCCAGGTGTATCTAAGGTTAAGTCTCAAATGGATGCTGCAGGTATAGATGAGAGTGTTATTACAAAAAATGAAGCGATAATTTTGTCTATGACTAAAAAAGAGAGAGAGAACCCAAAAATAATAGATGGTTCTAGAAAAAAAAGAATTGCTAATGGCTCTGGAACAGATCCAGCCACTATCAATAAATTGCTAAAGCAATTTAAAATGATGTCTGAAATGATGAAAAAGATGTCTAAAGGAAATCTGAAAGGTATGTCTGATAAAGGAATACCACCAGAATTACTTAATCAATTAAAATAAAAAAAGGAGAGTAAATGTTAAAGTTAAGGTTATCAAGAGGAGGAACAAAAAAAAGACCAGTATACAAAGTTGTTGTAGCAGATAGTCGTTTTGCAAGAGATGGAAGATTTATTGAAAAAGTAGGTTTTTTCAATCCATTACTTCCTAAAGAAAAAAAAGAGAGAATTGGACTTGAAGCTGAAAGAATTAAGTATTGGTTAGGCCAAGGTGCACAACCAACAACAAGAGTAGCAAGAATTTTAGGTGAAAATGAATTAATGCCTATGCCTGCTAATGGAAACAATCCTCAAAAAGCAATTCCAAAGAAAGATAGAAAAAAAGAAGGATCTGAAGAAGCTAAAAAGGAAGAGGCTCCTAAAGCAGAAGCAGCACCGGCAGCAGAAGCTAAAAAGGAAGAGGCTCCTAAAGCAGAAGCTAAAAAAGAGGAAGCTCCTAAAAAGGAAAAAAAATAATATAAAGTTTGCCTATGTTTCAAGCTCAAGTATTCACTCTTTATCCAGAAGTTTTTCCTGGACCTTTAGATAAAGGTCTTTATGGAAAAGCTTTGTCTAATAAATTGTGGGACTTAAGTGTAATAAACATAAGAGATGCAGCGACTGATAAACACAAAACAGTCGATGATACTCCTTATGGAGGAGGAACAGGAATGTTGTTAAAAGCTGATGTTTTAGCAAACTCACTTGATCAAAAAGTTAAAAAGGGAGAAAGAGTTTTTTATCTTTCACCTAAGGGTAAAAAATTTGATCAAAAACTTGCCCAGGATCTGTCTAAAGAAAAATCCATATCTTTAATATGTGGTCATTTTGAAGGGGTGGACGAAAGAGTTTTAGCAACTAGAAATATTGAAGAAATAAGCATAGGAGATTATGTTTTATCTGGAGGTGAAACTGCTGCATTAGTAGTACTTGATAGTATTCTAAGACTTTTGCCTGGGGTATTAGGGAATGATAAATCTTCACTTGATGAAACCTTTGAAAATGGTCTTTTAGAGCATCCTCAATACACAAAACCTCAAATATGGGAGGAAAAATCAGTGCCAGACGTATTATTGTCTGGAGATCATAGTAAAATTAAAGACTGGCGTTTATCTCAATCTGAGGCTATAACACGCGACCGAAGACCAGATTTGTGGCAAAAATATAAGAAAGATTAATTTGTTAAATATTAAAATGAAAACAATAGAAGAAATAAACCAACATAACGTAAAAAAAATTCTTTCAGAAAAAAAAATTCCTGATTTTTTCCCTGGAGATGTAGTCAAGGTTGGTGTCAGAATTACTGAGGGTAAAAAAGAGAGAATTCAGTATTTCGAGGGTGTTTGTATAGCTAAGAAAAGCAGAGACCTAAATTCATCTTTTACTGTAAGAAAAATATCTTTTGGAGAAGGTGTTGAAAGAACTTTTCCATTATATGGTACAGTAATTGATACAATTAAAGTAATTCGATCAGGAAAAGTAAGAAGAGCAAAACTTTATTATTTAAGAGACAGAACTGGTAAATCAGCAAGAATTGCAGAAAAAATTAGAAAAAAAATTGGAATAGATATTGATGCTAAACCTGAAACTGTGACTGAAGAAAATTTAGCTCCAGTAACAGAAGCTAAAAAAGAGGAAGCTCCTAAAGCAGAAGCAGCACCGGTAGCAGAAGCTAAAAAAGAGGAAGCTCCCAAAGTAGAAGCTAAAACAGAAAAAAAACTTGAAAATACACCGGAAAAAAAATAATTTTTTTTTCAATGCCCAATACTCTTTACGATAAAATTTGGATCGATCACTTAGTAGATCAACAAGATGATGGAACCGCTTTACTATTTGTTGATAGACATTTAGTACATGAAGTTACTAGTCCCCAGGCTTTTGAGGGATTAAGAAATTCCAAACGTAAAGTAAGGCATCCAAATTTAACTCTTGCAGTTGCAGATCACAATGTTCCTACAACAGATAGGTCTCAGGGTATTTCTGACCAAGAGTCAAAAATACAAGTTGAAACTTTAGAGGCCAACTGTAAAGAATTTGGTGTCCAACTTTTTGGAATGAACGATAAGAGACAAGGTATTGTTCATGTTACTGGTCCTGAGCAAGGTTTTACTCAACCGGGTACAGTCATAGTTTGTGGCGATAGTCATACTGCTACCCATGGTGCATTTGGTGCTTTGGCTTTTGGAATTGGAACTTCAGAAGTAGAACATGTTTTAGCAACACAAACATTAGTTCAAAAAAAAGCAAAGAATTTTAGAATTAACGTAAATGGTAAACTTCCAATAGGCGTTACATCTAAAGATGTAATTCTTCAAATTATTGGAAAAATTGGTACAGCAGGTGGAACAGGATGTGTAATAGAGTATGCAGGTGACTTAATTAAATCATTAAGTGTTGAGCAAAGAATGACGATTTGTAACATGACAATTGAAGGTGGTGCTAGAGCAGGACTTATTGCTCCTGATGAAAAAATATTTAAATATCTAAAAGATAGACCAATGTCACCAAAAGGAAAAGATTGGGATAAAGCTTTAGAGTATTGGAAAAATTTGAAAACTGATGAAGGTGCTAAATTTGATAAAGAAATAAATTTAAAAGCTGATGAAATTTTGCCTATGATAACTTGGGGCACATCCCCTCAAGACGTAATTACAATTGATGAAAAAGTGCCGAATCCACAAAATGAGAAGGATGAAGACAAAAAAAATTCTTTAGAAAGATCTTTAAATTATATGGGCTTAAAACCAAATATGGCAGCTAAAGATATTAAGATAGATAAAGTTTTTATTGGAAGCTGTACGAATGGTAGAATTGAGGATTTAAGAGAGGCCGCAAAAATTTTAAAAGATAAAAAAATAGCCTCGCATGTACATGCGATGGTTGTTCCAGGATCAGGTTTAGTGAAAGAGCAAGCAGAACAGGAGGGATTAGATAAAATTTTTATAAATTCTGGTTTTGAATGGAGAGAGCCAGGTTGTTCTATGTGTTTAGCGATGAATGCAGATAAGTTAAAGCCCGAAGAGAGATGTGCTTCAACATCAAACAGAAATTTTGAAGGTAGACAAGGTAGAGGTGGAAGAACTCATTTAGTAAGTC
>CACDVM010000010.1 GCA_902556265.1 uncultured Pelagibacteraceae bacterium
TAAAGATATTAAAGATTATACAAGCAGTATTTTTTTAATGCGTAAAGAAGTTCTAAATCATGGTGTACCAATAGCGTATGGACATGGAGAGTTTTTTATCGAATTTCTATATAAGATTAAAAAAAACGGAATGAAAATTTGTGAGTTACCATATGTTCAACCACCTGATGTTGAAGGAAGCAAAACTGCTTCTAGTATTTTAAGATTTTTTACATTAGGATTTGGTTATTTAATTAGAATAATAATTACAAGATTTAGAAAAAATTAAATTAAGATGATTGAAAAAATTTTTAATCAAAAAAAACTATACGCTTTAATAGTCAGAAACAGCTACAAAAAGAAAAAAGGAGTGAGCTTTTTTACAGACAAAAATGCTACCCAGCAATTTGGTTATATGAATCATAAAAAAAATTATATAATTTTACCCCACAGACATAATAAACGTCAGTCTAAAATTTTACTTACAACCGAAGTTATAATAATTTTAAAAGGTATTTTAAGAGTTGATTTTTATAATAATAAAGAAAAATATTTATTTAGTAAAAAACTTTACGCAAATGATTTAATTATGTTATCGAACGGAGGTCATGGTTTTAAAGTATTAAAAGATACTCAAATGATAGAAGTTAAACAGGGTCCATATTCATTATCAATGGATAAAGTAAAATTTGAAAAAGTTAATGAAAACAAAATTAAAATTAAATAAGAAAAAATTTATTCCTGTTAGTATTCCACACGTATCAAATAAGGATATTGGTATTGTTAATAAGGTTCTTAAAAAAGGATGGATTTCATCTGACGGTCCTGAGGTAAAATTATTTGAAAATGAATTTTCAAAAAAAATAAAAAGAAAATATTCTATTGCTGTTTCAAATGGAACAGCTGCTCTTGAGGTAGCTATTAAAGCTTTAAATATAAAAAAAAATGATGAAGTAATAATTCCTAATTTTACAATTATTTCTAATGCTCTAGCAGTAGTAAAACAAAATGCAAAACCTGTATTAGTTGATTGTGATATTGATACCTGGAATATCAAAATTGAGGATATTGAAAAAAAGATTAATAAAAGAACCAAAGCTATAATAATTACTCATATTTATTCTTTTGCAAATGATATGGATAAAATTTTAAAGATTTGTAAAAAAAATAAAATTTTCTTAATTGAAGATGCAGCTGAAGTTATTGGTTTAAAGTATAAAAATAAAATGTGTGGATCTTTTGGGGATATTAGTACTTTTAGTTTTTATGCCAATAAACAATTAACGACTGGAGAGGGAGGAATGATTTCAACTAATAATAAAAAACTTTATGATAGTTGTAAAACTCTAAGAAATTTATGTTTTGGAAAAAAACAAAGGTTTAATCACGATGATATTGGTTGGAATTATAGAATTACAAATATACAAGCAGCTTTAGGATTGGGACAACTGGAAAGATTAAATTCAGTTGTAAAAAGAAAAATGGAAATAGGAAATTATTATTTCCAAAGATTATCAAAAAATAAAAACATTTATATTACACCACCAAAAATTTCTTACTCAAAAAATATTTATTGGGTAGTTGGTATTGTAATAAAAAATAAGAAAGTTTTAGCCTCTAAAATTATAAAAAAATTAAATAATTTTGGCATAGGAGCTAGACCTTTTTTTTGGCCAATGCATGAACAAGATATTTTCAAAAAGATGAAAATTTTCCCCAAAAAAAAATATCCAAATTCATCTTATCTAGGTAGATATGGATTTTACATACCTTCTTTTTTAAAAATTAGTAATTCAGAGATGAATTATATAATATCAAAAATTAATAAATTATTGTAATTTTTGATTTAAGTGATTTGAATTTTAAACATTCTCAAAACGACAAAATTAATGCTTTTACAAAAATATAATAAATTAAATAACATATTTGATATAAATATATTCATTTTAAGTTTTTTAATAATTTTTTTTAAATGGTTTTCATCATTTTTGATATTTAATGATGAAAATTTAATAAACAAAATCTTATTTGATATATCTGATGTTTATTACTTACCCTTTATTTTTAATGTTTTAGATTTAAATTTTTCTCCAGATTATTTAAATGAAATTAGTTCTGAGAACTTAATTCCCATCCCAATCTATTCAATTTTATTTCACGCTATTTTGTTTAAACTTTTAAGTTTTTCGAGCTTTTTAATTTTAGAATTATTTTTTTTATATGTTTTCTTAATAATTATTCTCAAAATTCTTACCAACTGTAATATTAATTATTATCTAGCTTTATTTACTTCAATTTTTATCTTTGTGTTACCTTCAATTACAAATGATGTTCAATTATTTAATATAAATTTAAATATTATTAATGGTCTTTTTAATTTTAGATTTCCAAGACCATTGGTTACCAGTTGCTATTATTTTTGGGGTGTTTATTTAGCTCTATTATATTACAAAAATGAAAAGTTCGAACTTAATAATTTCTTATTTGTCGGTATTTCTCTTTCTTTAGTTTTTGTATCTTATTACTATAATTTTATTAATTTAGTTATCTTATTTTTTTTTCTATTAATAAGTAAACTATTAATTAATAAAGAATATTTAAGAAATAATTACCAAAATATTTTATATTCTATTTTAATTTTCTTAATTTTGGTAATACCTTATCTCTATTTATTTTTATTTTCTGAAAAAGATTTTTCGGCAATGGTTGGAATGATAGATCTTAATTACGAATATAAGGTACTTCTTTTAGTTCATTTCTTATCAAAGATATTTACTTTTAAATTTATTTTCATATTTATTTTGATAACTTTTTTAAGGTTTTTTTTAGTAAAATTTACAAATCAAATTAATTTTAAAGAAATAAATTTTTTTTATTATCTTTTTATAGCAACAATTTTATCTCCATTTTTTTTTATTATTATTAGCCCATCGGTTAGTGAGATATATCATTTCCTTAATTGGATCGTTATTATTTCAACTTTAATATTGATAGTTTATTTTTGTTTGTTCTTAAATTTTGTTTCGAAAACTTTACTATCTAAATACTTGAAAACTTATAATTATATTTTTACTTTTCTATCCATTTTTTTTATTTTTATTTTTCAATTCATTAATTATGAAAAACTATTAAATAATGAGGATGAGTTATTAAGAAAAGATTATACAAAACTGCAAAAGTTAATTGATAACAACTCAAATGATTTAAATAACCTTTTATCATTTTCTATCAGACCTCAAGTATTATGGATGTTTAAGGGAAAAAAAGAATTTAGTTCAATAGAGTCATCTATATCTTCGTTAAATTTTGATCAACTTGAAAATAATTTTATTCAAAATTTGAAATTTCTGAACATTAGTCCTGATAATTTTTCTAAAATAATTTCTAATAAAAAAAGTTCATGGAGATATAATAATGAATACATCAAATATATCTCTTGGTATAGATATCAGGCAAATTCTTTAACCACTTTTAATAATTCTAATGATTTTGATGAGAAAGAATTGGAATCTATCAAAAGCTCAAGTCCGACAAAAACCCAGCAAATTATTCTTCCTAAGTCTGAAATAAATAGACTCTATAACTCATATACAAATGTTGATATTGATAATTTTTCTAATAAACCAGATATTATTATATTAAATAGTGAGTCTTTAATATTCGAATATTCAAATGTTAATATGAAAACCTATTGTGAAATAAAAAATTTTGATAAATTGAAAGTTTTCATTCTTAATCAATCAGCTTCATGTCTTGTAAATAATGGATAAAGAAATAATGAAAATAATTTTACGAATTGCACTTGTTCAATTATAAATATTAACATAAATACTCATGAAATTCACAAATGCCCTCGTGGTGAAATTGGTAGACACAAAGGACTTAAAAGCCGAGGGATAGAACTTAAAGTCAGTCCATAGTAGTCCAAGGCAGTCTAAACATCCTATAAAGTCCCATTATTTTAATTTAGCTTTCAATAAATATTAAAGAATAAGGCTTAATTAATTTGTTCAAACTTGTACTAAACTTGTACTTAAAGAGATAAAAAATTATAGTTATTTAATGAACCGTAAAGCTTTCACCTTAATTGAACTTTTAGTCGTTGTAGCTATCATCGGTATTTTAGCTGCTGTAGGAGTGGTTGCTTATAATGGGTATACAGGGTCCGCAAAAGCTTCTACTGCAAAATCTAATCACAAATTTGTTGCCAACCAAGTCAGTCTAATAATTACAAATTGTGAACTAGAAGGTACTGTTCAGTTGATGAGTAGATTGAACAGTAAAAAATACTATACTCATACTTGCTTTGGAAATGTTCAGGCATTTTTTCCAGAATATTTTAAAAACCATATTAATAATCAATTAGAATGGATTAATAAATTTTCAGTTACAGGTTGGAATGGTAAAAATATGTATGTTTTACAGGAAGGTAGTATGTATAATTATCATGCTGGATTTACATTTTTACGAGTGCCATCAAATAGCAACAGAGAAGTATGGGTAAACTTAGGTACTTGTTTTAAACAACCATGTACTGATGCTAAAAATCAATTAGAAACACAAATATCTTTTTATCAATGGTAATATTTTATTAATGAACCACAAAGCCTTCACGCTAATAGAACTTTTAGTCGTTGTAGCCATCATCGGTATTCTTGCTGCAGTAGGGGTGGTTGCTTATAATGGGTATACTGCTAGTGCTAAAAAGAATGCCACTAAGGCAAATCACAAAATCATTATAAAATTTATGCAAGCAGAGACTAGAAAATGTGAATTAGATTCTACATTAGGTATATTAAATTTAAATGGAACAAATCTTCTAAATTGTTCTGATTTATTTGGCTCATCCGTGAGTACATCAAAAATAAATTTTGCTATGAAAAATTTTTTTCAATCTACAATTAAAAATGTTTTCAATGATAGCAGAGAATCTGTTCACCCAGGCCCTTATCAAGGCAAATGTTATCCAAGTGGTAGTCAAAGAACCTATTTAAATGAACAAGGCGTACATCACTTAGCAGTCGGTTGGTATCCATCTCAGAATAGACTTACACTTTATTTAGACACTTGCGTTGAGAATAGTGGTAAAGCAACAAGTGTAACATATAATATTCGTGAGTAATTTTAGCCTTAGTCTGTTCAGAGTGTGGACCTATTGATTACAAATCAATTGATATAGTTAAAATAAACAGTTGTTTGCAACAATAACCTTGAAATGATTTCAACTTGGCAACACTATGGTAACAGTGGTAGAGTTTTTATTATGAAGCGTAATGGTTTTACTTTAATTGAACTCCTAGTCGTAGTAGCTATCATCGGTATTCTAGCTGCAGTAGGGGTTGTTGCTTATAATGGGTATACTAGTGCTGCTAAGGTTAATGTGATTAAAACCAATTATAACAATTATCATAAATTTATTAAGAGTGAATTAACCAAATGTAATAATGGGCTAGCAGATAAAGCTTTTGGTATATCGTGCCCAATAAATAAAACTGATGATTTAATTAGAGCTTTAGATACAGAATGTGCAACTGGAGACTTATCAAAAATAATGAATCCACATCTACCTAATACAAAAGCTTGTCGAAACTATCTTGCAAATGGTAATGCGGCTGATTTAGGTTATTTGAATTATTATAAAGGTAATGATTACGTCTTAAGAATTCTTACATGCTGGAAGGATCCTTGTCAGCCAAATAAAGTTAATAGAGATATGGTTGAAATAGATTTAAGAAATTTTTAATGAACCGTAAAGCTTTCACATTAATAGAATTGTTAGTCGTTGTAGCAATCATTGGTATTCTTGCTGCTGTAGGGGTGGTTGCTTATAATGGGTATACAGCAAGTGCTAAGAAGGCTGTTGTAAAACAAAATTTTAAAAATGTTGTTAAGTATATAAATGCTGATGCAATGAAATGTGTAATGGATGGTGGAACAATTTTCAGACAATATAATAGTAATGGAGGAGGTAGTAACAAAAATTGCACAGATACTTCTAACAATGGTCCATATTCTGACTCTAATTTGCAAACACACATTGGATATAGCGGTATAGCTAAAAATCCATATGGAAATCAAGGTCTAGACAGAGCTTGTGACTTAGCTTCAAGTTGGGGTGCAATGACTTCAGTTCACTCATCTCATTTAGGAAAAAAAATGTGTAAAGGTCAAATAGGAATTTATACTTTGTCAAAAAATACTAATGGATGCCATAGAGAAATAGTAGTCCAATCAGGATTAGAAAATGATTATTGGACATTCTCAGCAAAAGCTTCAAGTGGTGTTTTAAGTGAAACAATTTGTATTGAACATTATTAAATGAACCGCAAAGCCTTCACCCTAATAGAACTCTTAGTCGTAGTAGCCATCATTGGTATTCTTGCTGCAGTGGGAGTGGTTGCTTATAATGGGTATACAGCTAGTGCAAAAAAGAAAACAGTGCTGTCAAATTACAGTATGGTAAAAAAGTATATATCATCAGAGTTTATGAAATGTGAAATAGGTGGAGAAATATTAGCTAAAGAAAAACACTTGTCAGATCCTTCAAAATATAGAGGTTGGAGTGACTGGGGGTGTACTAGAATTCCAGGTAATCAATACAATGCAAAATTTGTTTATGTAGGAAACGCAATCTTATCTTATTTACATAATCATGAAGAAGATTTTGGAATTATAAATCCATTCGACCCAACAAACAAAGTTCCTGTTAATCAGAATGGAAGTTGTCCAAATGTAGATAATGTTGGAAGAATTAATGCTCACATAGACGAAAATCAAAACAAGGTACTACTTTGTGTAAGATATGGAGTTGGTGCAAATGATATAATTCAAGAAACGATGGATAATCCATATTGATGAGCCGCAAAGCCTTCACCCTAATAGAACTCTTAGTCGTAGTAGCCATCATTGGAATATTAGCTGCAGTAGGAGTGGTTGCTTATGATGGATATACTAGTGCTGCAAAGAAAACAGCATGTATAAACAATCATAACCAACTAAAAAAAAATATTATACTAAACTATAAATCTTGCCTTGTTAAAAATGGTATGGATCTAAAAATTCAAAAAATGAATGGTGGAACTAGCGCTTATGTTTCATGTAACAACATAACTATAAAAACAATGGGTAAGAGAACCACTGAAGATTTTACTAATTATTTTGAAAACCCTTATGATCCTGGAAATGCAGAAAGGATAATTAAATTTAATACGGGTTTCCCACACTCTTGGGACGAAGGTATCCATTATTGTTTTTGGCCACAAATTAATTCAATGGTAAAGTATAGAATTAGAACTATATGTGATGGGACCTTGTATGAAGACATTATTGAAGGTTAAAAGAAAAAAAGGTTTCACCCTAATAGAACTACTGGTCGTAGTAGCCATCATCGGTATCCTCGCTGCTGTAGGTGTAGTTGCTTATAATGGGTATACAACTGCTGCAAAAAATAATGCAGTAAAACAAATGCATAAACAGATAGCAAAATTTATGTCAGCCGAATTAATGAAATGCACTATTGGTGGAGAAGTAATTTTAAATAAATTAGTATCTAATACACCCACTCCACAACCAGACTTGTGCCCAAAAGTCAATTCTTGGACAGATGCAAATAGTAGATTTATAGCTCAAGCATTTGATTATCATTTCAAAGCTGAAAAATGGGAAAACCCTCACTCAATTGGATTTACAGCTGTAAGCCACGGTTGTGTAGACGTAAACAGAAAAACGGTAAATGCCAATATAGGAATAACTTGTATTAGAGAAGATTATTATGGAAAAAAAATTCAGTTAGGTACAAATGTAAGTGAGAAAGGTGAAAAAATGTTTAGCAGTGTAAGTGTAGAATAAATTTATGAACCGCAAAGCCTTCACCCTAATAGAACTCCTAGTCGTTGTCGCCATCATAGGTATTTTAGCTGCAGTGGGTGTGGTAGCTTATAATGGGTATACTACAAGTGCAAAAGAAAGTGTTTGTAAAGATAATCACAATAAAATTAAAAAAATTATTGTAGAAAAAAAAACACTATGTGAACTTGATAATACTATTACGCTAAGAACTTGGTATTCTAGTCATAAACAAGGAGCAGAATATTCTTATAATTGTTCAAATAGTTTTGAGAATTTAGCTGCAAATGTTGGAATACATATGACCAATTATTTAAAGAATCCTTATAGTCCTAATGATCACTGGGGATACAGCTGGATGGGAAATAGTGGAACGCCAACACAAGATGGTAGAACGTATTATTATACTAACAATAACACAATCAGATTAAGAACCCTTTGTAATGGTAAGCTTATCGAAGATACAATTAATGGAAACTAATAAACAAAAAGCCTTCACTCTAATAGAACTTTTAGTCGTTGTAGCAATCATCGGTATTCTGGCTGCTGTAGGAGTGGTTGCTTATAATGGGTATACTAAGAGTGCAAAAGTTAATGTAGTTAAAAGACAAGTTGACGACATTGAAAAGTTTATGGCAACCAAAATGGCTATGTGCGAAATAGATGGAGGCAGTTTAGGTTTACATGCACCAGCAGGATGGAATCAAACATTATACAATCCTGGTCATTGTAATAATTCTTCAGTTGAGTAAAAGATGCACGGTTTTTATAATCATATAATGTGGACCTGGAATCAACAAAATGCTTATGACTCAAAAGTACTTGCTGTAAGCACAAGTCAAAACTGTAATCCAAGCCAAGGTTATATTCATTTTATGTGGGGAACTGAGAGTAATGGTAAAAAATATTTTAGAATTTGTGGTAATTTAGGAGACAGTCAAGGTTCAAATAAAATTTATGAGAAAAAAGTTTATCACTGGCAATAAGGGCTTCACTTTAATAGAACTCTTAGTCGTTGTAGCCATCATTGGAATATTAGCTGCAGTAGGAGTGGTTGCTTATAATGGGTATACTGCGAGCGCTAAGAAAGCAGCTATGAAATCAAACTTACTTTCAATTAAAAAATATATAACAGCTGAAATGCAAAAATGTACATTAGGAATGGATATGGAAGGATATTTAAAGGGGGTAAGTAGTCATAGCTGTAATAATATTATGTCTGAGGCTGCTTTTTCTGTAGCACAAAGAGCAATACAAAAAATTCATTTTAAAGATATAAAAAGTTTATATGACAATTCAAAATCATTAGTTGATTGGAATGGATCAGTACCACCTAGAGATGAACATCTAGGAAGAATAATGTGTTATTGGAATGCTGCAGATGCAAAGGGAAGTTGGGAAAATTATATGAATAAAAATAAAGGTTGGTGTACTGCTAAATGGGGTTCAGGGCAAAATGATTATTACATAGAATATTTTTATACGATTTATGATTTAGATTATCCTAGAGGAAATTGGAAATAACTTATATGAAGAAAAAAGCCTTCACCCTAATAGAGCTTCTAAGATATAGGATTATATAGGAGAACTTGTACTAGACTTGTACCTAGGGAGATAAAATAAAAAAATTTTACTTATTCCTCTTGTTCAATTATAAATATTAGCATAAACACTCATGAAATTCACAAATGCCCTCGTGGTGAAATTGGTAGACACAAAGGACTTAAAAGCCGAGGGATTCACAAGTGAGTCAGTCCATAGTAGTCTAAGGTAGTCTTAACATCCTATAAAATCCCATAACTTTAATTTAATCTTAAATAAATTTAACATAATAAAGGTTATCAAACATTTCAAAACCAGTACCAAACCAGTACCTAAAAAGACAAATTTATAGTACTGTTATTTAATGAAAAAGCTTTTAGGGATCGTGGTTCTGGGTTTGTTGTTGTGCACTAATGTTTTTTCATCTGAAAATTTATTATCTAAAATTGATCTTTCGAAGGTTGATAAGACTTCTGATGGACCACACGTCCCTTATCATTCAAATCCAAACTTAGAAACATTAAAATATTTTTTGCATTTATATAATTCTTATAAAGCTACTCCAAATTCAGCATACTTAGTTGAACCTTCGACAAACCCATATGAATTTAAATATGATTTATTAGATTACAAATTTTTAAATAAAGAGATGGAGAAAAAAGCTTTATTTAGTTATTTATATTTTGAAAAAGATCATATCGTTATCGATAAAATATCCCCAAAGAATAGACTTGGCGAGTTTGTAAACAATAAAACAAAATTAAGAGCAAATTCAGTTGGTAAATCTATGGTCTCATATGTTTTAGCTCATGCAATTTGTGATGGATATATAGAAAGTGTTGACACTAGAATAAGCGATTGGCCTTTAATGAAAGGCACACTTTATGAAAATAACAAACTAATTCATCTTTTAAATATGGCATCTGGTGATCAAAAATATGTTTATGTTGCTCATCTTTTAAAAAATGGAAAACCAAATAGAGATGATGGATTAGAAATATCTAATTGGACACCAAATTTTATTAGTGATTATTTTAAGGGTAAAAAAAGTGCTAAAAAAAAATATAATTATACTGGATTAAATACTAGACTAATATTACATTATATCTTTTTCAAATCAAAAGGTGACTTTCAAAAAATTTTAAACAAAACATTTCAAGAAAAGTCCAAAATTAAAAATCAGGTATTTTTCTTTAGAAAGGAAAATCTTCATGATCAATCAGAAAAAGATTGGCCTGATCCAATGTTTTATGCAACGAGACTCGATTATCTCAGAATTGCAAAAGCAATGATGGACGATTATCAAAATAATACATGTGAAGGAAAATATTTGAAGGAAATTTATGATCGAAAAATTAGTAAAAATATAAATCACGACGGAGACAGAAGTGAACCAATGTTTAACCGAACCAAATCTTATGGAGGTCAATTTCACTTTGATTATCCGGGTCTAAACAATAAAGTAGTCTTTGGTATGGGAGGTTTTGCTGGGCAAGCAATTTTAATTGATATGGAAAATTCTAGAATAGCTGTAATTAATTCAATTCATTATAACAATGGTCGATATAAATATGACCATAAAAAACTTTTGATTAATCCAATTAAACATGGAAAAAAAGTTTTTGAAAAGTAGGGGCGTTCTGTTGCCAGGTGCCCCGAACTTTTTGAATATTTTTATAGGATAATATGGGACAACCAGTACCAGACCAGTACCTAGAGAGATAAAATAAAAAAATTTTACTTATTCATCTTGTTCAATTATAAATATTAGCATAAATACTCATGAAATTCACAAATGCCCTCGTGGTGAAATTGGTAGACACAAAGGACTTAAAATCCTTGCCGCTTGCGGAGTGCCAGTTCGAGTCTGGCCGAGGGCACCATACTTACTATGAACATTATTTCTACATTAGATAATGGTACTAAAATATTTTTTGACAAAGGGAGATTTGACTTATGGTGTGTCTACGTGAAAACAAAAAATGATAAAGTTTTTATTCCTTTAGATAAAGACTATTTTCTCTTTTTTCAAAAACTATCAAATGAATACTCTAGTGAAAAAGTTTATAATGATTTTTTATTAATATATAAAACAGTATCCAATTCAATAAATAATGATACTTTAAAAATGATAAAAAAAATCTCAAATACTTATAAAAAAAATATCCAAGAAATTGAACTAAATTTTATAATTATTTATTCCGCAATGGTTTCTGAAAGAAATAAAAAAAATACTATTTTAAAAGAAAGAATTAAACACTTAGGTTTTTATCAAACTGTTATTGAGGGACTATCACCAGAAAAAGCAGCAATTTTTAGTAAAGGTATGAAAGCACCAGAAATTTTGCAAATTTGTGCATCAAAAGGTATAAATTAAAGTACACCATTAAAATGAAAAAAATTCAAATTATTTCAGATAAAAATAAAAAATCTGTAAAAATAAAAAATAATCTATTAAAAAAACTAAATAAAAATGAAATTGATAAACCTAATTTAGTTATAGTTATCGGTGGAGATGGTTTCATGTTGCAAACTCTAAAAAAAAACAAAAAGTCAAAAAAGTTTTTTTATGGTGTTAATTCAGGTAATTATGGATTCTTAATGAATAAATATTCATCTAAAAATATTATTAAAAATTTATTCAAAGCTAAAATGATTACAATCTCACCTCTTGAAATGACTGTTAAAAATAACAAAAATCAAACTAGAAAAAATTTAGCAATTAATGAAGTTTCAATACTAAGACAAAGCAGACAAGCAGCTTCTTTGTCAATTAGTTATGGTTCCAAACAAATAATAAAAAAATTAGTCTCTGATGGAGTTCTAGTTTCTACTCCGGCTGGTAGCACTGCCTATAATCTTTCAGTACATGGACCAATACTAAGTTTGAATTCTAAAAAATTATCTATTTCCCCAATTAGTCCCTTTAGACCAAGAAGATGGAGAGGAAAAATTGTGAGTGATAAATCAAAAATAAATATCAAAAATCTTAATCCTTTAAAAAGACCAATAAGCGCTGTTGCAGATAATATAGAAGTGAGGAATGCAAAAAATATACATATTAAGACAAATCAAAAAATTAAATTTAATCTTTTGTATGATATCAACAGAAGTCTACAAAAAAAAATAAAGTTAGAACAAATCAGAAGAGAAACATCTTAATTAATGATGGTGCCCCCGCACGGATTCGAACCGCGGACCTATTGATTACAAATCGAGAGTATAAATTCAAAAAGATAAATACTATCAACGTTAATTGAAAGTTATTTTAAATCTGTACACACTATTAACACAGTGATAAATTTTTTTAATGTTGGGCAAAAAAGTTATTTTTAAAAAATCTAAAATTCCTTCTCGAAATAAATTAATAGGGCAATTTGTGATTCTTGAACCTCTGATTATTAACAAACATTCAAAAGATTTATTTAAAAACTTTAAACTTGATAAAAAAAATATCATTTGGAAATATTTATCATATGGACCATTCAAAAATATTTTGAGCTTTAGAAAATGGTTAAATTCAGATTGCACAAAAGATGATCCTTTTTTTTATGCTATATATTCTAAAAGATTTAAGTCTTATTGTGGTATGGCAAGTTATTTAGATATAAATCCTGAACACGGCTCAATAGAAGTGGGCCATATAAATTTTTCTCCAATACTTCAAAATTCCCCAGAAGGAACAGAGTGTATGTATTTAATGATGGAAAATGCATTTGAAAAATTAGGCAACAGAAGATATGCGTGGAGGTGCAATAACTTTAACGAAGGCTCAAAAAAAGCTGCATTAAGATTAGGGTTTAAATTTGAAGGAATATTTAGACAAATGTATATACACAAAAGTCGAAATAGGGACACTGCTTGGTTTTCAATAATTGATAATGAATGGAAAAAATTAAAAAAAGGTTATTTGAAATTTTTAAAAAGCTCAAATTTTGATAAAAAATTTAATCAAAAGAATAAATTAAAATTTTAAACGACTACTTGACTGAAACACACTCTTAACACACTCCTAACACAGTGAATGTGTTTTCAAGGACAAAATAAACTTTTGCAAAAATAATAAGTGTTGATTTTACTGAGTGATGGTGCCCCCGCACGGATTCGAACCGCGGACCTATTGATTACAAATCAATTGCTCTACCAGCTGAGCTACAAGGGCATGCGCAATAATTATTAAGTATTTATTAATTAATCAACTCTTTTTTTAATATAGCTCAAATGATGAAACACAATTGCTGCACTATTTGATATATTCAAGCTTTCTATTTTTTCATTAATATCAATTTTTACTAAAAAATCAGCATATTTAGATGTATGTTGGTGCATCCCCGAACCTTCAGAACCAAATAATAATATATTATTTCCTTCCCATTTAATCTCTGTAAAGTTTTTTTCCCCATTTCCATCAAAACCATATATCCAAAAATTTTTTTCTTTAAGGTTTTTTAAAGTTGAATTGATATTAGATACTTCAAATATATTTATATATTCCATTGCTCCACTTGCTGCTTTAAACATCAATTTACTTTCACTTGGATAGTTTCGTTCTTTAATAATAATTCCATCTAAATCAAAAGATACAGCACTCCTAATTAACGCGCCGATATTTCTTGGGTCAGTTACACCATCTAAACAAACAAGATTGATGCTTTGTTTGTCTTTAATAAAATCTTTAAGAACAGATTTTTCTAAATGTTCTATTTCAGCAACATAACCTTGGTGTAATATATTTTCCTTTGTACTGTATTTATCTAATTCTTTTTTAGTTTTAAAATAAACTTTGATATTATTTAAAAGATTTTTTTTTGGACTTTTTCGATGAATATTTTTCTTACTTTCCTCTGTTAAAAAAACTCTAAGAACCTTTCTTTTTGGATTTTTTAGAGCCTCTATAACTGCGTGTTGTCCAACTATAAAAAATGACGATTTATTCATAAATTTACCTCATTTTACATGTTTTTTTTAATAATTTCCCATTAAATCACGTGTTGCATTTGCATAAATAAAATATATAAAACGCTTGTTGTTTGAAGCTTTATTGAACAAGGGGACACTTCCCCAAGGGAGGGGTTCCAGAGCGGTCAAATGGGGCGGGCTGTAAACCCGTTGACTTCGGTCTTCGAAAGTTCGAATCTTTCCCCCTCCACCATTCAATGAAATTTTAGATAATACTGGAGTGTTACTCTTGGGGTTGTGCGGGTGTAGTTCAATGGTAGAACGCTAGCCTTCCAAGCTGGATGTAAGGGTTCGATTCCCTTTACCCGCTCCAAGATAATAAATTTATAAATAAAAAGAAATGTGAGGAATAAAAGTAATGTCGAAAGAAAAATTTGTAAGGAATAAACCGCATTGTAACATTGGTACAATTGGTCATGTCGACCACGGTAAAACAACTTTAACAGCAGCTATCACTAAAGTTTTATCTGAAACTGGTGGTGCTAAAGCAGTAGCGTATGATCAAATTGATAAAGCTCCGGAAGAAAAAGAAAGAGGAATTACAATTTCAACTGCTCACGTTGAATATGAAACAGAAAAAAGACACTATGCACACGTTGATTGTCCTGGTCACGCTGACTATGTAAAGAACATGATAACTGGTGCCGCTCAAATGGATGGTGCAATTTTAGTTGTTAATGCAGCTGATGGTCCTATGCCTCAAACAAGAGAGCATATTCTTTTAGCAAGACAAGTTGGTGTACCAGCAATTTGTGTTTATTTAAATAAAGTAGATCAAGTTGATGATAAAGAAATGATTGATCTGGTTGAAGAGGAAATAAAAGAATTACTAACTTCATACAAATTCCCAGGTGATAAAACTCCGATTGCTAAAGGTTCAGCATTAGCAGCAGTTGAGGGAAGAGATGATGAAATTGGAAAAAATTCAATTTTAGAATTAATGAAAAATGTTGACTCTTTCATACCTCAACCTGACAGACCAAAAGATAAAGATTTCTTAATGCCCGTTGAGGATGTTTTTTCTATTTCAGGAAGAGGTACAGTTGCAACTGGTAGAGTCGAGTCAGGAGTAATTAAAACTGGTGAAGAAATTGAAATTGTTGGAATTAAAGAAACAAAAAAATCTGTATGTACAGGTGTTGAAATGTTTAGAAAACTTTTAGATACTGGTGAAGCAGGTGATAATGTGGGTATCTTATTAAGGGGTGTTGAAAGAACTGATATCGAAAGAGGTCAAGTTCTTTGCAAACCTGGATCTGTTACACCTCATACTAAATTTGAAGCTCAGGCTTATGTACTTAAAAAAGAAGAGGGTGGTAGACATACTCCGTTCTTTACAAAGTATAGACCTCAGTTTTATTTCAGAACAACAGATGTAACTGGAGAAGTAGAATTACCAGCTGGCACTGAGATGGTTATGCCAGGTGATGATGCTAAATTTACAGTTAAATTAATAACACCAATTGCAATGTCTGAGAAATTAAACTTTGCAATACGTGAAGGTGGAAGAACTGTTGGAGCTGGAGTAGTAACAAAAATTATAGAGTAAGCTCTATATAGGAGTGTAGCTCAATTGGTAGAGCGCCGGTCTCCAAAACCGGAGGCTGAGGGTTCGAGTCCCTCCGCTCCTGCCAATTAGTTAAAATAAAAATATGAAAAACCCTATTAAATTTATACAAGAAGTTAAGCAGGAAGCTTTTAAAGTATCTTGGCCAACCAGTAAAGAAACCATGCAAGGTGCATTAATGGTTTTTGCAATGGCAGTTGTTATGTCATTGTTTTTTCTTCTTTTGGATCAGGTTTTAAAATTTTTTTTAGAGATATTACTTAAAGTGAGTATTTAATGAAAAATTGGTATATTGTTCAATCACACTCAAGTTTTGAAAATAAAGTTGCTGGTCTTATAAAAGAAGAGGCAGATAAAGCAAAAATTTCTGATAAATTTGAAGAGATTATTGTGCCAACTCACGATGTAACTGAGGTTAAAAGAGGAAAAAGAATACAAAGAAAAAAGAAATATTTCCCTGGATATGTCTTAATAAAGAGTGAAATGGATAACGATATTTACCACATGATTAAAAATATAAAGAGAGTAAGTGGATTTTTAGGTACAAAAGGTATGCCTGTGCCCGTGTCAGATAAAGAAATTGAGAAGATACTGGGTCAAATAAAAGATGGTGTGGCACAGCCAAAATCTGGTATAGAGTACAGCGTTGGAGAAAAAATTCAGGTTGTTGATGGCCCTTTTGCTTCTTTCAGTGGAATGGTTGAAGAAATAGATGAAGAAAAGTCTAGACTAAAGGTTTCCGTTTCTATATTTGGACGTCCAACACCTGTAGATTTAGAATATAACCAAGTTGAGAAAGTTAGTTAATGGCTGCAAAAAAAGAAATAAGTGGATTTATTAAATTACAAATAAAGGGTGGACAGGCTAACCCTGCTCCACCAGTTGGCCCTGCTTTAGGACAGCGTGGTGTAAACATAATGGAATTTTGTAAGGCCTTCAATGATAAAACTAAATCATTAGCTGGAAAACCTGTTCCTGTAGAGATTACTGTTTATAAAGATAAAAAATTTGATTTTAAAATAAAATCTCCACCTGCATCTTTTTTTATCAGAGAAGCTGCCAAATTAAAAAGCGGATCTAAAGAACCTGGAAGAAATATTGTTGCATCAATTACAAAGAAACAGGCTGAAGAAATTGCAAAACAAAAAATGAATGATTTAAACGCAATTGATTTAGATCAAGCAGTAAAAATTATTGCTGGTTCAGCAAGATCTATGGGTATAGAGGTAAAAGAATAATGTCGTCAAAAAGATTTAAAAAACTACCAGAAAAAACAAATATTTTACCAGCAGAAACTTTTGAAGTTTTGTTAAATAAAATAAAAAAAAATTGTACAACTAAATTTGACGAGTCTGTGGATCTTAGTTTTCAAATAAACAATAAACAAAAAAAGAGTGAAATAAATATCAGAACTGTTGTGAATTTACCCGGCGGTACAGGAAAAAAAGTTAAGGTAGCCGTTGTTTGTGAAGATGCTAAAGCCTCTGAAGCAAAATCTGCAGGTGCAGATTTAGTTGGTGGAGATGATTTTATTGAAAAAATAAAAGGTGGAGAATTGAACTTTGAAAAATTAATTTGTACCCCATCTATGATGGTAAAATTATCAAAACTTGGTAAAGTTTTAGGTCCTAAAGGTTTAATGCCAAATCCAAAACTAGGTTCAGTTACTGAAAATTTAAAATCTGCTATATCTGATGCTAAATCTGGCCAAGCTGAAATTAGAAATGATAAAGATGGTAATATTGGTGTTAGTATAGGTAAAAAATCTTTTAACGATGATCAATTGATTAAAAATTATTCAGCTATTATTGATACGTTAGAAAAAGAAAAATCTAACAATACTTTGAAAGGTGATTTGATAAAAACAGCTTTTGTAACATCTTCTATGGGTGTTTCATATAAAATTAAGTTAGGTAAAAATATTTAATTGTTATGATGAATAAAGAACAAAAAAAAAATTACATAACTGAAATGACAGCTCAGTTCGAAAATAGTAAAGCGGTTATGGTTACTCATTATCAAGGATTGACCATGACTCAGTTAGACGAATTAAGATCTAAAATGAGGGAACATGGAATCATTTTTAAAATAACAAAAAATAGAATTACTAAGTTAGCTCTAGAAAAAACAAAATGTAAAGATTTATCAAATTTATTTACAGGACCAACAGCTGTTGCATTTGGTGAAGATGCGATAATGTCTGCAAGGATTTTATCCAAATTTGCTAAAGATAATGAAAATTTAAAATTAATTGGTGGATTGATGGACAATGAAATTCTAGATCAAGCTGGAGTTCAAAATGTAGCAAATTTACCAACATTAGATGAAGCTAGAGCTAATATTGTGGGTATTTTGAATGCCTCTGCTTCAAAATTAGTAAGTATTTTACTTGCACGTTCGGAAAAAATGAGTAATTTACCCCCAGAAAATTCTGAAACACAACCTAAAGAGTAGATTATATGCCTGACCTTAATAAAATTATAGAAGATTTATCAAGTTTGACTGTTGCTGAAGCAGCAGATCTTTCAAAACAATTAGAAGAGAAATGGGGAGTAACACCTATGGCAGCAGCGGCTCCAGCTGCAGCAGGTGGAGCAGCCGCAGCAGAAGACAAAGATGACTTTACAATTATGCTTGTATCTGCTGGAGATAAAAAAATTAACGTTATCAAAGAAGTAAGAGCTGCAACTGCTCTAGGTCTAAAGGAAGCTAAAGACTTAGTCGAAGGCGCACCTAAAGAAGTTAAAACTGGTGTTCCAAAAAAAGAAGCTGAAGAGATAAAATCTAAGTTAGAAGCTGCTGGCGCTAAAGTAGAACTTAAATAAATTAATAAGGAATAAATTAATTGCTGATTTTTTTTAATCAGTATTAAACATAAATGCATTTATCATTTACTGAAAAAAAAAATATCAGAAAAAATTTTGGTAAACTTAAAGAAAGTTTATCAATACCAAATCTAATTGAAGTTCAAAAAAATTCTTATAAAGAGCTTACCGATTTTAATAAAGATACAGAAGAATTAGTTAAAGGTTTTGATAGAGTTTTTAAAAGTATTTTTCCTATCGAAGACTTAAATGATAAAGCGACTTTAGAATATGTTTCTTACCGATTGGAAAAACCAAAATTTGATGTTGAAGAATGTATTGCAAGGGGATTGACTTATTCATCTCCATTAAAATGTACTTTGAGATTAGTCGTTTATGAAATAGATCAGGAAAATAGCACTAAAGAAATTTTATCTGCTAAAGAGCAAGAAGTATACATGGGCGAAGTTCCAATGATGACAAATAGTGGAACTTTTATAACAAATGGAGTTCAAAGAGTTGTTGTTAATCAAATGCACAGAAGCCCAGGTGTATTTTTTGATCATGACAAAGGAAAGACTCATGCTAGTGGAAAATTATTATTTAATTGTAGAGTAATTCCAAATAGAGGATCTTGGTTAGATTTTGAATACGATGTAAAAGATTTTTTGTATTTTAAGATTGATAGAAAGAAAAAAATTTTAGCAACAACATTATTGCTTGCACTTGGCTTTAACAAAAATGAAATAATAGATGAATTTTATCAAAATGAAGTTTTTATTTACGATGATAAAACAGATAAATGGAAAACTAAATTTAATCCTGAAAATTATAAAGCAAAAAATTTTTCTGAGGAGGTAATAGACGCCAAAACAGGAAAAGTTGTTATCAAACTAGGTGATAAAGTAAATTTTTTAAATGCTAAAAAGTTAGCAAATGATGGTCTTAAAGATATTCTTGTTTCAAAAGAGTCACTCTATGGAAAGTTTTTACATAGAGACATAAAAATTAATGATGAAGAAGAGGGTACATTTAAAATTGGTACTGAATTAAATGATACAATTATAAATAAAATTTTAGATGCAAAAATTCAAACATTGAATTTATCAGTAACTAATTCAATTAATAAAGGACCATATCTTTTATCAACAATCCTAAATGATAAAAATAATACTAAAGAAGAGGCTATTACAGAAATATATAAAATGTTAAGACCTGGAGAACCCCCAACAATTGAGATAGCAACCCAAATATTCAATAATTTATTTTTTAGCTCAGACAGATATGATCTTTCTGATGTTGGAAGAGTTAAAATGAACTCTAGGTTAAATCTAGAATGTTCAGACAAGATAACTATTCTTAGAAATGATGATTTGATAGCAATCATTCATAAAATGCTTGATTTAAGAGACGGCAAAGATGAGGTTGATGATATTGATCATTTAGGTAATAGAAGAGTAAGGTCAGTTGGAGAATTAGTTGAGAACCAGGCTCGTGTTGGTGTTTACAGAATGGAAAGAGCAATTAAGGAAAAAATGACCACATTGGATGTCGAGTCTGCAATGCCTCAAGATTTAATTAATGCGAAACCTCTTACTGTTTCTCTAAAAGATTTTTTTGCTAGTTCACAATTATCTCAATTCATGGATCAAACAAATCCTTTATCAGAAATTACTCATAAAAGAAGAGTATCAGCTTTAGGGCCAGGTGGATTAACAAGAGAAAGAGCAGGTTTTGAAGTAAGAGATGTTCACCCAACTCATTATGGAAGAATTTGTCCAATCGAAACACCAGAAGGACCGAATATTGGGTTAATAAACAGTTTGTCAACATATGCAAAAATTAACAAATATGGTTTTATCGAAAGTCCATACAAACGCGTTAAGGATGGAGTTGTTCAAGAAAATGTAGAATATTTATCCGCTATGGAAGAAACAAAGTTTACGATTGCCCAGGCTAATACAAAGATAGACAATAAAGGTAAAATAATTGAAGAACTAGTTTCATGTAGACAAAATCTAAATTTTCTTTTGTCAAAACCTGAAACGATAGATTATATTGACGTATCACCAAAGCAATTAGTTTCTGTTGCTGCTTCATTAATACCCTTTTTAGAAAATGATGATGCAAATAGAGCTTTAATGGGCTCAAATATGATGAGACAAGCTGTTCCGTTATTAAAACCAGAGTCTCCATTAGTAGGAACTGGTATTGAAAGTGATGTTGCTTTGGACTCAGGAGTAACAATTGTAGCAAAAAGAAACGGTGTTGTAGATAAGATTGATGGTAAAAGAATTGTAATAAAAGTCACTGAGGAAGATGATTTTACAAAATCAGGTGTAGATATTTATAATTTACAAAAATTTAAAAGATCAAATCAAAATACATGTATTAATCAAAAGCCTTTAGTAAGAGTTGGAGATAAAGTTAAATCAGGTGATATTATTGCAGACGGTCCTTCAACTAAATTAGGTGAATTGGCTTTAGGAAAAAATGTAACTGTAGCTTTTATGCCCTGGCAAGGGTACAATTTTGAGGACTCAATTTTAATTTCAGAAAGATGTGTTACTGATGATGTTTTTACTTCAGTGCACATTGTAGAATATGAAATTATGGCCAGAGATACTAAATTAGGTGAAGAAGAAATAACAAGAGATATTCCCAATGTAAATGAAGAAGCGTTAAAAAATCTCGATGAATCAGGTATTGTGTATATTGGTGCAGAAGTTAATGCAGGTGATATTTTAGTTGGAAAAGTCACACCAAAAGGTGACTCGGCTTCTGGTCCTGAAGAAAAATTATTGCGGTCAATCTTCGGTGAAAAAGCTATTGATGTTACAGATACATCTTTAAGAATGTCAAGAGGAAGTAGTGGTACTGTTGTTGATGTAAGAGTTTTTAATAGACACGGCATTGAAAAAGATGAAAGATCTATAACAATTGAAAGGGCTGAGATTGAGCAAGTTCAGCAAGATAAAATAGTTGAAGAAGAAATTTTAGAGAGAAGTATCAAACAA
Source organism: uncultured Pelagibacteraceae bacterium (assembly GCA_902556265.1). Lineage (GTDB taxonomy): Bacteria > Pseudomonadota > Alphaproteobacteria > Pelagibacterales > Pelagibacteraceae > Pelagibacter. The sequence continues at coordinate 21,714 of CACDVM010000010.1, forward strand.
AGAGCAACACAAATACTTTCAGGCTCAACACTAAGTAAGAAAATCAAAAATATTGAATCTGGAACAAAACTTGATTTTGAAATTATAGATAAATTAAGTATTAATGAAGTATTTAAGATAACAGTTGGTAATGCAAATAATGAAACTTCATTAGTTCAATTAAAAGATCAATATAACAAAGCTAGTCAGGATATAATTGAAAGATTTGAAGATAAAGTTTTGAAGATTAGAAGTGGAGACGATTTATTGCCAAGCGTAATGAAGATGGTTAAAGTTTTTGTTGCTATAAAGAGAAGATTGAGACCTGGTGATAAAATGTCGGGAAGACACGGAAATAAAGGTGTAGTGAGTAAAATTGTTCCTGTTGAAGATATGCCTTATAGAGAAGATGGAAGACCAGTTGATATAGTGCTTAATCCTCTTGGAGTACCTAGTAGAATGAATGTTGGTCAAATTTTAGAAACTCACTTAGGTTGGGCATGTAAAGAATTTGGAGAAGAAATTAAGAATCTTATAAATGAAAATAATAAGAAAATTGAAAAAACTGCAAAAATTGAGAGTTTTCTAAAATCTGTTTATGGAGAAGATATATTTAAAGATAAATTAGACAAACTAAGTAAGTCCGAGTTTATAGATTTATGTGAAAACTTGCAAAATGGAATTGCTATCTCAACACCTGTTTTTGATGGTGCGAAAGAAAAAAATGTAACAGAAATGCTTAAACTTGCAAAATTACCTGAGTCTGGTCAAACATATTTGTGGGATGGAAGAACAGGAGAAAAATTTGATAGACCTGTCACTGTTGGTATAATCTATATGCTTAAACTTCATCACCTTGTTGAAGATAAAATTCATGCTCGATCAACTGGTCCTTATAGTTTAGTTACTCAACAACCTCTTGGTGGAAAAGCGCAATTGGGTGGACAAAGATTTGGTGAAATGGAAGTATGGGCATTAGAAGCTTATGGAGCATCTTACACATTACAAGAAATTTTAACTGTTAAATCGGATGACGTTGCCGGAAGGGTAAAAGTTTATGAAACAATAGTTAAAGGCGAAGAGAATTTTGAGTCAGGAATTCCAGAGTCTTTTAACGTGTTAGTTAAAGAAATTAGATCATTAGCACTTAATGTGGAGTTAAATTAGTTATGAAAAAAGAATTAACAGATCTATTCAAAAATTCTGAAATTTCAGAAGCACAAAATTTTAATAGTATAAAAATTTCTTTAGCAAGTCCTGAAAAGATTAAATCGTGGACTTTTGGTGAAATTAAAAAACCAGAAACAATAAATTACAGAACATTTAGGCCAGAAAAAGATGGTCTTTTTTGTGCAAGAATTTTTGGACCGATTAAAGATTATGAATGTCTCTGTGGAAAATATAAACGAATGAAATTCAGAGGAATTATTTGTGAGAAATGTGGGGTAGAGGTCACTAAATCAAATGTGAGAAGAGAAAGAATGGGACACATAAATCTTGCTACTCCAGTAGCGCATATTTGGTTTTTAAAATCTCTTCCAAGTAGAATTGCTTTGGCCGTTGACATGAAGCTTAAAGAAGTTGAAAGAGTTTTATATTTTGAAAATTTTATTGTAATTGAGCCAGGTTTGACTGGTCTTCAAAAAAATCAACTATTGAATGAGGAAGAGTTAGCAAAATATCAAGATGAATTTGGGGAAGAAGCTTTTTCTGTAGGTATTGGTGCTGAGGCAGTGCTAGAAATGTTGAAAAATTTGGATCTTGAGTTAGAAAAAAATAATCTTGTTAATTATATCAAAGAGACAAAATCAAAAGTAAATGAAGAAAGGGCCATTAAGAGATTAAAATTAATTGAGTCTTTCCTAGAAACTGGTCAAAAACCTGAGTGGATGATTATGACTGTAGTGCCAGTAATCCCACCAGAACTTAGACCATTAGTACCTTTAGATGGTGGAAGATTTGCTACATCAGATTTAAACGACCTTTATAGAAGAGTAATAAATAGAAATAATCGACTTAAAAGACTTATGGATCTAAAGGCCCCAGATATAATTGTGAGAAATGAAAAACGAATGTTACAGGAGTCTGTAGATGCATTATTTGATAATGGAAGAAGAGGTCGTGTAATTACTGGTACAGGTAAGAGACCACTTAAATCTTTAGCTGAAATGTTAAAAGGTAAACAAGGAAGATTTAGACAAAATTTATTAGGCAAAAGGGTAGATTACTCAGGTAGATCTGTGATTGTTGTTGGTCCTGACTTAAAATTACACGAATGTGGATTGCCAAAAAAAATGGCGCTTGAACTTTTCAAACCATTTCTTTATGCAAGACTAAATAAATTAGGTTTGGCATCTACAATTAAACAAGCTAAAAAACTTGTCGAAAAAGAGACAAATGCTGTTTGGGATGCTTTAGAATTAATTGTTAGAGAACATCCAGTTTTATTAAATAGAGCACCAACTCTACATAGATTAGGTGTACAAGCTTTTGAACCAAAATTGATCGAAGGTGATGCTATTGAACTTCATCCATTAACATGTGCTGCGTTCAATGCTGACTTTGACGGTGACCAAATGGCTGTGCATGTACCTTTAAGCTTAGAGGCACAATTAGAGGCAAGAATTTTAATGCTGTCTACTAATAATATTTTATCACCATCTAATGGAAAGCCGATAATAGTTCCAAGTCAGGATATGATTTTAGGAATTTATTATCTATCGCAAGATCCAATTTCTGAAAAACCTGTAGGATATTTTTTGGACTCAGATCAAATTGAATTTGCTTTATCATCTGGCCAAATTAAAGTTCATAGCACTATAATTTCAAGATTTGAAACTCTTGATAAAAATGGAAATAAAAAATTTGAAAAATATACATCAACTGCAGGAAGATTTTTATTAGCCAACTTACTACCAAAAAATAGTAATATTAAATTTTCTTTAATTGACAGGCTTTTACCAAAAAAAATTGTCTCAGAGATAATTGATATAGTTTTTAGATTTTGTGGGCAGAAAACTACAGTTATTTTTTGTGATAAATTAAAAGACCTAGGTTTTAAGCATGCTTTTAAAGCTGGTATTTCTTTTGGTAAGGATGATCTGGTTATACCAGAAAGCAAAACTAAGTTAATTGATGATACTAAAAAATTAATTGCTGATTACGAAACTCAATATGCTGAGGGATTAATTACAAGAGGTGAAAAATACAATAAAGTAGTTGATGCATGGTCTAAATGCACTGATAGTGTCGCTGGTGAAATGATGAAAGGTATTTCAGCTACAGAAAAAACTAATGAGGGTATAAAAATTAATTCTGTTTTTATGATGGCCGATAGTGGGGCCAGAGGCTCAGCAGCACAAATGAAACAATTAGCTGGTATGAGGGGTTTAATTGCAAAACCATCAGGTGAGATTATTGAAAGCCCAATTACATCAAATTTTAAAGAAGGATTAACAGCTTTAGAATATTTTAACTCAACTCATGGAGCGAGAAAAGGTCTTGCTGATACAGCACTTAAAACAGCAAGTTCTGGTTATCTAACACGAAGACTTTGTGATGTGGCTCAAGACTTAACAATAACTAAAAAACAATGTGAAAACCCAGGTTTTATAGAATTATCAGAAATATTAGAAGGTGGTAATGTTGTTGTAAGTTTATCAGAAAGAGCTTTGGGTCGTGTAACCTCATCTGATGTCAAACATCCGCTTACAGGAGAAATAATAATAAAAAAATCTTCAATGATTGATGAATTTGGTTGTGATAAAATTGATGCTGCTGGAATTAAATCATTAAATGTTTATTCAGTGATGACTTGCAGTTCAAAAGAAGGTGTTTGTGCTACTTGCTATGGAAGAGATTTATCTAGAGGTAAAATGGTTCATGTTGGTGAGGCCATTGGAATGATCTCGGCTCAATCTATAGGTGAACCAGGCACTCAATTAACTATGAGAACTTTCCACGTTGGTGGAACAGCTTCAGTTAAACAAGATTCACAAATTGTAACTAAAAATGATGGAATTTTAAAGATTATAAATTCTAACATTCTTGAAGACTCAAAAAAGAATTTAATTGTTATGGGAAGAAATACACAACTTTCTATTGAAGACGATAACGGTGTGCAAATAGCAATTTATAAAGTTGCATATGGTTCCAAACTATTTTTTAAAAATGGTGAAAAAATAAAAGCAAATACAAAAATTTGTGAATGGGACCCATACACAACTCCTGTAATTGCTGAAAAAAGTGGTATAGCAAGTTATGTAGATTTAATCGATGGTATGACGATTCAAGAAACAACTGATGATGCTACAGGTATTTCCTCTAAATCAGTTATAGATTGGAGGTCTCAATCCAAAAGCACAGATCTTAAGCCAAGAATAACTCTTAGAGACGAAAAAGGAAATGTAATTAAAAAAGCTGATGATAATGAAGCAAGATACTATCTTGTACCAGACTCAATTTTGTCAGTTAAAGATGGTCAAAAGGTTTCAGCAGGTGATGTAATTGCTAGATTACCAAAAGAAACAACTAAAACAAAAGATATTACAGGAGGCCTTCCGCGAGTTGCTGAATTATTTGAGGCAAGAAAAGCTAAGGACAGTGCTATTATTGCAGAAAACGATGGGCAAGTTGTTTTTGGTAAAGAAGTAAGAGGAAAACAAAGAGTATCTATTGTTCCAGAGGATGGGAACGAGTCCTCAAATTATCTAATTCCGAAAGGAAAACATATTAATTTTAACCAGGGTGAAAAAATTAAAAAGGGTGAATATTTACTTGATGGGCAACCGTTACCTCATGATATTTTAAGAATAATGGGAATTAAAGATTTGACTGAATATTTTGTTAATCAAGTGCAGGAAGTTTATAGATTGCAAGGAGTAATTATAAATGACAAACATATTGAGACTATCCTAAGACAAATGCTTAAAAAAGTTGAAGTTAAATCCTCAGGTGACTCCTCTTATTTACCAGGCGAAATTATAGATAGAATAAAATTTGATAACACAAATGAAAAATTAAAAGCTGACGGTAAACAAGTTGCGATAGGGGAAAGAGTTTTGATGGGGATAACAAAAGCCTCACTACAAACAGAGTCATTTATTTCCGCAGCTTCTTTCCAAGAAACTACAAGAGTTCTTACAGATGCAGCTATAAAAGGCAAAGTTGATCCTTTAAATGGCCTAAAAGAAAACGTGATAGTTGGCAGATTAGTTCCAGCTGGAACAGGTAATATTAAGAACAAATGGAATAAAAAAGCTCTTGAAGATGATAATAAATTTCTATCGGAACAAGATAAAATTGAAGCCTCAGAAACTCAAGCAAATCAATAAAAATACCATCTAAATTAACTAGTTTTAGTTTGACAAAGCTAAATTAATTAGTATTTTGGCGATGTTTTTGGTTGGAATGTAGTACTATGTTTAAGTACTAAACGCTGCCATGAATAACCTGTCAGTTATTTCATTCAAAAATTAATTTAATTATAAAATTTATGCCAACAATTAATCAGTTGTTAAAAAAAAAAAGAGTTAAGCAATTAAACAGGAATAAAGTTCCTGCATTACAAAAACAACCTTTAAAAAGAGGTGTTTGTGTAAAAGTTTATACAACTACACCAAAAAAACCAAACTCGGCCCTGAGAAAAGTTGCAAGAGTAAGATTATCAAATGGTTTTGAGGTTACAGCTTATATACCTGGTGAAGGTCATAATCTTCAAGAGCACTCAGTAGTTTTAATAAGGGGAGGTAGGGTAAAAGATCTTCCTGGAGTTCGTTATCATATTTTGAGAGGAAATCTGGATACTCAAGGTGTTGCTAATAGAAAAAAAAGAAGATCATTATATGGAACTAAAAAAGGTAAATAATGTCTAGAAAAAAAACTCAACCAAAAAAGAATGTTGTTCCTGATCCAAAGTTTAATTCAACAATTATTCCAAAATTGATAAATAATATTATGTATGATGGTAAAAGAGGAGTTGCAGCAAAAATAGTCTACGATGCAATAGATAAGATTAAAACGAAATCTAAGGATGAACCAATAAATATTTTCAATGAAGCTATAAATAATATTAAACCAACTGTGGAAGTTAGATCAAGAAGAGTTGGTGGAGCAACCTATCAAGTTCCTGTAGAGGTAAAAAGTAAAAGAGCTCAGGCTTTAGCTATAAGATGGTTAGTGGACTCTGCAAGAAAAAGAAAAGATAAACATATGTCTGACAAAATTTTTAATGAACTTTATGATGCTTACGAAAAAAAAGGAGCAGCAGTAAAAAAAAGAGAGGATGTGCATAAAATGGCTGAGTCAAATAAAGCTTTTGCACATTTTAGGTGGTAATATGGCTAGGACTCATACTTTAGATAAATACAG
>CACDVM010000011.1 GCA_902556265.1 uncultured Pelagibacteraceae bacterium
ATAATATAAGAACTACAATGATAAAGAAATTTGGAATAATTATAATTACAACCCTTGCGTTAACTTTAAATGTTCATGGGGCATCAGATGGTGAGCTATTGCTCAAAAAAAATAAACCATCTGAAGTAAAAGATTGTTTTGAAAAAGTTAACAGAGCTACCTTTGCATTCAATCAAGCGTTAGATGGCGTGGTGTTCAAACCAGTAGCAAGTGTATACAAAAAACTACCATCACCAATCAAAAGTGGTGTTAGTAATTCACTTGATAATCTATCGAACCTTGTAACGATTCCAAATAACTTGCTGCAAGGTGACTTTGCTTTAGCAGGTCTTAATACAAGCAGATTTTTAATCAACTCAACAGTTGGAATATTAGGTTTGGTTGATGTTGCTCATCACCTAGGAATGACAGAATATGAAAAAGAAGATTATGGGCAGTCTTTAGCTAAAGTTGGATTTGGCCCTGGTTGTTATTTAGTTTTACCAGTTTTAGGACCTAGTACAGCTAGAGATGCAGTAGCATCGCTAACCAGTTTTTTAGGTGGAGATGCATGGTACAATGTAACTGTGAAAAATGATACACATCACTTTAGTGATATAGACTATTACAGTTCAAAAATAACTGGTGGTGTGGATTTTAGAGCTAAAAATTATGATGCAATAGAAAATCTTGAGGAAAATTCATTAGACTTTTATGCTTCTGTTAAAAGTTTATATTTGCAAGATAGACAACAAAAAATTTTTAATACAAAAAAAATTACCAACACTCAAAATGACAGTGATTGGGAAGAAATAGAAAATCAATAGTTCAAATCATAATTAATGAAAATTAATAAATATCTATTTATTTTTTTATTTTACTTTTTAAATATAAATTATGTTTACTCAATTGAACCAGATGTTTTTGTTCAATCAACTGTTAATAGGGCTTCAAAGATATTGTCTGAAAATATTTCTAAAGAGGATAAAATCAATCAATTAAAACAGATAGCTATGGAGACTGTAGATATTAAAGGTATAGGTTTTTATACCCTTGGCTCTATAAGAAAAAATTTAACAGACGAACAAAAAGAAAATTATACAAAAATTTTTGAAGAATATTTTTTAAAAAGCTTTTCAAGTAGACTGGCTGAATACACAAATCCTGAAATAGACGTTTTTGCAAAAGAAGTTTTGAATAAAAACTATACGATTGTAAACTCATTATTAAAAGGCACGTCAGAGAGGCCTGAAGTAAAAATTAATTGGAGAATTTACACAAAAAACCCAAAAAACCCTTTAATTAGAGATTTAATAATAGAAGGATTAAGCTTGGCAAGAACCCAAAAAGAAGAATTTTCATCGATACTTAATTCAAATGATGAGGATATCAATGCGCTTTTTTCAGCAATGAAAGAATTTTCAAATAAATAGTTTTTACATTTTGCCAAAAAAACTCAATGCAGCGGCATATAATTTAGTCTTTAAACAATATTGTATAGGCTTTATTTTTTAAATTATTTAGATATATTTAATAGTGATTTATAATAGCAATATGAATATTTTACTTTGTAGTGTTCCAGTAGAAAGACCAGGCGATCCTCTGAGACGTGCTAGATCTGAGGGTACTATGCCAATAATGCCAAAAGTTGCAATTACATCACTGAATAACTGGGCAGAGAAGAATAATTTTAAAACAAGCTACTATGACATAGATATGCTTTATCCATCAGATGATGAAATAAAAGAATTTTTCAAAAAAAATAAGCCAGATATAGTCGGCTTAAGTGCGGTAGTATCAACTTCTTATCTTCAAACTAAAAGATTATCTAAAATAATTAAAGAAACGTCGCCTGAAACTCTTATTGTGTGTGGGGGATATTTAACAGCAGCAGCAAAAACTATTCTTTTAAAAACTGACGTTGACGTTTGTGTTGTTGGAGATGGTGAGGTTGCCTGGGTTGGAATTTTAAAATTTGTAGAAAGAAATTTAAAGTATGTAGGTTCATCAACAAATTTTGATATTGATGACTTTTTAAAAATCAAAGGTGTTGCAATACAAGACAAAACTGATGGTGAAATAAAATTTAGTGGATATGGTGAAAAATTGGCGAGTTGTGATATGGTTTTTCCATCATTTGAATACTTGAAATCTGGAATGCAAGGTGATGACAAAGCATTACAAAATTACTTTAGACCTTTTTATAATGCTGAAATGATGGTTATGGATGACAGAGCATTCGAAAAAGGAAGAAGACCAATGATGGCAAGTATTTTTTTAACCAAAGGCTGTGTTGCTAAATGTACTTTTTGCCAAAGAGGTTCTAAGGGGTATCAAACTTACGATTTAGCAAAACTAGAAGAACACCTCAAAATCTTAAGAGACGAATACAATGTTGGTTTCTTATTAGTTGATGATGAAAATTTTGGTTCAGTAAAAAAATATTGTTATGAAGCTGCAGAGCTTTTAAATAAATATGACATGCTTTGGTACGCTGGTGGTGTTAGAGTAACTAATGTAACCAAAGAAGATTTACTACATTATAAAAACAATGGCTGTATATCTATAAAATTTGGTATCGAGTCAGGAAGTCAAACAATGCTAGACATTATGGAAAAGAAATTTACTGTTGAGGATATTAAAAAAGCGATTTTAACTTGTTTCGAAATTGATCTATATACTTCTTTGCAAGGGTTTATGTTGGGTATGCCTGGTGAAAGTAAACACACCGCAAGAATGTCAGGTAAACTTATTGGGGAACTCTCGGCTGAGTTAGGTGTTCCTGTTGATTTATTATACGGCAATCAAGACTTGCTTTATACTATACCTCTTGTTGGAACTCCAATGTATGAATATGGAAAATTACACAATCTGATTGGTAATACTGTTGATGAGGAAGAAAAATATCTCGAATTAACATCCAATGTAGGGGCCTATAAAAGATATTTCATAAATCTCAATGGCGCACCCATGTCAGAAGTTGTTTTTTGGGATTTTTTAGTTTTTTTGGAAGCAACAAGAACTTACAGAAAACTTATGAAAAATAAAAAAGAAAATCAAAAGATGATAGAAAAATTTGAGTATCAAATTAGAGTTAAAGGAATGAATCCACAAGTTAGAGCTAAAGAAAAAGAGATCAGAGTAATGGGTGCTGCGGGTACCAAAGAGGAAAAATCAAATATTTCATTGCAATATGTTATAACTAATTTTTTAAGACAATATATTGTTTTTAATCAAACTCTATCTTTATTACCTAGATTTATTTTAGAACCATTTGTCCAATATCTTGCATATTTTGAGTATCAAATACAAAAGTATATTTATAAAGACTCTAACAACCTACATACTGTGACTAATAAAAAATCTATCAGAGATAAAATTAGAATTCACACTTCCGATTTGGATCCTGAAAAAACTTCACAAAAAGATAGGTCATTGAGACAAATTGTTAAATTAAAAAAAGAGCAACTTGATATTGTTTTAAAACAAACTGAGGCTGATAAACTAGTTGGTGGACCTTAAAATATCCAGTAATTGCCTTAAAATTTATTAATAAATTAAAAAAATGGTGGGCCCGCCAGGACTCGAACCTGGGACCAATACATTATGAGTGTACTGCTCTAACCAACTGAGCTACAGGCCCAAAAGACAATCTTTCTACTTTGTTTTTACAGTATAATCAATCAAGTATTTAAAATCTGGTGGGCCGTGTTGGTTACGCTCCAACTACCCCTGCAATGTCAATGCAGTACTCTACTATTGAGCTAACGGCCCAAAATCAATTTTAACTTTCTAAGAAACTTTTTAACTGTTTAGATCTACTTGGATGTTTCAATTTTCTCAAAGCTTTTGCTTCTATTTGTCTAATTCTCTCTCTAGTTACAGAAAATTGTAATCCCACTTCTTCTAATGTATGATCTGTATTCATTCCCACTCCAAAACGCATTCTTAAAACTCTTTCTTCCCTGGGTGTTAAAGTTGATAAAATTTTTGTTGTTGCTTCACCTAAATTAGATTTAATTGCTTGCTCTAAAGGAGCTAATGCTTTTGTGTCTTCAATAAAATCTCCTAAACTGCTATCTTCTTCATCACCAACAGGTTTTTCTAATGAAACAGGCTCTTTTGAAATTTTTAATACTTTTCTAACTTTATCAAGTGGCATTCGAAGTTTTTTGGCTAACTCTTCAGGTGTTGCTTCTCTTCCAAATTCGCTGAGAATAAGCCTCTGAGTTCTTACAATTTTATTAATTGTTTCAATCATGTGAACTGGAATTCTTATAGTTCTGGCTTGATCGGCAATGGATCTCGTTATTGCTTGTCGGATCCACCAAGTTGCATATGTAGAAAACTTGTAACCTCGTCTATACTCAAATTTATCAACTGCTTTCATTAAACCGATATTTCCCTCTTGAATTAAATCTAGAAATTGTAGCCCTCTATTAGTATATTTTTTCGCTATTGAAATCACTAACCTCAAGTTAGCTTCAACCATTTCTTTTTTTGCTATTCTTGACTCTTTTTCTCCTTTTTGAACTCTGCTAACTAATTTTTTAAATTCAGTAACCGAGATGCCAAGTTTATGACTTATCTCAATTAACCTTTCTCTTATATTTTTAAATTGTTCTTTATTTTTCGAAAAAAATTGTTTCCAAATTGAATTAGTATCTAAAAATTTTTTTAAATTTGGATTTATTTCATTTCCAATATAAAATTTTATAAATTCATTTCGTGGTATTTTTTGATCCATAGCAAGTCTTAAAAGATTGCCTTCTAGGGATATGATTTTTTTATTTTCAACATAATGTTTTTGTACCAATTCCTCTAGTACTGAAGGTGATAACTGTAGTGATTTAATATTTTCTAAAATATCATCAACAACCTTTAGATAACTTTTCTCCTTTGCAGGTGAAAAAATTTTCGCATCTAAAACACAATCTAATTTTTCTTTTTGATACTTAATTAATTTATTATATTCCTTTGTAAGCGTATAAACTGTTTTTAAAACTTTGGGTTTAATTTCAGTCTCCATTGCCGCAAGAGTAGGATTAAACTCCTCGTCATCACTGTCATTGGAACTTTCGTCTTTATCTGTTTCACCGGCATTTTTTTGTTTCGCACTTGGACCAGTTGACTCATCTTCCATGTAATTTGTGTCAATATCAATTATTTCTCTAACCAAAATTTCATCTTTTTGTAATTGTTCATTCCAATCAAAAAATTGTTGAGCAGTAATTGGGCTTTGAGATAAAGCAATAAGCATAACATCTTTTCCTGCCTCAATTCTTTTTGCGATTGCTATTTCACCTTCTCTGGAAAGTAATTCAACACCCCCCATTTCTCTTAAGTACATTCTTATTGGATCGTCACTTTTCTCTATAGTTTTACCCTCCTCTTTAGATGAGTTCTCTTTTTTTCTAAGAACTTTAAAGTCTGATTTTTTTTCAACGAGAGTAATTCTCTCATCAAGGATATGTAAAAAAGCCTGATCTAAATTTTCGTTTGAGAGATTTCTTTTTCCTAGAGATTTATTTAATTCCTCGTATGTAATAAATCCTCTATGAGTCCCTCGACCCATCAACCTAGCAAATGATTTTGTAATAATTCTTTCCACAGCAGTAAATTTGAAGACTCTTATATAATATCTAATTTACAAAAATCCATTATTAATTTATGAGGATTAATTGATATTTTGCTTTTTTTTTAGCTCTTTTAGCTCGTTAAATGTAGCTTCACTTAAATCTTTAGAAAATCTCGATTCTAATTCTTGAATTCTAAATTCGAGATTGTAATTCATTAAATCCCTCGAAATATCTTCGAGTAACTCAATTATTTCATGACTATTATTAGATTTATTTTTTAAAATATGTTTTATGGGTGCAAATTTATTTATTTTGTCGAGCAACTGTTTATCTAGGTTGAAGTCCTCAATACTAATTTGTTCTCTTGACTTTAATTTATCAAAAATTAATTTAAATATCTGCTTATTCACCTTGGTGAATAATTTAATATTTTCAAGTAAATAAATATTAGATTGTAATAATTTTAAATTATTCATTATCAAATATAAAAAAGAAAATTCTTTAAGCTCAATCCCTGTTAAAGATTGACTTTCGTTAAAATGTTTTTTTGTAGACTCTAAAGATTTAATTTTTTTAAAATAAGACTTCTTTTTATTTTGATTAGAATAAGGTGTTAGTTCTGAAATTTTCTCTAAAAAATATTCGAGAACATATTTCTTAATAAAATTATCTTTTATAGTATTAACTATCTCTCTTAGTTTTTTTTCAAAAATAGCCATTGATGACGGGTTATTTTCAGTTTGTTTTTTATAATGATTGAAAATAAATTGATGGATAGATAGTTTATTTTGTTTAGCAAAATCTATAAAGTTATTTTTACCATTCTTGTTTACGTAACTATCTGGATCTTCTTTATCTGGTAAGAATAGAAATGAAATTTGTTTTTCAGGTTTTAATTCTTTTATAGAATTTTCGGCAGCTCTTAAAGCAGCTTTGTATCCACTTTCATCCCCATCGAAACAAATAATTATATCATCAAAAAATTGATTTAAAGTTAAAATTTGTCTGTAAGTTAAAGAGGTTCCTAAATTTGCAACAGCATTTTCAATACCATTTTTACTTAATCCTACAACATCCATATAACCTTCGACTAAATATATATGATCTAATTTGTTTGATAATTTTCTAGCTAAATCTAAGTTATATAAATTTGAACCTTTTTTGAAAAAATTTGTTTCTGGTGAGTTTATATATTTTGCTAAATAATCCAATTTTTCAATTATTCTACCTCCCAATGCTATTGGTTGACCAGAAATGTTATTTATTGGAAAAATTAATCGACCCCTAAATCTTTCTACATAAACTTTCTTTTTTTCATCAAGATAAAATAAACCACTTTCAACTAATGCTTTTTCACTAAATACATTTTTTAATTTATCAAAAAAATTTGGATTTTTTTCTATATATCCAATTTTGAATTTTTTAACTTCATCTTTTCCTAAAGATCTTTTTTTAAGATAATCTCTCGCATACGAAAAATTATCATTTTTTAAAAGCTCGTTATGATAAAATTCGACATATTGATTGTATATAGATAAGTATTCTTTCCACTCCTCTTCTCTTTCTTCATCTTCTTTAGAAAACATATAAGGTTGCATGCCCGCAAGTTGAGCTAAGTGTTTAACAGCCTCACCAAACTTAAAGTTTTGGGTTTTCATTACAAAATCAAAAATATTTCCATGTTCTGATGTCGCAAAACAATGATAAAATTCCTTCTCATCATTTACTGTAAATGAAGGTGTCTTTTCATTTTTAAATGGGGACAATCCTACAAATTCTTTGCCTCTTTTTTTTAAAGCGACAGACTTCGATACTACTGTTGAAACTTTTAGTCTTGTCTTAATTTCATCGAGATATTCTTTAGGGTATTTCATTAATTGTTTAACAATTCCTTGATAAGTGATCCGGCCTTAGCCAAGTCAATTTCATCAGCATATAGCTTTTTTAATTCCCCCATGACTTTTCCCATATCTTTAACTGAGGTGGCTCCAACTTTGGAAATTATATCATTGCATATTTTTTTTGTCTCTTCATCACCAAGTTGTTTGGGTAAATATTTTATTAAAATATCATGCTCATTTAGTTCGACCTCCAAAAGGTCTGTTCTATTATTTTTTTTATATATATCAATTGATTCGGCTCTCTGTTTAACCATTTTTTTTAAAAGCTTTTTAATGTCTTCATCATCTGTCTGTTTTTTATTAGGACCAGATCTGTTTGATATATCAAGATCTTTTATTGAGGATAAAATTAACCTATAAGTTGATATTTTTGATTTATCTTTAGATTTTAAAGCGTTTTTATATTCTGTTTCGATTGTTTCTTTTAATGACATAATTTTTTTAATCTACTTCAAAGTAAAAAATGTTCAAAAGAAAAATTGTTTTTTTACAATTTTATATTACATCTCTGTTGCGATAATAAACCAATTATTGTATTAACCTTTAACTTATGAGTTGTAATTGACAAAAAAAGTAAAAAAAACTAACTCAAAAATTTCACAAATTAACACAGGTATTTTAGTTCTTGAAAACAAGAAAGTTTTCAAAGGAATTGGAATTGGTTATCAAGGGGAAGCAACAGGAGAAGTTTGCTTTAATACATCGCTAACAGGATACCAGGAAATAATATCAGATCCATCTTATGCAGGACAAATTATAAACTTTACTTTTCCACATATAGGAAATGTTGGAACTAACAAAGAAGATTATGAGTCAGATAAAATATGGACTAAAGGAGTTATATTTAATTCAGAAATTACATCGCCATCAAACTACAGATCATTTTTTCATTTGGACTCATGGCTTAAGAAAAATAAAATCGTTGGAATTACTGGATTAGATACTAGAAGTTTAACCAACTTCATTAGAGATAAAGGTGCTCCAAAAGGAACTATTGCTTTTGCCAAAAATGGCAAGTTTAATATCAACAAATTAATCAACTCAACAATCAGGTGGAGTGGATTAAAAAATCTTGATCTTGCAGAAAAAGTAACAACAGCAAAAAATTATGTTTGGAAAGGTCTTAAAACTTGGAAAAAGGAAACTGGTTTCAAAAAAAATAATAAAAATTCTTTTCATGTAGTTGCAATTGATTATGGGATAAAAAAAAATATTTTGAGATATTTTTCTAACTTTAATTGTAAAGTAACCGTTGTTTCTTGCAAAACTTCTGCCGAAAAAATTTTAGCCCTCAAACCAAATGGTATATTTTTATCAAATGGTCCAGGTGATCCAGCGGCAACTGGAAAATATGCAATCAGTATTATAAAAGATTTAATTAAAAAAAATTTACCCTTATTTGGTATTTGTTTAGGTCATCAAATTCTTGCTTTAACATTAGGTGGTAAAACAAAAAAAATGAAATTAGGTCATAGAGGTGCAAACCACCCTGTTAAAAATTTAATTCATGATAATGTAGAAATCACCAGTCAAAATCACGGTTTTGAAGTTGTAAAAGAAAGTTTACCAAAAAATATTGAAGTTACTCATAAATCTTTATTTGACAACAGCATTGAGGGTATAAAATTAAAAAATAAACCTGTGTTTTCAGTTCAGTATCATCCAGAGTCAAATCCTGGACCACAAGATAGTGTTTATTTATTTCAAGAATTTATTAACAATATGAAAAAAAATGCCAAAAAGAAAAGATCTTAAAAAGATATTAGTTGTAGGAGCTGGTCCAATTATAATTGGCCAAGCTTGTGAGTTTGATTATTCGGGAACTCAAGCGTGTAAAGCTTTAAAAGATGAGGGCTATGAGGTTGTATTAATCAATTCAAATCCTGCTACAATTATGACTGATCCTGATATTGCTGATAGAACTTATATTGAACCTATTACTATAGAAGTTTTAGAAAAAATTCTTAAGAAAGAAAAACCAGATGCGATTCTTCCAACGATGGGTGGTCAGACAGCCCTTAACCTTGCAATGGAAGCAGAAAAAATGGGCATTCTAAAAAAATACAAAATAGAATTAATAGGTGCCAATTCCAAAGCCATATCTAACGCAGAAGATA
This sequence comes from uncultured Pelagibacteraceae bacterium, assembly GCA_902556265.1. GTDB lineage: Bacteria > Pseudomonadota > Alphaproteobacteria > Pelagibacterales > Pelagibacteraceae > Pelagibacter. The sequence continues at coordinate 9,577 of CACDVM010000011.1, forward strand.
GAAAAAAATTTAGAAAAAATATGATTGATATTGGTTTAGATCTACCTAAATCTGAAATCGTTAACAACATTAACCAAGCATCAAAAGTTTTAAAAAAAATTGGTTTACCTGCAATCATCAGGCCTGCTTTTACTCTTGGAGGTCTTGGAGGTGGAATAGCAAAAAATAAGAAAGATTATCAAAAAATTATTAAAAATGGATTGCATGAGTCACCTGTAAATCAAGTATTGGTCGAGGAGTGCCTAGAAGGATGGAAAGAATTTGAAATGGAAGTTGTAAGAGATAAAAAAGATAATTGTATCATCATCTGCTCGATTGAAAATATTGATCCAATGGGCGTACATACGGGAGACTCTGTAACTGTCGCTCCTGCTCTCACTTTAACTGATAAAGAGTATCAAGTAATGAGAAATGCATCAATTTCATGTTTAAGAAAAATTGGAGTTGAAACTGGTGGATCAAATGTACAATTTGCAATCAATCCTAAAAACGGGAGAATGGTTGTTATTGAAATGAACCCGAGAGTATCTCGTTCATCTGCTCTTGCGTCAAAAGCAACTGGCTTTCCAATTGCAAAAGTTGCTGCAAAACTAGCTGTTGGTTATTCATTAGATGAATTAAAGAATGAAATTACAAAAGTTACACCTGCGTCTTTTGAACCTAGCATCGATTATGTTGTAACAAAAATTCCAAGATTTACATTCGAAAAATTTTCAACTTCTCCAGCAACATTGGGAACTTCTATGAAATCAGTAGGAGAAGCAATGGCCATAGGAAGAAACTTCAAAGAGTCTCTGCAAAAGGCATTGGTGTCTCTTGAAACTGGTTTTTCAGGTTTAGATAGAATATTCGATCTTAATAAAAAACAAATTGAAAAAAAACTTAGAGAAAATATTCCAAATAAAATTTTGTTAGTTGCAGAAGCAATTAGAAAAAAAATAAACTTAAAAAGAATTTATGCATTATCTAAAATTGATCCTTGGTTTTTGTCTCAAATAAAAGAACTTGTAAATAATGAAGCAAAAATTAAAAATAAGGGACTTCCTAAAGATTTTAATAAATTTAACTACATTAAGTCTATTGGTTTTTCAGACAAAAAACTTTCGGAATTGACTAATACTTCAGAAAAAATTGTAAGACAAAAAAGAACAGCACTTAAAATTTTACCTGTATTTAAAAAAGTAGATACATGCGCTGCTGAATTTAAATCCTATACTCCTTATATGTATTCAACATATCAACGAAATTTTTCAATAAATTCTGAATGTGAAGCCAATCCATCAACAAAGAAAAAAATTATTATATTGGGTGGAGGGCCTAACAGAATAGGACAAGGTATTGAGTTTGATTATTGTTGTTGTCAGGCAAGTTTTTCATTAAAGACTGCTGGTTTCGAAACTATTATGATTAATTGTAATCCTGAAACAGTTTCAACAGACTATGATACTAGTGATCGGTTGTATTTTGAACCTTTAAAGGAAGAGTACGTCTTTAATGTTATTAAAAAAGAAAAAGAGAAAGGAAATCTGATCGGGGTTATTGCTCAATTCGGTGGTCAAACTCCAATTAAACTCGCTAAATTTTTACACGATAACAAACTTCCAATTTTAGGAACACAGTACACATCGATTGATTTAGCTGAAGACAGAAATCGGTTTAGAAATCTTCTTAACAAATTAAAATTAAAACAAGCTGAAAGTGGAATTGCTAAAACATTTACACAGGCCATTCAAATAGCTGAAAAAATTGGCTTGCCTTTAATGGTTAGGCCATCTTATGTATTGGGTGGAAGAGCAATGGAGATTGTTCACGAAAAAAATCAACTTAAAAAATTTATTGAAGAAGCATTTAAAGCTGCAGAAGAAAATCCAATTTTAATTGACAAATTTATTGATCATGCAATGGAAGTAGATGTAGATGCAATATCTGATGGAAAACAAGTTTATGTTGCAGGAATAATGCAACATATCGAAGAGGCTGGAATTCATTCTGGAGACTCAGCCTGTAGTTTGCCTCCTGTGTCAATCAAGCCTTTTTTAATTAAAGAAATTGAAAATCAAACGAAAAAATTAGCTTTAGCTCTTAAGGTTAAAGGTTTCATGAATATTCAATTTGCGATTAAAAAAGATGAAATTTATGTAATTGAAGTAAACCCAAGAGCTAGTAGAACAGTTCCATTTGTATCAAAAGCAAAAGGTCTCCCTCTTGCTAAAATTGCATCAAGAGTAATGGCTGGTGAAAAATTGAATAAGTTTAACTTAAAAGATAAATCTAGAGGAATGTATGCAGTTAAAGAGGCTGTTTTTCCTTTTAATAAATTTCCAAATAGTGATTTACTTTTAGGTCCTGAAATGAAGTCAACTGGAGAAGTTATGGGATTTGATAAAAACTTTGGAATGGCATTTGCTAAAAGTCAAATTGCATCAGCTAATTCATTACCAAAACAAGGGCTTGCTTTCATATCTTTAAAAGACTCTCATAAAGATGAAGGTATTGATCTTGCAAGAGAATTAATAAAGTTGAATTTTACTTTATGCGCAACTAAGGGAACAGCAGAATATATAAAGAAACATAAAATGAAATGTAAAACAATAAATAAAGTAAGTAGTGGCTCACCTCATATAGTAGATGTTTTGGACTCAAGGAAAATAGCGCTTGTAATTAATACTGGAGGAGGAAACTCTGAACACAGACTGAATGATGCTATTTCATTAAGAAGAGCAACATTAAAAAATAAAGTTCCATATTGCACAAATATGTCAACTGCATTAGCGTGTATAGAAGGAATTAAATCTCTTAAAACAAAAAAACTAGAGGTAACTTCATTACAAGAAATAAAATAATTTTATTCAATTAAAAGTTGATTATTTTCATACACTTAATAGTTGAAAGTTTTTACAGATTTTATTTTCTTTAACTCAAAATGGTTAGTACTTTGGACTAAATAAATTTAAGAATTAAATTTTTTATGAGTTCTGAAATACGAAAATACATCGACAAAGCTTCCAAAAAAGATGAAAGCTTATTTAATGCAGAGGTAATTAATTTTCCAAATGAAAAAAAAAATAGTGATTTTAAAAAATCAGATTTTAAAAATGATAACTTTTGGAAGATTGGGGATAAATCCAATGACGATCAGCTTAGAGCTGTTAATGGTGTTTGCTTTATGTTTGGAGCTTTAATTTTAATGGGCTTATACTCAAATTTTTTGTAAAAAAATTTTTTATTTTACTTTCCAATCTGTTTCAAAGGTAACATAGTTCACTTGAACACATCTTCTTTCTTTAACAATTTTTTTTTTTTCCATTCCATGCCATGTATTAGGTCCACTTGTAAAAAAATAGCCAAAATTATGTTTATAAGGAACTGTTTTTACCTTTTCTAATTTATCATTATAAAAGTCTGTACCAAGTTCTTCTGACTCGTTTGTCTTGTTCACAAAAATTAATCCCGACATAAGTTTTTCTTTAATATCACAATGAGGTTTTAACCAAAAACCCTCTCTATCACATATAACTTCAAGTCTTACATATGAATTATTCAAATCTTTATTTATCATTTTGGATATTGTCTCATGAGTTTCTTTAGATTGAAGCTCATTTATAAATTTAACCAAATTTGGAAATTGTAATGAATTTTCTTTTGTTACAAAGCATCTAAATTTTATTGCTTTACCACCTGAGGCTATTCCCTCTCTAAATTCTGCAGCCCCTCCATCTATTGCTCTTGTGCCATCATAATTTAAATTATGTTTACTTAAATCTGGAATGTCTGCCTTTACAATTTCCTCTATTGCATCATCACTTAGAGCATTATCATACTCCCAATGATCAAAAGGAAACTCATGTTTTTTAGATTGATTTAAAATAGAATTAAGAAAAGTCATAATTTTTTATTTGCTCTTTTATATAGCTTGATATTTTGTCTGTTTCATCAAGTTTTTCATAATTCCAGGTATCAACTGAATTCTGTAAATCTTTTGTAATATTTAGAGATTTAAACAATTCAAAAAATTTTTGAAATCTATGATTTTGCTTTATAGCAGGCATCTGAGCCACATATATTGGCTTCCCTGTCATTGCTGCCTCAGAAATCATTGATGTAGAGTCACAAGTTACAACAATATGTTTTGCCAGTTTCAACGAAGAAAGATAAGCTTTTTTATCAACATTAGTAATTACAATTTGATTTTCATCAAAATATTTTTTTGCTTTTTCAATTACTTTTAAGGGTGTTCTCATGGAGGGAATAAAAATCAGTTGATAATCTTGATCAATAAAATTGTTTTGAATTTTTAAAAATATTTTATCAAGCACTTTGTTGCTATAGTCATAATATTTATTCGGGCCACCTATGATGAAACTGACCACTTTTTCTTTAATAATTTTCGATTTTAAATAATTTTCATTTTCATTTAGTTCATGGTTTCTTAAATAATGAATTGCTCCTTTAGTTTTTAAAACATTTTTACCGTCTAATTCGTCGTGTTCTGGAGCTATAACATAATCAAAATTATTTAAAGAAACTTTTGGATCTTGGATATGAATATTTATGATTTTATTTTTTAGCTTTTTTTTCAAATAAATTGAAGGAATTACACTTTTTCTTCCACATGATATAACAATATTAAAATCTTTATTTATATTATTTTTAAAAACAAAGTTTTTTACTGGAGTAAGATTTGGTGGAATCATTTTCCAGAAACTATTGAGTTCAATTTTTTCGTGTATAAACTCTAGGTCTAATGCTTTCGCAAGTCCTTCTACTTGGCTTATCATTCCATGCATTCCCTCTGTCAATAATATACCTTTTAATTTAGTCATTAATCACTATATAGCTTTGATATGAGTCAAAATCCAACTAAACACACAAAAGTGTTAATAATTGGATCCGGTCCAGCCGGATACACTGCTGCAGTTTATGCTGCTAGAGCAATGTTAAAACCAATATTAGTTTATGGTGCCCAACCAGGTGGACAATTAACAACAACCACTGACGTTGAAAACTACCCTGGTTTTTCTGATGTTATTCAAGGACCATGGTTGATGGATCAAATGAAAGACCAAGCAAAAGCTGTTGGAACAGAAATGATTGAAGATCATATTGGTTCTGTGAATTTAAAATCTTCTCCATTTGAAGCAGTTGGAGATAGTGGGCAAAAATACACTGCTGATAGCATTATAATTTCTACAGGTGCTCAAGCAAGATGGTTAAATATAAAATCAGAACAAGAATTCAGGGGTTTTGGTGTTTCTGCTTGCGCAACATGTGATGGTTTCTTTTTTAAGGATAAAGAAGTCGCAGTTGTTGGTGGTGGCAATGCTGCTGTTGAAGAAGCAATGTTTTTAACAAAATTTGCATCGAAAGTTAAATTAATTCACAGGAGAGATAGTTTAAGAGCTGAAAAAATGCTTCAGAAAAAATTAATGGAAAATAAAAAAATTGAAATTATTTGGGACTCTATCGTTGAAGATGTAATCGGTGATCAAGATCCAAAAAATGTTAAAGGAATTAAAATTAAAAATTTAAAAACCAATAAAGTAAATGAAATAAAACTAGATGGATTATTCATTGCAATTGGTCATGATCCTGCAACTCAGTTATTTAAAGATCAATTAAAAATGGATCAAGAGGGATATTTAATTACAAAACCAGACTCAACTGAAACAAATGTTCCTGGTGTTTATGCTGCAGGAGATGTGAAAGATAAAACCTTTAGACAAGCTGTAACAGCTGCTGGAATGGGTTGTATGGCAGCACTTGAAGCTGAAAAATTCTTATCTCACTAAACTACAACAAGCTTTCACAAAAAGACTTAATTCTATCCATCGCTTTTTGTAGATTTTGCATTGAAGTTGCGTAGGAAATTCTAAAATAACCATTCAATCCAAAAGCTGATCCTTGCACTACTGCAACATTTGATTTCTCAAGTAGCTTTTGAACAAAATCAGTGTCTGTCTTTAATTTTGTTTTCTTGTTGAGTAAGCCTTTGCAGCTTGGAAATACGTAAAAAGCACCATTAGGTGTTAAACAGCTTATCCCTTCTATGCTGTTTAAACTTTTTACTACAAAATCTCTTCTTTCTTTGAATGCATCAGATCTTTCTTGAATATAATCTTGTATTCCATTTAATGCTTCAACTGCTGCTGCTTGACTTATAGATGAAGGATTAGATGTAGATTGAGACTGAATTTTTCCAATTGCTTTTATAATATCTTTAGGACCAGCTGCATAACCAATTCTCCAACCAGTCATAGCATAAGATTTACTTACTCCGTTCATTGTTAGAGTTCTATCTTTTAATTTTGATATTTGAGCAATTGTAAAGAAATTAAAATTATCATACTTAATATGTTCGTAGATATCATCACTTAATATGTGAATTTTTTTATTTTTAATTAAAACTTTTGCTAAATCTTCAATTTCATCCTTAGAATAACCTACACCAGTTGGATTTGATGGTGAATTTAAAATTAACCATTTTGTTTTTTTAGAGATAGCTTTTTGAAGTTTCTTGGCAGTTAATTTAAACCCATCTTTTTCGTCACATTTTACAATCTTTGGTTTTCCTCCAGCCAATAGAACCATATCGGGATAAGACACCCAATAAGGTGCTGGGATTATTACTTCATCGCCTTTATTTAGCGTAGCCATGAAAGCATTGTACAAAACCTGTTTTCCACCAGTCCCAACAGTTATTTGATCCTCTGAGTAATCTAAATTATTTTCTCTTTTAAATTTTCGAACAATAGCTTTTTTTAAAGCTGGTGTTCCATCAACTACTGTATATTTGGTTTCTCCATCCCTTATTGCTTGAATAGCTGCATCCTTAATATTGTCTGGAGTATCAAAATCAGGCTCTCCAGCACCAAGACCTATCACATCCTTACCTGCTGCTCTTAATTCTCTTGCTTTTTGAGTCACAGCAATTGTAGGTGATGGTTTAATTCTTTTTAAACTGTCTGATATTATGCTCATTGAAATATAAATTAATTCTACTACGTTCTTTAATATATGGAAAATACTTATCAAGATTTAATTACGGATATTCAGACTAAAAATCCAAAAATTAGTGGAAAACTCGAGGGTGGTAAAAAATTTAAAATTAAATCTGACTTTAAACCTGCAGGAGATCAGCCAGAAGCTATTAAAAAATTAGTTAATGGAGCAAATAAAGAGGAATTTAATCAGGTATTACTTGGAGTTACAGGTTCTGGAAAAACTTTTACAATGGCAAAAGTTATTGAAGCAACAAATAGACCAGCATTAATTTTAGCCCCAAATAAAACACTTGCAGCTCAACTTTATGGTGAGATGAAAACATTTTTTCCGGATAATGCTGTTGAATATTTTGTATCATATTATGATTATTATACTCCAGAGGCTTATGTTCCAAGATCAGACACTTATATTGAAAAGGAAGCTTCTATTAATGAACAAATAGATAGAATGAGACACTCCGCTACAAGATCTCTTCTTGAAAGAGACGATGTTTTAATAGTTGCCAGTGTTTCTTGTATATATGGCTTAGGATCTGTTGAAGCATATAGTAAAATGACTTTAACACTGCAAAAGAATTATGATTATAATAGAGAACAAATAATAAAATCCTTAGTTGCTCTACAATATAAAAGAAATGATCAAAATTTTTATAGAGGTACATTTAGGGCTCGTGGTGAATATTTAGAAATTTTTCCATCACATTTAGAAGATAGAGCTTGGAGGTTAAGTTTGTTTGGAGACAAACTTGAAAAAATAGAAGAATTCGATCCTCTTACAGGTGATCAAGTAAGAGAATTAAGTTTGGTCAAAGTTTATGCAAACAGTCATTACATAACTCCAAAACCAACAATTGAACAAGCTGTAATAAATATAAAGAAAGAGTTAGATGTTACTCTTAAAAAACACAAAGCGGAAAATAAGTTGCTTGAAGCGCAAAGATTAGAAGAGAGAACTAAATTTGATCTTGAAATGATTGAAGCGACTGGTTCTTGTGCAGGGATTGAAAATTATTCAAGATTTTTATCTGGAAGAAAACCAGGCGAACCACCCCCTACTCTATTTGAATACTTTCCAGACAATACGTTAATTTTTGTAGACGAATGTCATGTAACAGTTCCTCAACTAAATGGAATGTACAAAGGTGATAGATCTAGAAAAAGCACTTTAGCAGAATATGGTTTTAGACTTCCATCGTGCATGGACAACAGGCCATTAAAATTTGAAGAATGGGATTTAATGAGAACTCAAACAGTATTTGTGTCAGCAACACCAGGTCCTTGGGAGTTGGAGCAAACAAAAGGGAAATATATAGATCAGGTAATTAGACCTACAGGACTTATAGATCCACCAGTTGAAATTAGACCCGCAAAAAATCAAGTTGATGATCTTATGCATGAATGTAAAAAAGTAGTTGAGAAAAATCATAGAGTTTTAGTTACAACACTCACAAAAAAGATGGCTGAGGACTTAACAGAATACCTTCATGAAAATGGGGTTAAGGTTAGATATTTACATTCTGATATCGATACTCTTGAAAGAATAGAGATAATGAGAGATTTAAGAATGGGTGTATTTGATGTTTTGGTTGGAATAAATCTTTTAAGAGAGGGGTTAGATATCCCTGAATGTGCATTAGTTGGAATTCTAGATGCAGATAAAGAAGGTTTTTTAAGATCAGAAACTTCTTTAATACAAACGATTGGTCGAGCAGCAAGAAATGTTGATGGTAAAGTTATTTTGTATGCTGATAAAGAAACTAAAAGCATTAAAAAAGCAATGCAAGAAACAGACCGAAGAAGATCTATTCAACTTGCTTATAATAAAAAACATAAGATAGATGCTAAAAGTGTTAAAAAAGAAATAAGTGATATTTTAGAGAGTGTTTACGAAAAAGATTATGTAAAAATAAGTGAGGGATCTAACGTTGGTGGAAACTTAAAGAAACATCTTAAAGCTTTAGATAAAAAAATGAAGGAATCAGCCTCAAACCTTGAATTTGAAGAAGCTGCTAAAATTAGAGATGAAATAAGAAAATTACAAAGCACTGAACTTGAAATAACTTTAAACCCTAAAATAAGACAGTATGATGTAAAAAATAAAATTTACCCTAAGGGTAGATCTACTCTAGGGATGCCTGGTACCAGAGTTACAAAAAAAAGGGATAAAAAGTGGAAGCACGGAAAATAATTATTACTGGTGGAGCTACTAGAATAGGTGCTGCAATAGCTACAAAATTATCTGGTACAAATATAGAAATTGTGATTCATTACAATAAGTCAAAATCTAAAGCTGAAAGTTTAAAGAAGAAGTTACAACAATTTGGAACAACAGTTCATTTGGTCAAAGGTGATTTAAGCAAAGAAAGAGATGTGTATAAAATAATTAAATTCTCTAAATCAAAAATGAAATTTTTTGATTGCTTGGTAAATAATGCCTCATTATTCGAAAACGATAAATTAGAAAACTTTAATTCTAAGAGCTGGGAAAATCATATTTCTACAAATCTTAAAGCCCCTGCTCTTTTATCAAAAGAGTTTTCAAAGAATGTTAGAGGCAAAAATAACAATATCATTAATATAATTGATCAGAGAATATTTAAGCTTACTCCATATTTCTTCTCATATACATTAAGTAAAACAGGCCTTTATACTTTAACCAAAACAAGCGCGATGAGCCTATCACCAAACATAAGAGTTAATGGAATTGCTCCAGGGCCAACAATCAAAAATAAAAGACAATCAGAAAAACATTTTAAAAGTCAATATTTTGCTACACCACTTAAACAGCAAGTTGATGTTAATGAAATTTGTAATGCAGTTGACTTTTTTATCAAAAACAGTTCTATTACAGGGCAAGTTTTAGCAATAGATAGTGGTCAAAGCTTAAACTGGCTGACACCAGATATAATTAAAGGCAAAGAATGAAAAAAAACAATCTCAAAGTTGTAAAAATAGATAAAAACAAAAGCTTATTTAATTATGAGAAAAAAATTCTAATTAATGAATTAATTTTAGATTTAAAGCTCGGCTATTATGATTTTGAAAAAGAAAAAGCACAAAAAGTAAAATTTAGTTTGGAAATTGATTATCAAGATAAAAAGCCTTCAAATGATAAAGATCTTAGATCAATTGTAAATTATGCAACTATTGTAAAATTAATTAAAAAACTTATTAAAAAGAAACATTATAATTTCTTAGAAACGTTAGCTGAAGCTGTTTTTGACGAACTTTTCAAAGATAAAAGAATAGGTAAAATAATGTTAAAAATTGAAAAACTTGAAATTCTAAAAGAATGTTCGTCAGTTGGTATTCAAATTACCAAAAAAAGAAGTCATGATAAGTACTGAAGTTGGAAGAGAAGTAATAAAAAAAGAACTCCCATTAATTCCTAAATTACCAGGTGTTTACCGAATGTTAAATAATAAAGGAGACATCCTTTATGTTGGGAAAGCAAAAAATTTACCTAACAGACTTAAAAGTTATGTCTCTGAAAAAAACCATATTATTAGAACTGAAAGAATGTTGTCTCAAACTGTTAGACTTGAAATTACAACAACTACAAATGAGAGTGAGGCCTTATTACTGGAGGCTAATCTAATAAAAAAATATAAACCTAAATTTAATATATTGCTCAAAGATGATAAATCTTTTCCGTATATATTTATTTCTAAGCATGAGTTTCCTCGTATAGAAAGACACAGAGGGGCAAAAAATAAATCAGGAAAATATTATGGGCCTTTTGCAAGTTCGCTTGCTGTTAATAGTGCAATAAAAACTCTTCAAAGAATATTTTTGCTGAGATCGTGCACTGACAAACAAGTGGAGGCAGGAGATAAAACTTGTTTTAATTATTTTTTAAAAAGATGTGCTGGTCCTTGTGGTGGAAAGATAAATAAAGAAGATTATGCTAAGCTAGTAGAGGCAGCTGACGAGTTTTTAAGCAAAGGTCGTTCTAGAAAAATACAACAAACTCTTTCAGCGCAAATGGAAAATGCAAGTGAAGAATTAGATTTTGAAAAAGCTGCGATAGTAAGAGACAAAATAAAATCTTTAAATATTATTCAATCATCCTTAACAATTAGTGATGTAAATTTAACTGAAGCGGATGTAATTGCTGGATATAAAGAGTCAGGTAAAACTTGTATTCAAGTATTTTTCTATCGATCAAAACAAAATTGGGGAAATCAGGCTTTTTTTCCTAAACATGACCCTGATGAAAAATTCAGCAATATATTAAATTCTTTTGTTTCTCAATTTTATGAGAACAAAGCCGTGCCACGATCTATTATTCTCAGTGAAGAAATAAAAGAAAAGAAATTGATCGAAAAAACTCTTTCCAAAAAAGAAAATAAACAAATAAACATTTCTATAGCAAAAAAAGGTTCAAAACTAAAAGTTGTTAATCTTGCAATTAAAAATGCTAAAAATAGCTTAAATCGAAATCTTTATGAAAATCAAAATAATAGAAAATTACTTGATGAAATTTCTAAGAAATTCAAAATTGAAAATACTATTAGTCTTATTGAAGTTTATGACAATAGCCATATTCAAGGTACAAATAGTGTTGGTGCTTTAATTACTTATGGCGAAGAAGGCTTTGTCAAAAAAAGATATAGAAAATTCAACATTAAGAATGAAAACTTTAAACAAGATGATTACGGAATGATAAGAGAGGTTTTGGGTAGAAGATTTAAACGTGCAATACAAGAAAAGGGGAATTATTTAAGCTTTCCTGACTTAGTGCTTATAGATGGTGGAAAAGGACAATACTCCTCAGCTAGAGAAACACTCAATGAATTGGGGTTAAACGAAATTCCTGTAATAGCAATAGCAAAAGGGAAATTCAGAAATAGTGGGAACGAAACATTTTTTCACAATGGTAGAGAGTATAAATTTACGAGAAATGATCCTACTCTATTTTTTTTACAGAGAGTGCGTGATGAAGCTCATCGATTTGCTATAAGCGCACATAGAGCCAAACGAAAAAAAGGAATTACTAGATCTTTGTTGGATCAAATAGAAGGTATTGGTACAATTAGAAAAAGAGCATTATTAAATCATTTTGGATCGGCCAGAGCAGTAGAATCTGCTAGTCTTGATGAAATTAAATCAGTTGAAGGTGTTGAGGCAAAAGTCGCGAAAAAGATATATAACTTCTTTCACGAATAAAAATAATTATGCTTAAAAAAATACCAAACATTTTAACTATAGGAAGAATTTTAATTGTTCCTTTTTTTGTATTGGCATTTTACTTACCTGGATTTTATGGAGATCTAACAGCTTTAATATTATTTATTGTTGCTTCATTTACCGACTTTTTGGATGGAATGCTTGCGCGATTACTTGGTGAAGAGTCTAAACTTGGGGAATTATTGGACCCAATTGCTGATAAAATAATTGTAGCAACCGCACTTATTTTATTAGTTATGGATGGTACTATTCGTCATTACGAAGTTATTGCTGCAATAATAATATTAACAAGAGAAATTTTAATTTCTGGTTTACGAGAGTTTTTAGCTAAAGGAAAAATCAAGCTACCAGTTTCAAATCTCGCAAAATTAAAAACAGTTTTACAAATGGTTTCTATTGCCCTTTTGCTTTCTGGAGATACTGGAAATAAAATTATTAATTTTCAGGATTACAATGCTCAAACAATTGGTATTATTCTTTTATGGCTTTCTGCGGCACTTACTCTTTTTACCGGTTATGACTACATGCGTAAAGGAATAGATCATGCAATTTCTGAAGATAACAAAGATTAAGCTGCTTTTTTCTTTTTAACTAAAGATTGATAGCTTTCGTTTAAGTCAATTATCAACTTACAAACTTTATAACTATTTTCAGCAATACAAGATACTGGAGTTACTTCTGCTGCTGTTCCTGTTAAAAAACATCCAACAAAATTTTTTAATTCTTCAGGTTTAATTTTTCTTTCATGAACTTTAATATTTTTTGATTTTGCTATCTCAATAACTGTTCTTCTAGTAATTCCATCTAAAAATGAGTCAGGAACTGGAGTGTGTAGTTCTCCATTTTTATCTTTAAAAAAAATATTTGCTCCTGTTGCTTCAGCAATATTTCCTTCATGATCCAACATCAGGGAGTCTGAATAACCTTGTTTTTCAGCTTCGTGTTTCGAAAGTGTGCAGATCATATAAAGACCAGAGGCTTTTGTATCCCAAGGGATTGTGTTAGGCGCTGGTCTTCGCCAGCTAGAAATGTTTAATTTAATACCTTCAACTTTAAGTTTTGGATCAAAATATGAACCCCACTCCCAAGTTGCTATTGCCACATGAATTTTTGTTTGTTGGGCTGAAATTGCCATCATTTCACTTCCTCTCCAAGCGACTGGTCTCACATATCCATTTTTAACTTTCTGCGTTGTAATGATTTTATTTGACGCTAAATTTATTTCTTCTTCACTGTAAGGAATTTCAAAACCCATTCGTTTTGCAGAATAAAACAATCTTGAAGTATGCTCCTCTAATTTAAATATAGAACCGTCGTATACACGTTCTCCTTCAAAAACACAGCTGGCATAATGTAATCCATGACTTAATACATGAACCTTAACATCTG
>CACDVM010000012.1 GCA_902556265.1 uncultured Pelagibacteraceae bacterium
TGATGAATATGCAAATAAAGTTCTTTTACCAGAAATGAAAAAGGTATTCTCAAAATCAAGTATAAAAAAAGAAATTATTGGAGAAGTAACGGGATTTGATCGAGTTACAAAATCAGAAGCATGTGAACTGGTTTCTGGTTTAACAGGTGATAATTCAAGAGAAGTAGTTTCATTTGGAACTGAGGCTGGTTTATTTCAGGAAATTGGTATTAGCACAGTTGTTTGTGGGCCTGGTTCTATAGAACAAGCGCATAAAGTTGATGAATTCATTGAACTAGATGAATTAAAAAAATGCATAAGTTTTTTAGATGGTATAAAAACCAACTCTATCTCAAATTAATAAATTGTTAAGAAATCTAAATTAATTTATAATTGTACATGGCTAAAAAAAATTTCAGAGACATGGTTGGTTATGGTTCTAAAGGAAAAAATATTACTTGGCCAAATGATTCGAAATTAGCACTACAATTTGTACTTAACTATGAAGAAGGTGGAGAAAATTCTGTTCTAAATGGAGATAAATATTCTGAAACTTTTTTATCAGAGATAATTGGTGCTAAAGCAATTAAAGGAAGACATATAAGTATGGAAAGTATTTACGAATATGGCTCGAGAGCTGGATTTTGGCGATTAGATAGATTATTCAAAGAAAAGCAAATTCCTGTAACAATTTTTGGAGTAGGACTAGCGTTAGAACAAAACCCTGAGATATGTGAAGCAATTAAGAATGGAAACTACGAAATTGCAGCTCATGGGTATAGATGGATTGATTACCAGGATATTAAAAAATCAGTTGAAAAAAAACATATGCAACAAGCAATAAAAACAATTAAAAATATTTTTGGTTCAAGACCTTTAGGATGGTATACTGGTAGATGTAGCCCAAACACAAGGGACTTGGTTTTCAATGATGGTGGTTTTTTGTATGATAGTGATAGTTACAGTGATGATTTACCATATTGGGAACAACGAGGTAAAAAAAAACAATTAATTATACCATATACATTAGACAACAATGATATGAGGTTTGCAACAAATCAAGGATTTAATACTGGTGATCATTTTTATAACTATTTAAAAGATAGCTTTGATGCTTTATATGAAGAAGGAAAAACTAGTCCTAAGATGATGTCAGTTGGATTGCATTGTAGACTTATTGGAAGACCTGGTAGAATTCAGTCACTAAAAAAATTCATAGATTATGTTCTTAAATTTGAGGATATATGGATCTGTAAAAGAATTGATATAGCCAAACATTGGATTAAAAATTACTCATAATATGAAAGAAAAAGTAATATTTACTAACGGATTAATTGATTTAGCCCAACCTAGGTTAGGAACTAAAGTAATCTATAAAACTGATGATTTTTTTGCATCTGCTAATAGAATTATTAGTCCAAGTATTCCAGTATTTAAAGATGGTGTATTTGATAAACACGGAAAATGGATGGATGGATGGGAATCTAGAAGAAAAAGAACTTCAGGACATGATTACATTATCTTAAAACTTGGCAAGGCAGGAACAATTTCTAAGATAGATGTGGATACATCTCATTTTAATGGAAATCAGCCAGCAATGATTTCAATTGAAGGTGCTTTTGCTAACTCAAATAAAATTAATGAATTAAAATGGGTTTCAATTCTCACCAAAAAAAAGATTAAGGCTAATTCTCATCATTTTTTTTCAGTCAAAAATAAAAAAAATTTCTCTCACATTAAATTTAATATCTTTCCTGATGGCGGAGTAGCTAGACTTAGATTGTATGGATCCATTGCAAAATCAAAAAAAATTAAAAATAAAAGAATAAATCTTGCTTCTTTATTAGATGGAGCATCTGTTATTGCTTGTAACAATGAGCACTTTGGTAAAGCTGAAAATATTTTAGCACCCGGCAAAGCAAAAAATATGGGTGATGGCTGGGAGACTAGAAGGCGAAGAGACAAAGGAAATGATTGGTTAATTTTAAATTGTATTGATGGAAGTTCTATTGATAAAATTGAAATTTCAACTCATCATTTTAAAGGAAATTATCCTAATTACTGTTCTTTACAGGCAGCTTATTTGCCATTAAAAAATTCTAAAAAAATTGTAAGTTCTTCAAGTAAATGGAAATATTTATTAAAGAATACAAAATTATCAGCTAATAAAACTCATACATTTAGAAATTCTTCAATGAAAAAAGAAAAAATAAATCATGTAAGGATAAACATATTTCCTGATGGGGGTATCTCTAGGTTTAGAATTTTTGGTAAGAAAATATGACAAATCTAATAATAAAACCAAAACCAATCACCAAAGAAAATTTTAAAAAGTTTGGTGATATGATTACAACTGCAGATATTAAACCAATTGAAATTAACAACGGATATGCAAAGAGATATGACGGAATAGCAAACTTAAATACAAAAAAAGACAATGGTGAGTCTACTATCAGTATTTTTTCTGCTCTAAAAAGATCTTTCCCTATGAAAGTTGACATGATGGAAAAGCATCCACTTGGTAGCCAAGCTTTTATTCCAATGAAAGAAACAATTTTTTTAGCATTTGTTGCTCCTGAAGGTGATAAACCAGATTTAAATAAAATTGAATCTTTTATTGTTCCAGAAGGAATTGGGATTAATTATAATCCTGGTATTTGGCACTTTCCATTAATCTCAACAGAGGATATGAATTTTTTAGTTGTGGATAGAATGGGCGATGGTGATAATTTAATTCTTCATGATCTTGACAAAGAAAATATTTCTTTAGAGTTTCAGATATAAAAAAAGCCCATCAATAAAAATTGATGGGCTTTAATTTAAAATTTAATTATCTTTTTGATGATGATATAGCTAAGTGAATTACTGCACCTAATGATGCACCAATTATCCAAGCATATCCTCCACCACCACCTAGGTTAGCGAAGAAATCATCCATACCTAAGAATAAAATGTTTGGCCATACTGTACCAACAGCAATGTAGCCTGATAGCAACCAAGCCAACATTCCTTTACCGTTGAAACCACCATTATAGTGATACTTACCATTAGGTGAGTCAGTAAATAAGTCATCAACATCTAATCTTTGTTTTTTGATTATATAGTAGTCAGTAATCATTATACCAAACACTGGAGCTAAAATTGCACCTAAAGTGTTCACAAATGGAAACATTCCCATTTGAGTAATTACCGCAACCCACATACCACCAATAACAAATCCAAAACCAGCAGTAATTAAACCACCAGTTCTAAAATTAATTTTGCTTGGCATTAAGTTTGCAAGGTCATATGCAGGAGGTATAAAGTTAGCAACCATATTAATACCAACTGTTGCGGCAAAAAACGCAAATGCTGCAACTACTGTTAATACAATATTGTCTACTTTAGCTACCATGTCTGTTGGATTTGCTACGTATTCTCCAAAAATAGCAATTGTTCCACCAGTGATCATTAAAGTAATGAATGAGAAAAAAATAACGTTACCTACTAATCCCCATAGGTTACCTTTTTTCATTTCATCTTCATTTTTAACAAATCTAGCGAAGTCACCAAAGTTGATTACTACAGCAGCAAAGTATCCTACCATAATCGAAAATACTGCTAAGAAAGCTCCAAATGAACCTAAACCTTCAAATCCACCTGATCTTGTCCCACCAGAAAATATTTCACCAACTTCTGATAAAAGACTTCCACCAGCTTTGAACCAAATTACTATCATTAGTAAAACCATTACTACATAAACAGCAGGTCCCGCAAAGTTTAAAAATCTTTTTACAAGATCTACGCCTTGCCAGAATAAGTAAACTTGGAATGCTGATACAAATATAAATGACACCCACATTACACCTGTCATTCCTAGGAACATTTCAGTTCCTGGATTACCTGTGATAGCTGTGATTAAAAGCGCTACAGCAGTTGATGCCGCATATGTTTGTGCTCCATACCAGAACATAGCCACAAGCCCTCTTGCCATAGCAGGAAAGTTTGCACCAAACACACCCATACTTACTCGGGCGAATACTGGATATGGAATTCCATGTTTAACACTTGGTTTTCCAGATAAGTTAACAAGCCACATTATAAAAAAGCCAGCAAGTATAAGCGCTGCAAATACTGCCCAACCATTTAATCCTGAAGCCAAAAATAATGATGCTGCCAAAGTATATCCAAATAAACTTTGAACATCATTTGCCCATACGTTAAAGATTTCGAACCATCCCCAATTTTTTTTATTTGTTGGAGTTGGTGCTAAATCTGCATTGTAGAGCGATTTTGATCTACTCATATTTATCTCCTCTGTGTATTGCGAGTTATAACTAATTAATAATATCGCAACGTTAATAGCTGAACCCTAATGATTTCTTTAATAAATACAAATAAATGATTTTTTTTTGGTAGTCTCTAAGTGTTGACTATCAATGTTTAATTAATGTCAGCCTAAAATGAACACTTCTTGGATATACAAAATTAGTTATTCCAACCACCTACTGATTTGACCTCTAGGAATTCTTCCAGACCATGTTCCCCAGCCTCTCGACCTATTCCAGAATGTTTAAAACCTCCAAAGGGAGCATCAACTGCAATACCAGCACCATTAACATCCACCATTCCTGATCTTAACTTCCTGGCAACTCTCTTAACTTTTTCTTTATCTTGAGTTTGAATATAGTTCGTTAATCCATATGGAGTATCATTAGCAATTTGAATTGCCTCTTCTTCAGTTTCAAAAGGCATAACAGACAATACAGGCCCAAAAATTTCTGTTCTTGCAATATCCATTTTATTATTAACATCTGCAAACACCGTAGGTTTGACAAAGTATCCTTTTTCTAAACCTTCAGGCTTGCCAGGACCTCCTGCAATTAATTTTGCCCCTTCGTCTATTCCTTTTTTAATTAAAGTTTGAATTTTATTGTACTGAGTTTCTGAAATAACAGGTCCTATATGCTCTCCTTCTTTTTTAGGGTCACCAACCTCAAAACTTTCAGTATATTTTTTTAATCTCTCAACAGCTTCGCTATACATTGATTTTTCAACAAGCATTCTTGTTGGTGCATTACATGATTGACCTGAATTTCGAAAACATCTTAGTGCACCTCTTTCGATTGCTTCTGGATCAGCATCTTTAAAAATTATATTTGCACCTTTGCCACCTAATTCTAAACTTACTCTTTTAAAATCCTTAGCTGCATTTTGTGAGATTAAAGCTCCAGCCCTTGTTGAGCCAGTAAATGAAATCATGTTTACATCAGGATGACTGGTTAATGCATCTCCTGTTGTAGCCCCATCACCATTGACTAAATTAAATACCCCTGCTGGAAATTTTGTTTCATCTATTAGTTCAGCCAAAATCATAGACGATAATGGTGCAAGTTCTGATGGTTTCAAAACCATTGTACAACCAGATGCTAACGCTGGCATTACTTTTAAGCAAACTTGATTCATTGGCCAATTCCATGGTGTTATTAAAGCACAAACTCCCTTTGGTTCATAAATTAATCTTTGATTAGGTGCATGTTCTCCTAAAGGTTTTTCAAATTCAAAATTTTTTAAGTATCTTATGAAAGATTTTAGATGAGCTGCTCCTGTACCTGCTTGGAGTTTTGTTGCAAAATCTTTGGGTGCTCCCATTTCTGTAGTAATTGCATCTGCGATATCAGCCCATCTTTTTTTATAATTTTCATAAAGTTTTTCTAATAACTTAATTCTTTCCTCTTTTGATGAAAATGACCAAGTGCTGTAGGCTTTTTTTGCTGAACTAACTGCAAGGTCGACATCTTCTTTATTTCCTAAAGATATAACTGCACAATTTTCTTCTGTTGCAGGATTTATTACTTTAATTTCTTCTTTGCTTTTTGGTGAAACCCATTTTCCATCAATATAAAAATTTTTTTTATTTTCCATAAGAGACTCCTAACGTTTCTTTATTTTTTTGCAAATAAATTTGTTAATTCGTATACAATTGTAGCAGCAGCGAGTGAGGTAACCTCTGCATGATCGTATGCTGGTGAGACCTCCACTACATCTGCAGAAATAAGATTTAACCCCGAAAGCCCCCTAATGACATTAACCATTTCTCTTGTAGTCATTCCAGCAATTTCAGGTGTGCCCGTACCAGGTGCAAAGGCAGGATCTAATACATCTATATCAATAGATAGATATAAAGGATTATTCCCTACTCTTTTTTTAATTCTTTCAGCAATTTTATCTGTTCCTTGTGTTTGAAACTCATCGCAATGAATGATTTTAAATCCAAAACTTTCATCATTTTTAATATCATCTCTACTATATAAAGGACCTCTAATACCAACATGCATTGAGGCATCATCTAAAAACAAATTTTCTTCTCTAGCTCTTCTGAAGGGTGTCCCATGTGTATATGGAGCTCCAAAATAAGTATCCCACGTATCTAAATGAGCATCAAAATGGACTAATGCTACAGGTCCATTGTTGATTTTGTTGATTGCCTTCAATAAAGGAAATGCAATTGTATGATCTCCACCAAGACTAATTATTCCACCTACTTTATTTAGCAACTCTTCTGCACCAACTTCTATTTGTTTTATTGCTTCATCTATATTGAATGGATTACATGTAATGTCACCTGCATCAGCAACTTGTTGGACTTTAAATGGCTCAACATCATAGCTTGGATGATAATTTGTCCTTAGATGTCTTGAGGCTTGTCTTATACTTTGAGGGCCAAATCTAGCCCCTGGTCTATAACTTGTGCCAGCATCAAATGGGATTCCAACAATTGCTACATCACAACTTTCTACATCTCTTAATTCGGGTAATCTTGCAAATGTTGAGGGACCAGCAAACCGTGGCACTTTAGTTCCACTTACAGGTTGGATTGGATCTTTATTTCTTTTTTTTTTCACAGTAAAACTGTATCACATTCTTTTAATTTGGAATATCTTCTATATATAAATTTATGAACTTAATAAGATTAATTTTATTATCTTTATTTATCTTTACTCAGTCACAAGCTGATACAATTTATAATCTAATTAAAATTCCAAATCTCGAAATTTATAAAATAAATAAGTTCAATAAACTGAGATATCTTTATGCTAAACAGCCTTTCACAATTGGAGTAGATAATAATATTAATTGTTTTAGTTCGGAAAAGAAAGTTTTGGATGAAAAATATAAAATAATCCAAAAAAATTTGGATAGATATGATCAAAAATTTTTAAAAAAAATAAATCTTAAATATATTGTTCTTTGTGAAGATTTATCTATTTCAAATATAAATACTGCTGGAATACCGGATAATGTAATGAAAACTTTAATCCTAGATATAAAATTTGATGAAAAATATTTTGAAAGAGTAATCCACCATGAAGTGTTTCATATAATAAATGACAGCTTCAAAGAAATATTTGATGAAAAAGTATGGTCTGAGTTTAATGTAAAAAATTTTAAATATGCAGAATGTTCTACTTGTACTGATAAAATAGGATTGGATACTTATAAAAAAACAGAGGGTTTTTTTACAGAATATTCTAGATCAACAGCTTCAGAAGATATGGCTGAAGTATTTTCACATTTAATGATTGGTTCAAACTCTAATAACAGTGATCCAATTTTAAAAAAAAAAATAAAATTCATAAAAAATAATTTATTGAAGATTGATAAAAATTTTATTCTATGATTAAAAAAATTAAAGCTTCTAAATCTGAAAAAATAATCTTTACTTTTATAATTGTTTTGGCTTTATTTTCTTTTGGTTCTTTTTTTTTAATAAAAGATAAGTGTTTATTTGTTAAAGATTATGATCCTTATAAGATTAAATTTGATAAACCAAGAAATATTGTAGTATTAAACGTTCCTTGTGGAAATGTTATTATCGAACTTTATCCCGAAATTTCTCCAAAAGGAGTAAAAAGATTCATAACTTTGGTAAAATCTAAAGCTTATGATGATGTTGCTTTTCATAGGGTAATTAAAGATACACTCGTTCAAGCTGGAGATTTAGAGTTTGGTAAAAAGGGGAATATAGATTATGGAAAAATTGGAACAGGTAAATCAGGACTAGGAACTATTAATTCTGAAGTAGATAATCCATTTAATTTTGAAAAAGGCAGTGTTGCCTTAGCAAGAACTCAAAAATATAACACTGAAGATAGTCAATTTTTTATTGTACTGAGAGATGAACCTTTGTATGAAACTGAATATACTCCAATTGGAAAAGTTATTTACGGTTTAAAAGCTTTAAAAAAAATTAAATATCTTGATAAATCGCAGTATGTATTAAGGCCTGACTATATAAATTCAATTAGGATGTTAATTAACTAAAGGTTTACCAGTAGCTAAAGTATGCGTTATTCTATCTTGAGTTTTTTGAGTTTCAATTAATCT
This sequence comes from uncultured Pelagibacteraceae bacterium, assembly GCA_902556265.1. Lineage (GTDB taxonomy): Bacteria > Pseudomonadota > Alphaproteobacteria > Pelagibacterales > Pelagibacteraceae > Pelagibacter. The sequence continues at coordinate 8,347 of CACDVM010000012.1, forward strand.
CATAAAAGCATCTAGTTCTAATTTAAATAAATCATCTTCTGATAAAGTTTTGTCAATTGAGGTATCTCCTCCACTTAAAACATGTGCTAACTCTTTTGCAACTTCAACACCATGGTCTAAAATTACTTTTTCATTATAAAGTTTGTCTAAAATTTTATCCATTTCCCCTCTTACGGCCTTACCTGGTAGTTTGAATTCAAATTCATTAGGTGCTTTAAAGTTTTTATTTTCCATGAGTATCTTTTTAGAAACTTCTAATAAACTATTTCTATTCATTATTTTCTTATCCTCTGGTCTTAAATATTTCATTGGTTCTGCTTCAACTGGTGAGGTAGCTGTTCTTCCATAACCGATAATATCAAAAACTTTTAAAGGTGCGTAATTTGGATCTGATTTTGCCTCTTCAGTACTAAGCCATCTTGCTAACATTTCTTTACAACCACCACCTGCTGGAATTAATCCAACAATAGTCTCAACTAATCCAACTACGATGTTGGTGTGCGATGCAACAAAATTACTTTGTACCATAACCTCAAATCCGCCACCTAAAGTTAATCCTGATGGAGCTGAAATAACTGGATATTTTGAATATTTTAGATGTTTGCATGTTTCTTGAAAATATTTGATAAATTTTTCAATTGATTTGAAATCTTTTTTATCGGCAAACTGCATTGTATAAGTTAAGTTTACTCCAGCAGAAAACTGCATACTTTCATTTATTATAATTAAGGGTTTGTCAGTAGCTTTTTTTAAAGCATCCATTGAATCATAATCCAAAGCATTGGCTTTAGTGGTAAACTCAACAATATTATAATCATTAAATCTATAGATTTTTGCAGAATCGTTTCCATCTAAACTTGATGCTGTTTTTTTAACTTTTCCTAAAGTTTCTATGTTTGTGTATTTTTGTCTCTCACCATAAAAATCTTCATTTTTAGTTTTTGATAAGTTTTCTAAAAAATTATTACCAGCAAAGTCATCAACTCTATTAAAAAAATCTTTTACACCTATTTCTTCAAGCATCTCAAATGGGCCTTTTGCCCAATTAAAACCTAGTCTCATTGCTTCATCAATATCATTAAATTCTTTTGTAATACCCGGAACTAATGAGGAAGCATATTTAATTATTTTAGATAAAACTGACCAAGCATACTCACCATACTTATCTTTTCTATTGATTAATCTCTTTAGATCTACTTTATCTGATTTAACATCAATCTTTTTGCTAGGTGAATAATCTCCAGATTCAAGATTGATAGCTTCCATTACTTTAGTGGCTCCAGTTTTATTCATTCGATAAAATCCACCTTTTCCTTTTCTTCCTGTATAGCCAGTCTCAATTAATTTTTTTACTAATGGAATTTCTTTTGCAACTTCATGAAACTCATCTGTCTCTGGTAATTCTTTAATAAAACTTTTCAATACATCAGCCATTAAGTCGATACCAATTAAATCATATAGTCCAAACACACCTGTTTTAGGAATACCCATCGGTCTTCCAAATATCGCGTCTGCTTCTTCAACAGAAAGTTTCATCTTAAAAGCCTCTGTCATAGCAACTTGCATTGCATAAACACCAACTCTGTTTCCTAAAAACCCTGGTGTATCATTACAAACTATTGCACCTTTGCCCAATTCAATTTCACAAAATTCTTTTAATTGATTAATTTTATTGAGATCATTATTTTCATTTTTAACAATTTCTAACAAACCCATATATCTGACAGGGTTAAAAAAATGCGTAATACAAAAATCTTTTTTTTCAACATCTGATAAATGTTCAGACAAAACTTTGATGGGAATTGATGATGTGTTTGATGAGACTATTGCTCCATCTTTTCTTGCTTTAAATATTTTTTCATAAATCTGGTGTTTAATATCAATTCTTTCAACTACTGCCTCAACAATCCAATCAGCATCTTTTACAACATTAAAATCATCTGAAATATTTCCAACTTTAATATTATTAATTTTTGATTTATCAATCAATAGAGGTGGTCTTGACTTATGAATTCTTTCTCTAGCTTTTTCACTAATCTCTGTTTTTAAATCAAGTAGAGTAACAGGAACATTAGCATTACACAGGTGAGCTGCAATACCACTGCCCATTGTTCCTGAGCCAATCACCACTACGTTCTTAATTTTCATTAAATGATTTTACTATCGGTTTATTCCTCTGAGTCTCTCAGATCTTCTTCTTAAAAGCTCAGCGGTAACTAATATTAATGTGGACAAAATAATTAGACAAGTTGCAACTGCGAGAATAGTTGGACTTAACTGTTCTCTTAAACCCGTCCACATCTGAATTGGAATAGTTGTATTTTCAAGACCAGCTAAAAATAACACAACCACAACTTCATCAAATGATGTTACAAATGCAAATAATCCACCAGAAATAACACCAGGTAATATTAACGGTAATGTAATTTTCATAAAAGTGTTTACTGGATTACTTCCAAGGCTTGCTGCAGCCCTTGTTACGCTATGATCAAATCCTGATAATGTAGCTGTAACAGTAATTACAACAAATGGTGTCCCTAAAATAATATGTGCAAGAACTATTCCTGTGTGCGTAGCTGCTAAACCAGCTTTTGCCATAAAGAAAAATATTGCTACACCAGAAATAATCAAAGGCACAATCATTGGAGAGATTAGTATCGCCATGATAATACCTTTATATGGCATGTGTCTGCTGCTTAATCCCAACGCAGCAACTGTTCCAAGTATAACTGAACCTATTGTTGCAAAGATCGCAATTATAAAGCTATTTTTGGCTGCTAGACCCCATGGGTTTTTTGTTCCATAAATCATATCTTTGTACCACCTTAATGAGAAAGCATCTGGATCTAAACTTTTCATTCCATCGGAAAAACTCAAAAATTCTTCTGCATTAAAAGAAAGTGGAAATATTACAAATAGTGGTGCAATTAAAAAAAAGAAAACTGCCCCACAAATAGTCAAATAAAAATAGTGCCAAATTCTATAATGTAATTCTGTATGTTTTGGTAAAGCCATTATATCTATCCTAATTTAATATTATCTATTCCAACTATTTTATTATAGAGCCAATAAATTACTAAAACTCCACTAAGCAACATTAAACCCATTGCTGATGCAAAGCTCCAATCAAGTGTACTTTTCATATGAAAAGCGATTTGGTTACTTATTAGTGTACCAGATGCTCCTCCAACCAAGGCAGGTGTAATATAATAACCAATTGCTAATATAAAACACAACAAACATCCTGCTCCAATACCAGGGATAGTTAATGGAAAATAAACTTTCCAAAAAGCTACAATTGGTGTTCCACCTAATGATTTTCCAGCCCTCATTAAGCTTGGTGAAATAGTTTTCATGACACTATAAAGAGGCAGAACCATAAAGGGGAGCAATATCTGTGTCATTGCTACATATGTTCCAGTTTTATTATACATCATCTCAGGTCTTGCATCATCAGCAACTAAACCTATTCCAACAAAAAAATCATTTACGACACCTTGTTGTTGCAACAAGATCATCCAACTGGCAGTTCTTACAAGTAGTGATGTCCAAAACGGAAGCAGGACGCAGATCATTAGTAAGTTACTATACTTCATTGGTAAAGTAGCTAGCAAATGAGCTATTGGATAGGCCATCAAAAAACAAAATAGTGTTACAAAGAAAGCAATTTCTAAAGTTCTTAGCCATAAAATTCTATGAATTCTTCTATCTTCTTCAACGCTAACTATCTCTCCATTTTCATTCTTATACATATCCATACCTTTAAGATATTTTTGACCTGTGAATGCTGGGGCTCTTCGTTTAATTGCTTTCCAGTATTCAACATCTGCCCATCTTTTATGAACAGCCATTATTTGTTCTTTATAATTGCCCTCTTCAAAGGATTTGGATTTTCTTCTTAATTTTTTAATAATACTTTTGAAACCATTTTTTGTGTAATTAAGTTGTGTCGATAGTTTTCCTTCACGTTTTTCATCGACTAATTGTCTAAAATCTAAATAAAAAGCTTCAAAAACTTCTTCCTCTGGTAATTCTTTTCCATCCCACTTTTCCATTGCCTTAAATGTTTTAGGAAGCATTTCAGTTACCATCTTATCGTCAACACTTCTCATAAGCATGTCTCCAATAGGAAATACGTATGTGATTATCAAAAATAAAAGTAGGGGAGCAACTAACAAAAAAGCTTTAATTTTATTTCTTCTTTCAGCTTTCTTAAGACTAACCTCTAAAGGAATTCCGTCAGTTGTTAAAATTTGTTTTGTTTCTGAGCTCATAATAAAAAAGGGCGGTTATTAAATAACCGCCCTTAAATTATAATATATAATTAAGTTTAATTAAACTTAAATTATAGACCAGCTTTCATAGCTTCCCACTTCTCACCAAGCTCTGTTCCGTTATCAGCCCAGAAAATTGGGTCAACTAAGAAATAGTTTTTAGTGTTTTGTGGTGCTGTTGGCATTTGTGGTACCATATTAGTCTTACCATCTTTATACCAAGGCTCACCTGCTTCCATCACCGCGATAGATGATTTTCTCCAAGGAGCGTATGCAATGTATTTTGCACTTCCAGCTAACATCTCTGTACTAGTCATCATAGCTAAAGCTTTTTTGGCCATACCATTAGCATCGTTTGGTCCACCCTTAACTTGTACGAAGTACTCGTAGTCAAGACCTTGTCCATCCCATACTTGTTTGATTGGTGCACCTTCTCCAACTTCTGCGTTAAAGAATCTACCATTCCAACCTGTAGCCATTACAACTTCACCTGAAACTAATAATTCTGGTGGTTGAGCACCTGCAGACCAAAATACACATCCACCTTTTGGATCTGTACATAATTCTTTGATCTTGTTCATAGCTCTTTCAACACCTTTTTCAGTGTTTAAAGCTTTGTAGATTTTTGCTCCACCTTTACCTGGTTTGATACCATCTGCAGCTAACGCGATCTCTAAGTTAGTTAAAGCGCTTTTGTAGATAGCTCTTTTTCCAGGGAATTTTTTTGTGTTAAAGAAATCTTTGATAGTCTTTGGAGTTCCTTTAACGTTGTTCACGTTATAAGCATAGTTCCAAGAGTATAAAATATTTCCTACAGCACATTTACTTGGCATTGAAGTAAAGAAGTCTTTACTTGCAGGAGTTCCATCTGGTGCAGGTGGGAAATCTTTGTCAAAATCAAATTCAACAAATAATCCTTCATCGCAACCATTAATAGTATCCATAGCAAATACGTCGATTATATCCCACGTAATTTTGCCAGCCTCTTTTTGTGCTTTGATCTCAGATAATCCACCTGAATAGTCAACCCAGTTAATCGTAATACCAAGTTTCTTACCAGTAGGATCACCATAACCTAACTTTTGAGACTCTGTGTAAGCTCCACCCCAAGACACTGCAGTTACTGCAAATGCTGAAGTAGTTACAGAGATAGCAAAAGAAATGGCTAGTAATAATTTACTAATTGTCTTCATTTTTCCTCCGTTTAAACGTTTTTTTTAAAAAACAGATTACAACAAGATCGATAATGAGAGTCAACAGCCCATTTTACCTAATTTAACAATATATTACTTGGGATCTAAAGCTCTAGCATCGTCACTGTTCCAACCAATTTTGATATCTTTACCTAGTTTGATATCCATATTGGCTGAGCTATTTGGAACTTTTAAAATAAATTCATTGTTACCTAAAAGATTAATACGAACTCTTGTATGATCTCCATGATATATTACTTCCTCAATTTTTCCTGAGTGAATGTTGTCCATTTTGTCACTTGGATTAATCAAAGCTCTTTCTGGTCTCAAAGAAATTTTTGTTTTTTCACCTTTTCCTTTTACTGATATAGGGTTTGCTAATATTTCTGTATTAGCTACCTTTACTTTACATTTTCCACCCGAAATATCTGAAACCTCACCAGCAAAAGTATTGTTCTCACCAATAAATTCTGCAACAAAAGAATTAACTGGTTTTTCATAAAGCTCATCAGGACTTGAAAGTTGTTGAACTTTTCCATCATTAAATACTGCAATTCTATTTGACATAGTTAAAGCTTCACTTTGATCATGTGTTACATAAACTACTGTCACACCAATACTTTCATGAATATGTTTTATTTCATATTGCATACTCTCTCTTAAATTTTTATCCAATGCTCCTAAAGGTTCATCCATTAAAACTAATTGTGGGTCAAATACTAAAGATCTTGCAACTGCCACTCTTTGTTGTTGACCACCTGATAACTGACCTGGCATTCTGTCAGCAAAACCTTGCAGCGATACCATTGACAATGCTTTATCAATTTTTTTATCCGCTTCATCTTTTGGAATTTTTCTAACTCTTAATGGAAATGCTAAATTCTCATAAACAGTCATGTGTGGAAACAAAGCATAGTTTTGAAATACCATCCCAATCCCTCTTTTATGAGGAGGAATACTTGATATTGCTTTTCCATCTAAATAAATTTCGCCATGTGTTGGTGTTTCAAATCCAGCTAACATCATAAGACAAGTAGTTTTACCAGAACCAGAGGGTCCTAACATTGTTACGAACTCTCCTTCTTCAATATCTAATTGAAGATCTTTTACGACTAAAGTTTTACCATCGTAACTTTTATCTACTTTATCAAATTTAACGAATTCTTTGTTCATTGAAATAAATTATTGAATTTAAAACATTTGTAGTAATAAATATCAACCCCTAATATCTAGCTTTTAATATGAAGTTCTTTGGAAAAATTGCAAAATAGTTCAGAACCTTTATCTGTAACCCTAATCGCTTCAGAGGCTTCTACTCCCCAATTTCCAAATTGCATAACTGCAATCATGTGAAAAGTAACGTTAGGTTGTAATACGGTCATATCACCTTTTGATATATTTAAAGTATGCTCACCCCAATCAGGTGGGTAACCTATGCCAATCGAATATCCAGTTCTGGAAGTTTTTTCAATTCCATATTTATCGAGTACTTTCCAAAAAGCTTGAGCAACGTCATCTGCAGTATTGCCTGCTTTGACTAAATCAATACCTGCTTGAAGAGCCTCATTTGTTTTTTTCATCGTGTCGATTTTCTTTTGATCTGGTTTACCAAGCAAAACTGTTCTAGCCATTGGACAATGATATTTTTTATTAACTCCTGATAATTCAATAATTGTAGCTTCTCCCTCTACAAATTTATCTTCGGACCATGTTAAGTGTGAAGCTGATGTGCCCTTTCCCGTTGGTATCATAGGTACTATAGATGAATAATCTCCACCAAATTCAGGTGTTCCTTTTATTAAAGTAGTATAAATTTCAGAAACTGCATCGCATTGTCTTACTCCAGGGCTAATTGCTTCGAATGCTTTTTTCATACCCAACTCAGTAATTTGAGCTGCAGCTTTCATAAACTTTATTTCGGCATCTGATTTAACTACTCTCACCCAATTGACTAATCTTTCACAATCTAAAACTTTTGCATTAGGTAATCCTTTTTTAATTTTTTGATAACAATAAGCTGTAAAATAATGACTATCCATTTCTAGCCCAATAGAAAGCTTGTCCCATTTTTTCTCTCTAATAAGATCTACAAGTGCATCATAAGGATGAAGTGGCCAAGTATGAATATATTTCTCATGGTACTTAATTATATTCTCATCTTTTAAATAAGTTTTAATATAAGCTCCCCCTGCATCTTGATTTCTCACAAAACAAATTGGCTCATCTGCATTCACATGTACTATTACACATTGAGCATAATAAAATGACCATGCATCATAACCTGTTAGATAATTCATGTTAGATGGGTCTTGTGAGATTAGTAGTTCAATACCTTTTTCTTGCATAGAAGCTTGAACTTTTTTTAATCTAGATTTGTATTCTTCTTTAGTAAAATTCATAATTTAATTATTAAATAATTCACCAAATCCTTCAACTTTATTATTATAATTTATTTCTTTGAGGGTATCCCAAATTAAAGTTTGGTTGCTTGATAAAACAACTTTATTTATTTTTTTTTCTAATTCACTAATTACTGAAAGTACTGGTAATGCAGTACAAGAAACAAATAAAGCATCACTCTTAGTAAGATCTATTTTTGCAAGTGTTTCAAATACATGCTGTGGATCAACTTTACCAATATCTAAATCTGAAGCTATGTCAAAATAAGAAAGTTCATTAATTTCAATATTTTCTTTTTTAAAATAATTAATTACAGATTTATTTATTTCATCTGTATAAGGAGTAAAAATTGACAATCTTTTTATCTTTAAACTTTTAAGTGCATTTATTGCAGATGTTATTGGTGTGGTAACTTTAGTATTTGGTTTTGCCATATTAACTTTCTCATGAATTGATTGATAACCGGCTGCAATTGTTCCTGAGGTACATCCATAAGCAACACAGTCTAAATTTTGATCTGGTAAAATATCCTCTGTAACTTTTGGAATATCATCTGCCATTTTTTTCAATGTTTCATTTGTTAAAGGATTGTAACATTTAATTCTATTGCAGTATAAATCTATGTCCTTGCCGTAAAATACATTGTTAAAATCTTTTTCGATTCTAAAATCACTAGCTAATGTAATTAACCCTACCCTAGGATTATGCTTTTTAATATATTTTGGTTCAATCTTAGTTAATTTCATTTAAAGCTTGATTAAATATATATTGATTAAATAGTCTAGTTAAATTACAGTCTTGTTTGAGCGATACATAACTCGTCGATATTTACAAAATACGAAAGTGGGATCAATCGTCTTAGATTTAATTATTTAAGGAGGTTCGAATGAAATTTGGTTACTTTTGCAATACCACAAACTGGGATCATAAACCGTATAAACAATTATTAGATGAAACTAAGGAGATCACTACTTATTGTGATGAAAATAATTGGAACTCTATTTGGTACACAGAGCATCACTTTAATCATGAAGGAATGGAATCTTGCACAAATCCTTTAATGATGGGTGTTGATGCTGCTGCAAGAACTAAACAAATAAGAATAGGTCAAGCTTGTAATGTTATCACTTTCCATAACCCAATAAGACTTGCAGAGGACATCGCTTTATTAGATCAATTATCAAATGGAAGAGTCGAAGTTGGAATTGGCAGAGGCATCTATGGAAGAGAAGCTATAAATATGAATAAAGAGGCTGACCTTAAAGATCAGGCTAAAAACTTTAGATTATTTGACGAAACATTAACTATAATGAAAAAAGCTTGGACTGAAGAATTTTTTAGTCACAAGGGAGAATTTTATACTTATCCGTCACCAAATTTTGTTTGGCAACATGATATGAGTCCACCAAGTGAAAAGTTTTTAGATACAAAAACAAATGAAATTAAAAAGATAAGTATTGTGCCAAAACCAAAACAAGCGCCTCATCCTCCAATTTGGCAGGTAGTAGATGGTGCAAGATCAATTGAATGGGCAGCTCAAAATGGTTTGAATACTATAATGTGGATACCTACTGTAAAAGCTTTAAAGAAAAGATTTGAGATATACAGAGATGCAAAATCAAAAGCTGAGGATAGAGATGTGCCATTAGGAGAGGGTATTTCTTTAGTTAGAGATATGTTTGTAGCAGAAACAATGGAGGAGGCAGAAAAATTAGCTGGTGAACATATTATAAATTATATGAGATGGGTTTGTCACTGGAGAGGATTAGGAAATCATATGGACCCAGGTGAAGAATTACCAGAGACAAAGCATAAATTAGATCTTCTTAATTATGATTTCTTGCATAAAAGAAATCTATTATTTGGCACCCCAGAGTATGTAGTTAACAAAATTAATGAATTGAAATCAGAATTAAATTTACAAAACTTACAAGTTTGGTCAAACTTCCCTGGAATTGATCATAAAGCTTGTATGAGAAGTATAAAACTGTTTAATGATGAAGTGATACCTAAAATTAATTTTGATAACGACGATATAGAGAAAGCCAGTTAGTGAAACTTGAATTAAGGAAGTTTACAAAATTCGTAGATAAAACTTTTGTTGAGGGCGGGAAAGATGCCAAGGATCCAGTTTTGATGGTTTCGGTGGCAGCTGTTTTTAAAAACCCTTGGGCTGGACAAGGATTTGTTGAAGATTTAAAACCAATTATTTTAGATTTAGCTCCAAAACTTGGTGACATATTAGTACCAGAATTAATTAAAGAAATTGGATCACCTGAAAAAATTTTAGCTTATGGAAAAGCTGGCACTGTAGGATTAAATGGTGAAATAGAACATGCCTCAGCCTTTATTCATACTTTAAGATTTGGTAATAAATTTAGAGATGCAGTTGGGGGTACATCATATTTAAGTTTTACAAACACAAGGGGACCAGCGGGATCTAAGATTTCTATTCCTATGATGCATAAAACAGATTCTGGTTTAAGACCATATTATTTAACTCACGAATTTACTATTCATGATGCTCCGTTCAATGATGAAATTGTAATTGCAATTGGTGGTGCTTCAAGTGGAAGAGCTCATGCTAGAACTGGAGATCGCTATCAAGATATGAAAGAAATGGGATTAGATCCCAAATAATTTGATGTCCCAAAATTTTGATCCAAATCAAAATTATTATCTTTTTAATAAAAAAAATTCTATTCCTATTGTATTTATCCATGGAGTAGGTCTTGATCATCAAATGTGGGATTATCAAACAAATTACTTTAATGAATATTCAACTCTAACTTATGATTTATTAGGACATGGAAAAACACCATGCGATAAAGACAAACTTAGTCTTAAGGATTTTTCAAATCAACTTTTAGAAATTTTAGATCATTTGGTAGTTGATAAAATAAATCTTATAGGTTTTTCTTTAGGCTCTTTAATTGCATTGGATTTTTCATCTCATTTTCAAAAAAAAGTGGAAAAACTTATATTAATTGGCACTACTTATAAAAGATCAGATGAGGAGAGATCGCTTGTATTAGATAGATATAATCAAGCAAAATTAAATAAACCAATATCTAAACAAGCTTTGAAAAGATGGTTTAGTGACAAATACCTTGAGGATAATCCAAAAACTTATGATTTGTTTATGAAAATCTTAAATAAAGAACCGAAGGATCACAAAAATTTTCTTAAAGCTTATGAATTATTTGCTAATTATTATGATAATTTTGAAGCTATTAAAAAGATAGACAGAAAAACTTTAGTAATGACAGGTTCAAATGATGTTGGATCTACTCCAGCAATGTCTAAAGAATTAGTAAAAGACCTTGTTAATTCTACTTATATTGAAATTAAAAATGGAAAACATCTTTGTAGTATAGAATGTGCAGATGATGTTAATATGAAAATAAAAAATTTTATTAATAGTTAAATGTCAAAAATTCAAGATTTTAAAATGTATATTAATGGTGAATGGGTAGATTCATCTTCTGGAAAAAAAATTGAAACATTAAATCCTGAAAATAATGAAGTTTGGGCAACTGTTCCTGAGGCTAATGAAAAAGATGTAGATAAAGCTGTTCAATCAGCTCAAAGAGCTTTTGAAAATAATTGGTCTACACTTCATCCTAGAGAAAGAGCGAAGTATTTAAAATTGATTGCAGATCAACTAAGAGCTAATGCAGAACATCTTGGAAAAATAGAAACTATTGATACTGGTAAACTTTATAGAGAAACTAAAACTCAAGCTAATTACATTGCAGAATATTATGATTATTTTGCTGGTTTAGCTGACAAAGTAGAAGGAACTGTTGTGCCAATTGATAAACCAGATATGCAAGTTACAACAACAAGAATTCCTATAGGTGTTGTGGCTGCAATCATTCCTTGGAATTCTCAAATGCTATTAACGGCTGTCAAACTTGCACCGGCTCTTGCCATGGGTAACACGGTGGTAATTAAAGCTTCTGAACTTGCTCCTGTAACTCTATTAGAGTTTGCAAAATTAATTGATAAAGCTGGGATACCAAAAGGAGTAATTAATATAATTACTGGTTTAGGTGAGCCATGTGGTAAAGCTTTAACTACGCACAATCTTATAGAAAGAATTGCATTTACAGGTGGGCCTGAAACTGCAAAACATATTATAAAAAATTCTGCTGAAAATTTATCACAAGTAAGTTTAGAACTTGGAGGAAAAAGTCCAGTTGTAGTGTTTGATGATGCTGATCAAGAAAATGCTTTGAATGGAATAACTGCAGGAATATTTGGAGCAAGCGGTCAAAGTTGTATTGCAGGATCTAGACTTTATTTACAATCTAGTATTTATGACGAATTTTTAGAAAAATTAATTTCGAAAGCAGAAAAAATAAAATTAGGTAGCCCGATGGAAAAAGATACCCAAATGGGACCATTAAATAGTTTTAAACAGTTAGAGAATATAGAAAAAAATATTAAAGCTACCATTGAACAAGGTGGAAAAGTCAGGTGTGGAGGAAAAAGATCTTCTGTTTCAAATAAAGGTTATTACTTTCCAGCAACTATAATTGAATGTAAAAATCATAATTTACCAGTTGCTGAAAACGAATTATTTGGTCCAATTTTGTCTGTAATGAAGTTTGAAAAAGAGAATGAGGTAATTGAAAAAATGAATGATAATAAATATGGATTATCTTCAGGGGTTTACACCTCTAACTTTGCAACAGGACTTAGAGTTTCTAAAGCTATTAGAGCAGGTATAGTGTTCATTAATACTTACAGATTAATCTCTCCAATGGCACCTTTTGGTGGAATAAAAGATAGTGGTTATGGTAAGGAAGCAGGAATAGAGTCTATTAAAGAATATACTAGAATTAAAACAACTTGGTATAACTCTTCTGATAAACCAATGTCTGATCCTTTTACAATGGGTTAATTAATTAATTTTTAAAAGAGTGTTTGGCTCTAGGAAATTGCCTTTTAATAACTTCTGACTTGTATTTTTTTACTGCTGAATTGATTAATTTAGACGTACTCGCATACTTCTTAACAAATCTAAATTTATTTTCACTTAAACCAATTAAATCATCAGTTACTAATACTTGGCCATCACAATAAACTGAAGATCCAATGCCTATTGTTGGGACTTTAATTGTCTCAGATATTATCTTTGATAATTTTGTTTCCACACATTCTAGCACAACTGAAAAAATACCCGCTTTTTCTAAAAGTTGAGCATCTTTTAAAATTCTATTTCTTTCAGCAAATTTTTTTCCTTTAAAAGAAAATTTCTTTTCCGTTTGAGGTAAAATACCTAAATGACCCATTACAGGTATTTTATTTTTAATTAGAGATTTAACTATAGGTATAATTTTTTTCCCACCTTCCAACTTGACAGCATCACATTTAGTTTTTTTCATGACTAATTTTGCATTTTTTAATGCTTCTTTTGAATTTCGATAAGTATTGTAGGGCATGTCTACAACCATTAACGACTTTTTTACACCAGGTCTTACACTTCTAGAATGATCAATCATAGTTTCTAATGTTACGTCTTTTGTGGACTTGTAATTATAAAGAACTGAGCCGAGTGAGTCTCCCACTAACACAAGATCACAATGTTTATCTAGAATTGATGCGATATTTTTTGAATAGGCTGTTAAACAAATAATTTTAGATTTATTTTTCTTACTAAGAATTTTTTTTATTTTTTTATTCATTTTACTCTAACTCAATAGTGCTCGGAGGTTTTGAAGTAATATCGTAAACTACTCTATTAATTCCTCTAATGCTATTAACAATTTTATTTGAAATTTCTTGAATAAATGATTTTTTAAACTCATAAAAATCTGCTGTCATCCCATCTTCAGATGTTATCGCCCTTAACAAACATAGATATTCATATGTACGATTATCACCCATGACCCCAACAGTTTTAACAGGAAGTAATGCGGCATATGCTTGC
>CACDVM010000013.1 GCA_902556265.1 uncultured Pelagibacteraceae bacterium
GTCAAATCTTTTATTTCCATTCGCAATTTTTGCAGCTCCACAATCAGTATGATTAATGACTATTAATTTTTCTATTTTATGTAGTTTAATTGTTGTTGATAGATTTTCTATAAATACAGAATGCCATTTTTTAAATTTATTATGCGTGACTCCAATTGCGCTTCCTGCAATTGTGAACGCACTATATTTGCCAGTTAATTTTTTCCCTTTAAGATAATTGTAAACTAATGGTTGGAATCTTGGATCTATACATGACAGAACCATGGCTTTAAATTTTTTTTTCATATTAAATTTAAATACTATTTTAAATTACTTTATACTCAAAATTTTGTGTTGTTTCATTTATTCGTAAAAGCTTTGCACCATTTCTTGAATGAAATTTAGTCGCCATATCCGTTAATGGGGATAAGGTTATTAATCTATTAAGATGATTTGATTTCTTAATTTTTTTAAAAACTTCTTTTACAATCAATTTTCCTCCACCTTTTTTTTTAGACCAAACAGTATATGCAATTGCTATTTTTCCTACATTTTGATCCCTTTGAGCGCTTTGTAAAAAAGCATCATGACTAAATTTATCTAACTCTTCAACATTTTTTGGTATTTCATTAGTATAAGCAAAACACATAACGGCATGAATTTCTCCCATAAATCTTACACCATATATTTTTCTTCCATAACTTCTTCTAAATACATTGTCTAACTCTGGTCTAACTGGGTCTTCATCTGTGTTACATTTTTTAAGCTCAATCAATTCCGCTCCCTTTATCCAATCAAAAAAATTATCAATATTCTTATTAATTACTTGTCTATTTTTTCTTATACGAGCTTTAATCCTTGGCTTAATTTTTTTTTTAAGCCCCATTTTTCTCAATCGGGCTTTAATTCTAGGCTTAAATTTTTTTTTTAATCCCATTTTTCTAATGATTTTAAAAGTTTATTACCTAATGGACTAATTGGCTTTTGTAGAACAATTTTCTTTCCAGTTTTATCCTTAACCATTCTTAGTAATTTAGTTGCGATACCTTTTTTTCTAAAAATTGGATTAACGAATATATATTCAATCTCTCCACATTTATTAAATCTCGTAAATCCTATAGTGGTATTTGAATTTTTAAGAGTAAAAACTCCATCGGCATCGACCAACTCGCAGGAATCTATATCGAAACTACTCATGAGTCTAATTGTATAACAATATTAATATAATCCCTATTATTATTAAGAATATCAGTATTGCTATGTAATTAATTTTAATTTTAAATCTTTTGTAAATAATTTCACTTATCTTTTCCCAAAATAAGACTACAAAAAAAATAATTACTGCTGGGATTATAAACTTAATCATTTTTATCTCCTACATAAACGGAAACACCTCGTGTATTAATGTCTACATCAAATTTTTTATGTAATGGTGGAAATGCTCTTTGTGAACAATCCAATCTATCACATGTTCTACATGACACACCTATTGGTATTTCTGTAGATTTATCATTAACATTAATATTTTCTGTATAAACAAAATCTTTTGCATATTTTGCCTCACAACCTAAGCCAATTGATAAAATACTTTTAGACTGACCAAATCTTCCAATACCCTTCTCGACTGTTCTTGCTATACAAACATATTTTTCTCCATTTGTCATTTTACTTACAGCAGCTTGTATGACGCCTGGTCTTGTTAAAGCAGAATAAACATTCCACCTTGGACATGCTCCACCGTATCTTGGGATTTCAATCCCAGATAATGAAAATCTCTTAGAAATGTTTCCAGCCATGTCTACTCTTAAAAAATGAAATGGTATTCCGGGCAATTTAGGATCTTGTAAACAAGTAACTCTATGAGCCACTTGCTCAAATGATGTTGCAAAAGTATTTTGTAATAACTCTAAATCATATTTAAGTTTCTTACATTCAGAATGAAAAAGTTTATATGGCATTAGAATTGCTGCTCCACAATAATTAAGTAGAGCAACTTTTGTCAATTTTTTTGACTCTTCTGATGGGAAAGTAAATTTAGATAAACATTCTTCTATTTCTTTACTTGCACCTTCTTGAGCAATTTGGGCTGCTGCATGCAATTTTTTGGTTTCTAACGAACTATAATCACTCAATAAAAGATCTTTTTTATTTCTATTATAAATTTTTGAGAAAGGTTTATTTTCTTCTGGAATTACATCTTTTACTGTTATTCCATATTCTGATTTAAGATAATCACAAAGAGCAATATATCTTGTTCGATTATTCTTTTGAACTTTTTCGAAAACTTTATTTGCAAAGTCCTCCAATTTTGGAAAATAATTTTTATTTTCTTGGAGAAAATCTGAGATTACTTCTCCTGGAAATGAATTTTTTCTATTATCAACAATTTTACCTGATATTTTTTCAATCTTGTTAACAAGTTCGTGATCTTTCTTCTTTAAAATATCTCCTAACCTAACAATTGCTTTTCCAATCTTTGGATTAGTACTTACAAGATCTTTAACCTCTGGACCTAAAATATCCAGATCTTCAAACAACTTATCATCTAATATTTCTGATAATGTATTTTCTAAATTAATATCAGTTTTTGAAGTTAATTGAGAAAGTTCAATATTCAGTTTTTCACAAATTTTAAGTAATAAATCACCATCTATTTTTCTTTTTCCACCTTCAATCAGGTTTAAATAACTGGGTGAAATGTCTAATTCTTCTGCAAGTTTATTCGCTTGAAGACCTAATTGTCTTCGAAAAGCCTTGATTTTAGGACCAATTTTTAAATCTAATTGACTCATATTTTCTATTTGTAAATTTTGTAAATTTATTTTTACAATTTTTTTCCTTAATTTACAAGCTTTTTAAACTTTTTTGTAGATTTTGTAAATCCTGTAAATTATAAAATTTACATGGACGAAAAATTAAAAAACAGTGAAAATGAGGCTCAAATCATAAAACATGAGGATTTAGCTAGACATAATAGCAGAGGAATCTACATGAGAGATGATCATTGTGATTGGGGTTCAAGTGGAATGAAAGATCTAGTTGAGACCCTTAACGACTCAAACTAATCTATTCGTTCAACTTAAATTCATTTCTTACTAAAAACATTTTAACAGCACAGGATAATATTAATGAGCGCAGAAAATATCTCATACGACTTAAAAAGATTTGCAGGAATAAAAAGAGATTATACTCCCGAGGATGTGGAAAGACTTAGAGGCTCAATCAAAATTGAATATTCAATGTGCAAACATCAATCTACAAAATTATGGAATTTATTGAATTCTGAACCTTATGTTAATACGTTGGGTTCTTTGTCTGGAAACCACGCAGTCCAACATGCAAAAGCTGGATTAAAAGCTATTTATCTAAGTGGATGGCAAGTTGCAGCTGATGCTAATAGTGCTGGTGAAATGTATCCTGATCAATCTTTGTATCCATACGATAGCGCACCAAAGTTAGTTGAGTCGATGAATAATGCTTTAATCAGAGCTGATCAAATTCAACATATGGAAATAAAAGATGGTGATATGAAAGAAGAAAAAAAAGTTGATTATATGTTACCAATTATTGCAGATGGTGAAGCAGGTTTTGGTGGACCATTAAATGTGTTTGAACTTGCAAAAAAATTTATTAAAGCAGGTGCTGCTGGAGTACACTTTGAGGATCAATTGGCAAGTGAAAAAAAATGTGGTCATATGGGTGGTAAAGTTTTGGTACCAACAGGTACAATGATTAAGAATTTAAAAGCAGCAAGACTGGCTGCTGATATAGCAGATGTGCCATTAATTATTTTAGCAAGAACTGATGCGAATGCAGCAAAACTAATTACTAATGATCATGATGATAATGATAAACCATTCTTGACTGGTGAAAGATCTCCAGAAGGTTTTTATTATGTAAAAGCTGGAATTGATCAGGCTATATCTAGAGGGCTTGCCTATGCACCTTATTCAGATTTAATTTGGTGCGAAACAGCGACACCTAATCTTGAAGAAGCTAAAAAATTTGCTGATGCTATTCATAAAAAATTCCCAGGTAAACTATTAGCTTACAATTGTTCTCCATCATTTAATTGGAAAAAACACTTATCTGATGATGAAATTGCTTCGTTTCAACAAGAAATTAGTAAAATGGGTTATAAATTTCAGTTTATAACTCTTGCTGGATTTCATACTCAAAATATTGCAATTTTTGAATTAGCAGAAAAGTATAAAAAAGAAGGTATGTCTGCTTACTCAAGAATTCAACAACAAGAATTTGCTCGTGAAAAAGATGGTTACACTAGTGTTAAACATCAAAGAGAAGTTGGTACTTCTTATTTTGATGCTGTTTCCAATACTATTAGTAGTGGAAAAAGCTCAACTACAGCAATGGATGGCTCAACTGAGTCTGAACAATTCTAATAAAACAATTCCTCTTGTGTATTAGTATTTTTAACTGACCCAGAAATGGGTCAGTTATTAATATTAATTAATTTGTATTAATTTGTTTCTATGTTAATAGCTGTCATGGTAAATAAAAATTTTGGCTTTGGTACTCAAATTAGAAAGTCACCTTTCTTTGACTCAACTGTTAAATGGGGAGCTACAGGATTCTCGGTATACAATCATATGTATATTCCAAGAGATTTTGGAAGTCCTGAAAAAAACTTTTGGAATCTAATTGAAAAATCAATTCTATGTGACGTGGCAGTTGAAAGACAAGTGGAAATCACTGGTCCAGATGCATATAAATTTATACAATTATTAACACCTAGAGATCTTTCAAAATTGGCCGTGGGACAATGTAAATACGTATTAATTGTTAATAATGATGGAGGTATCTTAAATGATCCAGTGCTTTTAAGATTAGCTGAAAATCATTTTTGGCTTTCTCTAGCAGATAGTGATGTTTTATTATGGGCTCAGGGAGTAGCAATAAACTCGGGATTAAATGTTAAAATTTCTGAACCTGATGTTTCTCCATTGCAATTACAGGGACCTACATCAGGGGAAATTATGATTAAGCTATTCGGTGATAGCATCAAAGATTTAAAATACTACTGGTTAAGAGAATATAATTTAGATGGAATACCACTTATTGTTTCAAGAACTGGTTGGTCAAGTGAACTTGGATATGAAATTTATTTAAGAGATGGGTCTAAAGGAAATCAACTTTATGAAAAAATAATGAAAGCAGGAAAAGAACATGGTCTTCAACCAGGCCATACATCGTCTATAAGAAGAATTGAAGGTGGAATGCTTTCATATCATGCAGACGCAGATATAGATACAAATCCTTTTGAATTAGGTTTAGATCGTTTAATAAATTTAGACAATGACGTTAATTTTATTGGTAAAGAAGCTTTAAAAAAAATAAAACAAAATGGAGTTAAAAGAAAACAAATTGGTCTTGAACTAGATTGTGAACCTTTAAAAGGACCTAACACAACTTTTTGGTCAATTTTTAAAGATGGTAAAAAGATTGGTAAAGTTACTTCAGCTGTATATTCTCCTAGATTAAAAAAAAATATTGCTCTTGCAATGATAGAAATTAATCAATCAAAAATTGGTAACATATTCAAAGTAAAAACGAATGATGGTGATATTAATTGTACTATTGTAGAAAAACCATTTTATGACCCCAAGAAGAAAATTGCCTCTTCTTAAGATTTAATATTGTAGCCTCTTTTCAAAAGTGTACTAACAGCTATAACGCAAATAACTAAAAATATAATCATTGAACCAATACTAATCCAAATATTAAAATCTGAAACTCCATAAAAAGAATATCTTAAACCATTAATTAAATAAACTACTGGATTGAAATAAGTCACTGTTTGCCAAAATGGAGGCAGCATGTCTAATGAATATAAACTTCCACCTAAAAAAACCATTGGTGTAATAACTAAAGTAGGTACTACGGACATTTGTTCAAAATTAGAACTCATTAAACCAATTAAGAACCCGAATAAAGCAAAGGTAAATGCTACTAGTATAAGTAACATAATCATTAAAAAAGGTTTCTGTACATAAACTTCAACAAAAAATGTTGATGTAATAAAAATTACAACACCAACAATTAAAGTTTTTGTTGCGCCAGCTCCAACAAAAGCAAGAACAATTTCAAAAGTAGATATAGGAGCAGCTAAAATTTCATAAATTGTTCCATTAAATTTAGGAAAGAAAATACCAAAAGATGTATTACTGATAGATTGAGTTAATAATGTTAACATTAGTAATCCTGGAACAATATATGATCCATAACTAATGCCATCTATATTTTCAACGTATCCACCAATGACTGATCCAAAAACAATAAAATACAAGGATGTGGATAACACCGGCGACAATAAGGATTGTCCTAGTGTTCTTTTGAATCTATCCATCTCGTGTAAATAAATTGCTTTAAAAGCTTGGTAATTAAACTTCATTATTTTCCCTTACTAAATTAACAAATATTTTTTCTAATGTGCTTTGTTCAGTTTTTAAATCTTTTAGTTTAAGACCTGCATCTTTTAAATCTTGTAACAAATTTGTTATTCCAGTTTGTGTTGCTTGCACATTATACGTATATTCTACTGACATTTTATTATTTCCTAAGATTAAGTTGTACTTTTTAAGACTTTTAGGAATTTCATTAATCTCTTCCTGCAGATCAACAGTCAATTTCTTGTGCCCCATTTTTTTGAGCAATGTTTCAGTTTTATCTACAATTATGATTTCTCCTTGATTGATAACCCCTACTCGATCTGCTATTGCTTCTGCTTCTTCAATGTAATGAGTAGTTAAAATAATAGTAACTCCTGTTTCTCTAAGTGACTCAACTATTTTCCACATATCTTGTCTTAATTCAACATCCACACCAGCGGTAGGTTCATCTAAAAATAATATTTTTGGTTCATGAGATAAGGCTTTGGCAATTAAAACTCTTCGTTTCATTCCTCCAGATAACTGTCTAAGTCTAAGATCTTTTTTATCCCATAAGCTTAATTGTTTTAAAATTTTTTCTATATGAGAAGGATTAGGTTTTTTACCATAAAGTCCTCGAGAATATGAAACATTATTAAAAACTGTTTCAAATTGCTCTAAAGTTAATTCTTGTGGAACTAATCCAATTCTTGAACGTGTTTCTCTATAGTCATTTATAATATCAAAATTATCTACAGTAATTTTACCAGAACTTGGAGTTACAATTCCACAAATGATACTGATTAATGTTGTTTTACCTGCACCATTAGGTCCAAGCATTGCGAAAATTTCACCTTTTTTAATATCTAGATTTATATTTTTTAAAGCCTTAAAGCCATTATCATAAACTTTTGAGAGATCATTAATTACTATTTGATTATCTGGCATTAAAAGAAATATATAGCTATTAATTTCTTTAATACAATCGTGTAATACTAAAACTTTTTAGCTTTAAAAACTACTAATGGTAAAAAAGTTGCAACTACAAAAGATAAAAACAATAATGATTGTGCTACAAAAGGTCCAAAAAATTCTTTAGGCATTAAAATTCCAACTAATAAACTTTTTGAAAAATCTGGTGAAGGGAACATTAAAAAACCTCCAATCAATCCTATTATAATCGAAACATATGCAGTTTTTTCATTAATATTTTTGTCATAAAAACTGTAAAAAACAGTTAACACAAAAGCACAACAGAATAAGTCAGCTAATAAAAATAAATATAAAATATCGAATCCTTTGGATGCAATTATAAAAGAAATTAGAGATAAGAATAAAATTATATATTTAGAAAAATTAAGATAATTTGTTTTTTTACTCAAACTAAAAGTTGCTTTACCATCTACAACAATTAAGCTTGATATTGCATTAATTAAAGTATCAACAGTAGAAATTGTTAATGCTAAACCCAGTATAATTATAAATAAAGATAATAGCTCAGTTTGTTCTTTAAATAATAATGTGAAAAATCCTAGATCAGGCCTAGTAGTTGGATCTATTGAAAAAGAAACCATTCCAGTAAATCCCATATAAAAAACTACCGGTACAATTATAAAGAAAGATATGATTAAGCTTTTTCTTAAAGTTTCAAAATTTTTTGCCGCATAAACTCTTTGCCAATTACCTTGGTGAAATAAGTTTGTAGCAGCAACTGCAATAAAAAAAAGTCAAACCCGCAGTATAACTAGGGATATAAGAGGAGCTTAAAAGATGAGGATTCTTTTCTTTAATAAACTCAAAGGAAAATTGAGATCCTGTAAAAGAGTTTATGTATACAAACGAAATCAATAAAAGAATTCCGATTACAACCATTTGTATATTATCTGTAAATATTGATGCCTTTAAACCTCCATACAAAGTATAAGCAAGTGTAGAAAGAAGTACAATTAAAGCAGTAATCCAAAGTTTAGTACCTGATATATAATTTATTAAGACAGCAACTGCTGTAACTTCAGCACATAAAAAGATAAACATATAAAAAATTGTCATTAATAAAATTAATTTAAATAAACTTTTTCCAAATTTTTTTCTCATAAACTCTATTAAAGATGATCCTTTAGGAAATTCCTTTCTAATTTTCTTTCCAAGAAATATTAAAAAAAACATTGGAAAAGCTGTGCCTAGCGAATATCCTATAATGGCACCTATCCCTCCCCATGTCGATGCTGAAGCTGGACCAAATAAAATCCATGCTCCTAAAGCTGAAGCAGTCAAACTTGTTGTTAAAGAAAACAATCCAATATTTCTATTTGCTGTTAAGTAGTTATTTAGTCCTTTATATTTTTTTGAATTATATAGGCCTAAAAAAACAAATATTAAGCTTATAACAATTACTAATGTTAATGATGTAGATTGACTTAAAAAATATGTTTTATCCATTATTTTCCCTTTCTGAATTACCGGACAGGTTCTTAGGGTTTAATCTCAGTCTGTTAAGACACCCCTTTTAATTTTTTTTTATACCTTATTATCCATAATTTCAATCATACATTTGGTTGCATATTCTCGCCACTCAGATGAAGTTTTGCCTTTGAGGCTATTTAGGTGATTTCTATTACTTTGAATATCCTCTTTATGTTTAATCTTATCTTTTTCGTCCAAATTTTTTTCCATATTATCTAAATTTAATTCCATTGCATTAATCCATTGATTTCCAAGATCTACACACTTTTTATCATCTTTTTCATCACAAATTTGTTTAAAAAAATTGAAAATTACATCGTCAGTCTTTACTGAATTACTCACTTTAGAAAAGATTATTTATTAAAACAATTATTAACTAAGATTGCCATCAAAATCCAAATTACAAAAACTTCACCATTAGTGAAAGAGTAATCTGCCCCAGCAAAACCAGCTATAAAATTAATTGCATAAATTAAGATTGTAGAGACAACCAAACTTACAATTAGTTTAATAAGACCACTAATATATTTCATGAGTTTAGCTTATATATATTTGTTACTAAAGCAATTTAAAATTTAATGAGGTTTTCTAAATTTGCTGTGACATGCCTTACAATTAGCCCACATAAATTTTTGTAAGCTGGCTCTAACATCATCACTAGACTCTATTGCTTTAGCTAGTTCAATCATGTCAGTAGAAGATTTTTTCATCAAATTATTAAACTCATCTTTATTTTCCCATATAGATGGTAAAGCTTCTGTTTTAAAACCCTCTTTTGTATTATCTGGAAAATATTCGAGTAAAGTTAAGTAATTTTCACTCATTTCTTTCATCAAGCTTGAAGCCTTAACAAAATCACCTTTACTGGCAAAAGTTTGAACCCTCTTAGCAGTACTGTAATTTTTACTAAATAATGCTTTTCTGCCTTTAATAATTTCTTCTACAGTTTGAGCGTTGGTGGAAAAAGGAAAGATTAAGGAAAAAATAATTATAAATATTTTTATTATTTTTATTTTTTGTACCATAAACTTTATATTGTCATGAATACTGAGAATTTCCCGTCAATAAGTTGATAAATAACATAAGGCTCATCCTTATCACCTGGCATACCTGGTGTGCCAATCGGCATTCCGGGCAATGCTATTCCATCAATATCAGGTTGCTCTTTTAATAATTTATTTATCGCTTCTAGCGGAACATGACCTTCAATAAAGTATTTGTCCATGATTGTAGTGTGACAAGACTGCATTTCTAACGGAATATTAAATTTTTGTTTAATTGTATGAAGACTTCCCATATCTGTTTGTTTTACTTTGAATTTTTCTTTTTCTAAAAAAGAAACATATCCATTACAACATCCACAAGAGGGAGTTTTAAAAACTTCGACAGTCTGTTTATTGTTAATATTAGCCAAAGCATTTTTTTCATATGTTGCAAAATTAATAATATAAAAGAATGATATTGTTAATATCATTAAGATAGCTAACCTAATCAAATTATTTTTTAATATCATATGAAATAATAATTAGTTAAGAACACTTATATCATCAATGAAATATGAGGTATATCATCCGAATTGCACAACTTGGTCACAGTTGTTTTCATAACACAGACTCCTTTAAAATTTTATTTATGATATTCTTAAATCGTATGAAACTAACAAATAACTCAAGAGAATATGGCTTTATTTCCAAAACATTTCATTGGTTAAGTGCCGCAGCATTAATTCTTCAAATACCATTGGGTTTCTACTTGGTTGATCTTGATTTTAATGAAACAAGATTAACTATTGAGAGTATTCATGTTGTTGTTGGTCTTTCGATATTTTATTTAACTATATTGAGGTTAATCTATAAAATTTTCAATCCAACTCCATCTTTGGGTAACAGTATCTTTCCAGGACAAAGATTAATAGCAAAAATGAACCATGTATTTTTGTATATAACTATTTTGACTATTACTATCTCAGGTGCTTTAAAAAAATTATTTAATGGTGAAATACTTGACTTATTTTTCTTTAATCTAGAAATTAAAGATAACTTCGAACTAGCAGAACTATTTTACGATATTCATATAATTGCAAATTATTGTCTGATTGCCTTAATCTCATTACATATTTTAGCAGTAATAGCACATAAAGTTTTATTCAAAGAAAACTTACTAAAAAGAATCTTATAAAATAAAGCAATCTAGTTTATCTCTAAATTGAATGTAATTTTTGTATTTATAATTAATTTCTTCAATACCTTCTAAAATTTCATTTTTTGATAATGGTAATAAAATTGAGATATATCTATTCTCAATCATAGTAAGATATTTTTTTTTATTGATTTTAACTTTATAGATAAAGTTTTTTCTTTTTCGTTTAGGATAAAGTCTAGTGATGAGTTTTAAAACTTCGTTATCTCTTTTAAGAGATTTATTAAGTCTTAATTTCATTTTTCTAAAGGTTGGTAATTCATTTCTTTTACAATCTAACGTTAAAATAAAAATTTTACCATTATTTTTCAAATTTTTCTTACAAAGAAATAATAATCTCTTTATTTTTTTAAAAGTTAACAAATGAATAGTTTGTTTAATTAAAATTAAATCAAATTTTTTCTTACTAGTTAAAAAGAAGGATGTGGCATCTGATTTTTTGAAATTTATCCTTTTATCTTTATCTTTGTGATTTATAATATCAATACCAGTAGGCTTAATTTTAAGTTTTAAACTTGATTTTATTGTTCCTAAGATTTTACCTCGACCACATCCAATATCTAATATTTCAGAATTTGGGTTTAATTTTATATTTTTGAATAAAAATTTATTAAATGACCTAATGTAATCATTGGAAGAAAGCCAAGTTTTATTATCCCAGTTTTTAATGACAGTTGATGCCAAATTTTTTAAGTCTCCAATAATTATAGGGCCATGGAGTTACAAAACCTACTCCAAGCATTAAAGGTATAACCCACCAAGTTAATATTGCTCCACCTGTTAAGAAATAATCGGTTAGATTCATTGCTATCTCCATACTAATCATAGAAATAAAACTCATCCCAAGTGCAGTTTTAAACGCATTATTAAAATTTATATTTTGTCTGATTAAAATAAATGTTTCTAAAATTATACTAGTTATTAATCCATTTATAATTGCTAGAATCATAATTGCTAAAATTGGAAAAGGTATTTTTGTTAATTGAAAAAATAAAATTGTTCCAAAATCACCAATTGAACAACCCAATAAACACCATGCGGTATTTTTTGCACTTTGTTTCCATGTATGTTTGCACGACCAGTCAAAAGTAGTGGTTTCCATACTTATATGATAATGTTTGATTATGATTTTTAAACAACTATTTGATCAAAAATCTAGCACTTACACTTACTTAATTGCCTCAGCTAAAGGAAGAGAGGCATTAATTATTGATCCAGTAATCGAAAATGTTAATCAATATGTTCAATTGTTGAAAGAATTAGATTTAAATTTAGTGAAGGTAATAGATACTCATATCCATGCAGATCATGTAACTGGTGCTTCAAAACTTAAAGATATCACTAAGTGCACAACGATAATGGGTGAACATACCCCAGCCAATACTGTAGAAATAAAAGTTAAAGATGATGAATATATAAATTTAGATAATTTAAAAATTAGAGCAATGTACACTCCAGGTCATACTTCTGATAGTTACAGTTTTTTAATGGATAATTATCTTTTTTCTGGTGACACATTATTGATTAATGGAACAGGAAGAACTGACTTTCAAAATGGTAATGCTAAAGATGCTTACAATTCAATTTTTAATAAACTTTTAAAATTACCAGAAGAAACTCTTTTATACCCTGCTCATGATTATAAGGGAGAAAAAGTCAGTACAATTGGTAAAGAAAAAAAACAAAACCCAAGATTGCAAGTTAATAGTGTTAATGAGTACGTCGAAATTATGAACAATTTAAATTTAAAAAAACCAACTGAGATTGATAATAACGTAACAAAAAATATTAGATTAGGTGCTTAGTTTTAAATAGATGCTTTTATAGCTTCGTAAATCAAATCCTCAGTAGTTTCACCAATACTTCTATAAACCTCTTTACTGCCTATGAAAATTAATAATGATGTTTGATATTGAATATCAAATAAATTTGCAATTTCTTTATTTGTTACATCGAATGCAAAATACTCAATATTGGTAAATTCAATGTCTGATAACTTGCCCTCCTTTTTTGCTTTATTCAAAATTTTCATTTGACTTGCGCAAGAGGAACAATATTTGATCCAAGAACTTACTATTACAATCTTGCCATCAGCTTGGGCTTTATCAAACAACTCTTTATTAAAAGTTGTTTCTTTTTCCATAGAATTTACACCAAATGCAAAAATACAAAAAATAAAGATAAATATTTTTTTCATACTTAATTATATAACAAATATCAAAAACCAATAAGATGCTAATCCTGAAAATATTGTCGCAATTATACTTCTTGAAAAAATTCCAATTAATGTTGCAATTAATGCAGCAATAATTTTTGGATTATCTTCTATCAATAATGACCCGGAATTATCTATAAAAATTGCTGGGAATATAATTGCTGGAAATATTGCTGATGGTACATAAGATAAAACTTGTCTAATTCTATCATTAAACATTTCCTTCTTTATCAAAGCAATCATTAAAAATCTTGTAAGATAAGTTATCAATCCACAACATATTATCAAAGCCCAATTACTCATTTGTTTTAACCATTTTTGTTAATATCATAGCTATTAATAATCCTGTTAAGCCAGCAACTATTACGTAGGCTTTGAAAGGAATATAATTATAACCAAGTGTAGCAACCACTCCTGAAATAATTATTACAATTAAATTAATAAACTTTCTAAAATCATTAACTAATAAAGCCAAAAAGGTTAATGGTACTGCAAAACTCAGACCTAATTTTTCTGGTATTGCTGCACCCAGTATAATTCCTAACAAAGTAGTAGATTGCCAAATTACCCAACATGTTGCGCCAGCTCCAACTAAATGAAAATATCTATTTTGATCTTTGTTTTTTTTTAAATACTCATTTGATATTGCGTATGCCTGATCTATTAAAAAATATGAAATAATGATTTTCCAAATTAATTTTAAATCTGATAAATGTTCGGATACAACAGCTCCATAAAGCAGATGGCGTGAATTAACAGCACCAACTGAGCTTATAATTACGAGAGAGGAAGCTCCTCCAGAAAATAATTGTAAAAGAACTATTTGAGAAGCGCCGCCAAAAACAATTAAAGACATTCCCATTGTTTCTAATGGACTAAAGCCAATATCAATTGCCAAAACACCAAAGATTAGACCAAATGGTACCACTGGAATCATTAATGGACTTACATCAATTATGCCTTTTAAAAATACTTTAAAATTACTTTTCATTTATTAGAAAGATTTTTATTAGAAGCAAACTATATGATCAATATGTATTGGTCTTTTAATGCCAAATTTTTCATCAACTTCATGTTGGTGTATGTGATGTGAGTGAACAAATACAGGTATCAAAGTATTACTTGGTGTTTTAAGAGTATATATAAAGTTAGTCCCTCTGAATTTTCTATCCACTACTTCAAGTTTTAGGTTACTTTTATCATCATGTTCTAAATCCTCAGGCTGAAGTAATAATTTAACATTTGATCCTTTCGGATAATGTTTAATGAAATTTCCTTCAATTGTTCCAAGATCATCATTTTCTAATGAATTTTCTCCAGTAACTTTTGCCGGAACTAAAATGCCTCTATTTAAAAAATTAACAACCTCCACTGAATTTGGGAAATGGTAAACATTGTATGGATCATCATATTGTTTAATTTGACCATTTAAGATAATTGCACACTTACTACCTAAATAAAAAGCTTCATAGGAATCATGAGTAACTATAATTGAGGTAATTTTAGAATTGGTTAATATTTGTTTTAATTCAACTTGAATTTCCTCTTTAAAACTTTGATCGACATTTGATAATGGTTCATCAAGTAAAAGTAGATCTGGTTGAGAAATTAAGGACCTAGCTAATGATGCTCTTTGTGCTTCACCTGCACTTATTTCATGTGGATATTTATTTAAAATTTTTTCAAGACTTAAAAATTTAATTATATCTTTTGAATTTATTTTTTTCTTTTTACCAATTTTTCTTGTTGTGCCAAGATTAATATTTTTTTCAACTGAGTAATGAGGAAATAGACAATTTTCTTGAAATGATAAAGCAACATTTCTATCTTCAGGTTCAATGTGAATTTTATTTGATGAAATAACTCTATTTTTTAAAGTTATTTTTCCGTTATTTATTTTTTCTAAACCAGCAATAGTTCTTAAAATTGTGGTTTTTCCTATTCCAGATGGACCTAATAGGCAAATAATATCTCCTTCATTTTCAATTGATAAATTTACATTATTAACTTTATTTTTTCCTCCCGCAACAAATGATACATTCTCAATTTCAAAAAAATTTTTTGTCATTAATCTCTCAATATATATCTAGATGTAATTAAAATAAATAAACTTGCAATCAAAATCAAAAATAAAGCTGGTACAGCAGCAGCCTCAAGTAAATCTTGTGAGGCAAAGATATATGCAGTAGTGGCAAAAGTGTCAAAGTTAAATGGTCTTAATATTAGTGTAATTGGAAGTTCTTTTAGAATTTCAATTGAAATTAAAATTCCAATTAGAAAAACTGAGTTTTTTAGATAAGGTAAATGTATTCCTAAAAAGGTTTTCATTTTTGAATATCCAAGTAAATAAGAACTTTCATCTATTGATCTATTTATTCTTTCATAACCTGATTTAAGTCCGTTAAAAGATAAGGAATAGAATCTGATAAAATATACAATAACCAAACCAGTAATTGATCCAATAAATATTTTTTTGATTGAACTTAAATCAAAAAATTTTATTACTGTATTATCGATCCATGCAATAAAAGTAATAAAAGCAACAGCCAATATCACTCCTGGTATTGCATATCCTGTGATTGAAAATGTAGACATGTGTTGAAGAAATTTACTTCTTGTGACCCTGTTTCCATAATTAGATAAAAAAGAAAAAATTAATAATACAAAGCTAGTCAACAAAACTAAAATAACGGTATTTATGAATAATTGTGAAATATTTAAATCCATAAAATTTTTCGGAAAAATAATTGTCCAGTACAACATTTGTAATACAGGAAATAAAAATGTTACTGAAAATATTAATATTAAAGCAAAAAAAGCGAAAAAAGCTTTAAAACTCATCAATTTTATTTTCCTCTTTTTTTTAACTCCTCCTCTCGCTGGAGAATGATATTGAGCCTTCTTTCTGGACAAGTTTTCCAGCAAAAATAAGCCTAGAATAAAAAGTAATAGAAAAAAAGATAATTGATTTGCAAAAGCTAAATCATCAAATGAAATCCAAGAATTATATATGCCTGTGGTTAATGTAGAAATTCCAAAGAAAGATACTGCGCCAAAATCTGACAAAGTTTCCATTGCAACCAAAGCTAATCCAGCAATAATAGCAGGCCTAGCTGATGGTAAAATAATATTAAACAATATTTTTTTTTTAGAAAATCCTAAATTCTGACCAAGCTCTAACAAGTTCTGTGATTGATAATGAAAAGATGCTCTTGTTAAAACATATACATAACCAAAAAGAGAAAATGAAATAGATAATATTGCACCTATCATTCCATCAAATTTTGGAATTGATTTATTATAATTTCCCTCACCTAAAATTGATTTTAATATTGAATATAAAGTTCCATAATTTTCAAAAAAAGCTGTTAATGAATAAGCATAGATATAACCTGGAACAGCAAATGAAAGAATTAATGCCCATTTAAAAAAATTTACACCAGGAAATTCATAAAAAGACACTAGGTAAGCTGAACCAACACCAATAAAAAAAGTTAATATTAAAACTCCAATTAATAAAATTAATGAATTTAAAATATATTCTATTAAAAATGTATTTTTAATAATTTCATAATAATTTGAGGTATCTTCAAAAAAACTAGTAAATACAGTTAATATTGGAATTGCTACAACTAATGAAATTACAAATGATGATATATACCAAGTGTTTATTCTCATATTATAATCCGCCTTATAATTAAGAAAATAAATAGCGTTCATTTAAAAAAATGAACGCTATCTTTTATTCAAAAATTAAATACTTTGGATATGCGGAACCTCCATTGTTTTAATTTAAGAAATTTTTTAATCATCTTATTTCCACCCTGCTGTCATCATTACTTCTAAAGCATCAGCTTGTTTTTTTCCGTAATTAACAACTTTAGTTTTTAAATCTTGTTTAAAATCTAATCCCATATTTACTACAAGCGGGTGTGGTGATACTCCATCAATCATTGGATATTCAAAAGTGTTACTAACAATATGCTCTTGTGCTTCTTTGCTTAAAAGAAATTCAACAAGTTTTATTGCATTTTCTTTATTTGGTGATCCTTTGACTAAACCTACACCACTGATATTCATATGAGTGCCTCTATCATTTTGATTTGGAAAAAATGGTTTAACTTTCTTTGCTGCTTCTTGTTGTTCTGCACCTTTTTTACCTGATAACATTAAAGCTAAATAATAAGTATTGGCTACAGCAATATCAGCTTCACCAGCAGCAACTGCTAATATTTGAGCTCTATCATTTCCCTTTGGAACTCTTGCCATGTTATTAACAATACCTTTTGCCCATTCAGCTGTAGATTTTTTTCCATTATTTGTAATTAACGATGCGACTAATGATTGATTATAAATATTATTAGATTTTCTAATAACTAATCTTCCTTTCCATTTTGGTTCTGCTAAACTTTCATAAGTTAACCCAGTAAGTTCAGCACCAGATACTCTTTCTGGAGCAAAATAAATTATTCTTGCTCTTTTTGCTATTCCAACCCATTTAGATGTTCTAAAATTAGAAGGAACTAATGATTTAATTAATTCAGAAGATAATCCTGATTGAAGCATTCCTTTTGTATCAAAAGCACCTAATCTTCCTGCATCTGCTGTAATATATAAATCTGCTTTACTATCTGAACCTTCTTCAATTATTCTTTTTTCCAAAGCTCCAGATTTTCCTGAAACAACATTTACTTTAATCCCAGTTTTTGCAGTAAATTTTTCGTAAAGTTGGATGTCAGAGTCGTAATGTCTGGCGCTAAATACATTTACCTCAGCCGAAAAAACTATAGTTGAAATTAATGATATTATTATTGTTAAAATTGATACTCTTCTCACTTACTCCCCATTCTCCCGCATGTTAATTTAATTGAGAATGAGAACTATTCTCATTGAGAATGATTATCAATTGCAATTTTGTCGCAGATTTTTATGACTTCCAGTCGCCTATTTTACTAAATAAGAAGTTTCTAAATGCTTGAACTCTAGCGGTATTTTTAAGTGATTGAGG
>CACDVM010000014.1 GCA_902556265.1 uncultured Pelagibacteraceae bacterium
AATGAAAGATTGGTCAAAAAAGATGAGAATTTAATTTTAATAACTAATGATTTAAGAGATAAAGAAAAAGAACTCAAATTAAAAGATGAAGAACAAAGTAGAAGAGATATAGATTTAAAGGTAAGAGAGGAAGAACAAAAAAATCTTGAATTAAAAGAAAAAAGAAGACGAGAAAGAGCATTAAAAATAATCAAAGAGGAAGAAGAAAAACAAAGACAATTAGAGAATATTAAAATTAAAGAATGGGAAGAAAAATTTGATAGAGAGCAAAAAGCTAAAGAACATAGAGAGAATTTAAGAGAACAAAGATTACGAGAAAAAGAACTTGAAAAGTTAAAATCTTTTGAAGAAAAACAAAATCTTATTGATAATAATATTTCCTCAGGTCTTGATAAATTTGAAATAGACAAAAATAAAGAAAATTAAAAAAAACTAATTTCTTATTTTTTTTACTCTTACAATTATAACTTAAGTATATAATTTATGTTTAAATGAATAAAGAAAATGCAAGCAAACTGTGGAAAATTATTCAGGAAGCTGGCGATTATTTGGCAGGACAATTACCTAGCCATCCTAATCATCCTAAAGGTCGGAATTCATACGCTCATGTTGCCTTATGTGTAAAAGAAAAATTTCAAGCCAGCTATAAAGATATTCCAGATAAAAAATTTGATGAAGTTGTAAATTTTATTGAGTATTTAAAAAAAAATCCTAGTTAAATTATTGATTAGGAAAATAATCTTTTAATTCACCTTCTCTATAAACATCTGCAGTGCAACAGTGAAGCCCTCCTCCAAATGCGTAGGCATCTCTTAGCTCAACTGGTATTACTTCCATTCCAAGTTTATCCAATTGTTCAGCTTGGTACTTTTCACTTTTTTCTACACAAACTGTTTTTGGATCTAAAACTAAAACATTCATTGATAGCCATACTGATGAATAACAAAGAGGAGGTGGTTCATTATGGGCTGGTTGAGCAGCATCAATAATTTCCCAACCATTTTTTTCAAATAATTTTCTTTGTTCCTTGGGAAGTCGTCTTTGAGGATTATTAATTATCAATCCTTCCTTTATAGGAGTAAAAGTAGCATCAATATGTATAGGATAAGGATCGCCAGGGAAATTGACTGTGTGAATTCTATGATTTGCATAATGTCTTTTCAACCAATCAATGCCTTTTAAATTTGTTGTAAAACCGTGCTGGACTACCAAGTCTTTTCCAAATCTTAAAACATCTGCTGCATCAAATAATGGTTCTTCTTCCGTTGTTACAAAAAATTTATCTTCAGTCCATTTTAACCTTTTTTGGATACCAATTTCTTCTGAAAGATAATCTTTTCGATAATCATTGTCAGTCAGTCTAGGTTTTGGAGCAGCTTCGTGTCTCATATTGGGATCTAAATTATAATATTTTTTTAATAATGGCCTGTAGCAAAGATATTCAAACCATCTGCACCGATAACTCATTGTTGCCTCTAAGATTTCATTTCCAACAGTAAGAAGAACATCTCTAGGTGGCATACACCCAAACATTGTTTCTGATTTCCAATCAGGTGTTGATGTTGTCTGATTAAAATCTATTGGTGACGGCCTATCTACAGTAATGCCACGTTTGGCAAGCATATTTGAAAAATTGTCTAATAATTGATTTGCTTTATCAACTGAGTCTTTAGTTCTAGGCCCGAACTGTCCTCTCATATCAGAGTCTTCAGGAACTTTTGCATCTAAAGCTGGTTCTGGAGCTGGAATACAGGTTCCATCTGCTTTCCCAACAATCACATGTTTTAAAGGATCCCACTCATTCCAGCTATTAACAATTTTTTTTTCATTACTCATAAAGTTCAATTTTTTATGATGTTGTGTTCTGGTCCAAAAGGAAATTTAGTAATATTTTCAGCACTATTCTTTCCAATCACTAAAATATCATGCTCTCTATATCCACCAGATCCAGGTTTTCCTTCAGGAATCATGATCATTGGTTCCATTGAAATGACCATATTTTCTTGAAGAACTGTATCAATATCCTCTCTAAGTTCCAATCCCGCTTCCCTCCCATAAAAATGAGATAATACTCCAAAAGAATGCCCATAACCAAAAGTTCTGTAATGTAAATAACCTAATTCAGCAAACAGGTCATTCAGTTCATGACAAATATCTGAACATTTAACACCTGGTTTAATAAGTTCTAATCCTCTTTTATGTACTTTAACATTTGCCTCCCATGCTTTAAGCGACTCATCATCAACATAATCTAAGAATAAAGTTCTTTCTAATGCAGTATAATATCCTGAGATCATTGGAAAAGTATTTAACGACAAAATATCCCCTTTATTCAATTTTCTGTTTGTTTTAGGATTGTGTGCACCATCGGTATTTATACCAGACTGAAACCACACCCACGTATCCATATATTCTGCATTTGGATAAGTTCTGACAATTTCTCTTTCCATTTTGTCTCGACCAGCAATGGCAATTTCGATTTCTGTATTACCCTCCTTAATATTTTTTACTATTTCTTCACCTCCTAGATCAGCAATTCTTGCACCATTTTTAATTATTTCAATTTCTTCATTCGATTTTATCATTCTAAGTTGCATTAATTCTTTTGAAACATCATTAAACACTGAAAATGGAAAAATAGAACCAATTTTCTCTCTCATATCTAATGTAATATGATCATTTTCAATCCCTATATTTTTTGGAGGTTCGTCTCTTCCAATTATAGATACTATCGCTTTTAAAAAATTATCTCTTTTCCAATCAGTGTAAATAATATTATCACAATGCGATCTTCTCCAAGGTTGGCTAGCGTCAATATTTGCTGAAATCGTTGAAATTTTATTTTTTGTGACAATACATGCATAAGGTCTACCAAACGAACAATAAATAAAACCTGTATAATAGGTTATATTGTGCATTGAAGTTAGGATTACCATATCTAAATTATTATTAGACATTACATTTTTTAATCCATTTACTCTCCTTTCATATTCAGCATTAGAAAAAGGAAGTTTTGTTTTATCGCCATTTCTTAAGCTAAAAAAATCAGGTCTTTCCATAAAAGTACTTTTAATTTAAAGCAATATATCTTTTATTCCATCTCATAATTAAACTATAATAAATTATAGATATAAAAAGGAAAAATCCTCCAATGATTGTATATGTGGATGGAACTTCATTGATTCCAAATAGTGGTAACCACACCCAAAAAATTCCTCCGATGACTTCAGTTAAAGATAACAAGGTCAATTCTGCTGCTGGGATTGCTCTAGAACCAATTGAATATAAGATGAGTCCGAAACACACTAAAACTCCGTGTAATGAAAACATTGAACTATTATAGCTTGTCGAAAAAAAATTTTGTTGCGTAATCAAAATCATAAGAGTAGCGAAAGTAAAACAAAATAGTCCTGCAATTGCAACAGTTGTAAATTTTGGTGTTTCTTTTCTCCATCTCAGTGTAACTGAAAATATTGAAAAACCTATGGAGGATGTTATGCCAAAAAAAAATCCTATAAGAGAATTTTTTTCAGTATTACCAACAGCCATAATTATTATTCCAATTGTCGCAATAAAAATTGCAACCCATACATTCAATGAAATTTTTTCTTTCAAAAATAGATAAGCCAAAATAGCAGTAAAAAAAGGCATTGCAGCCAAACACAATAAGGTAATAGCTGCACTAGTATTAGTAATTGAATAAATAAATGAAATCATTGCAATACCTAGTCCACAGCCTCCAATGATCCCCGACCTACCAATTTTTTTGTAATTTTTATAAAAATTAATTCCTTCTTCAAAATATAAGTAAAGGTTTAATAAAACAAATATTGTTAATCCTCTACCAAAGATATACTGCCAAGGAACCATATGTGGATTATCCATATACCTCACAACAAGAGGACCAAACGACCAGAGAAGTCCAGCAAACAATACTACAGGAATTGCAATTTTTTCATTTTTCAGTTCATACATAATAAATGAATGTTTAATTGTAATTACTTTGAACTACAACAAAAATAGAACCTTGTCTAAAAAATTTTATTCGGGTGATGTGAAAAAAAACAATCAACAATCGATCCTTGTTTAAAATTTGATTTCCCAGAAGGTAACAAAGTCCAAATATTTGATTTAATAAATGATTGAATTCTAAATGACTCTTGACCCTTGAGGATTTCAACCTCTACTTTACCATTTTTAGTTGTATTGATTTTACTTTTTACAAACCTTGTAAAGTTAATTTTTTTTATGAAATTATTTTTTAAAACAGCTTTAATTGATTTTTCCTTACTAATGCCTAGTAAATTTTCTACAAAAGGATAAACAAAGAATCTAAAGCATGCGGCTGATGAAATAGGATTTCCTGGAAGACCAAAAATTACCTTTTCTTTTCCTTTGATCTTTGCAAATAAAACTGGTTTCCCGGGTCTTATTGATACACCTTTAAAATAATTGGAAAGTTTAAATTTTTTAATAACATTTGGTACATAATCAAACTTTCCAGCTGATACTGCTCCTGAGGTGATAATTATATCCATATTAGAATTTAAAAATCTTTTTATTTTTTTTTCAAAAATTAATTTATCTTTATCTCTAAGAATTCCTCCATTTACAAAATTAAAGAAAAAATTTTCTTTAAGTGACTCAATATAATGGCTATTTGAATTTCTTACTTTCCAATTTGGAATTTTTTCTTTATTGGTAATTTCGTTTCCAGTTGAAAAAAATAATACGTTAGGTTTTTTTTTTACCCTAACTTTTGAAATACCTAATGACTTAAGACCTAAAATATGATTGGATTTTAATATAGTTCCTTTTTTTATCAATAAATCATTTTTTTTAAAATCAGACCCTTTAATTCTTACATGCTGATTTTTTTTAATTTTTTTATTTACAAAAATAAATTTAGGATTTTTTTTATTTGGATAAAAAATAATTTCCTCAATTGGTATAATCGTATCAAATCCATGAGGTAAAAGTCCGCCAGTCATAATTTCAATTGTTTGAAACTTTTTACTTTTTTTTTTTAACGGTTTATCTCCAGCAGCAACTACACCAATTATCTTAAATAATTTTCCTTTTTTTTCTATTTTTTTGGTATCTTTTGAATTAATAGCAAACCCATCAAATGCAGCATTATTTCCTAATGGGTTGTTAGTATTACTTAAAATATTTTCTGCTGCCACTCTATTAATACAATTGCTACTTTTTACTAACTCATCCTTAAGGATAATTTTTGAATTTTTAAGTATTTTTATAGATTGTTTGTAACTAATCATTTTGAATTATTTTAATTGCCTTTTTAAAATCATCTTTAGTATTGATATTAAAAAATGGATTAAGACCCTTATAATCAATATTGACTGTGTTTACACCAATTGAATTTGCCCAAACTTCTACTTTTCTTTCACCTTTCATTATATCAGATTCTAATTGTTCCATTAATTCCAGCGACCAAAGACCAAAAATATTATGTCTTGTTCCCTTACTTTTAATAAAAAATAATTTACTCTTATTGATATTAATATTTTCATAAAAAAATTTAAGCTCTTTTTTTGTAAAAAAAGGAGTGTCAGATGGAAAAGTTGAAATCCATTTATATTTTTTACCATTTTCTTTTATCCATTTCATTGCTGTTAGAACCCCTCCTAATGGTCCCAATCCACTTTTAAAATCTTTGATAATTGAAATTTTATTTGAGGACATAAAATTAATTTTTTCATTAGCAACAATTAAAGTTTCATTAAATTTATCGATAATTTCTGATAAAATATAATCTATAAGTAATTTATCTTGTAATTTTACTTGAGATTTGTCTTGACCAAATCTCTGTGACTTTCCTCCTGCTAGTACTACACCTAAAATATTGTTAACATCCATAAATTGAAATATAAAACATTAAAATATGATTTAAAGAATTAATATGGATTTAAGAATTTTAGAAATTGCATCTAACACTGAAAATAATAAAATTCTTGATAATTTCACTCACAGATCTAAAAATAAAAATCCAATTTGTGGTGATGAGATGGAAATCAGTTTAGTGGTAAAAAATGACACAGTTATAGATATGGGCTATCAATGTAAATCGTGTATCTACTGCCAAGCATCTGTCAGTTTACTTTCTCAAAAAATAAAGAATAAAAATCTTAAAGAAATAAGTAAATTTGTTAATTCATGTGAAAATGTATTTGAAAACACAAAAACTTTATTTGAAAAAAATTGGAAAGATTTTTTAGAATTATTTGACAAAAAAAATATATCTAGAAAAGAATGCTTACTTCTTCCATTAAGAACTGTATTAAAGGCTCTAAAAATATAATGATAAATATTAATAAAGAAATTTTTAAAAAAGCTCTACTAGCTGGAATTTTTTCAGCTTTTACAATCGGTGTTCTAACAGTTTTAACTTATAAGAGTGCCTTAGGTTTATTTATAGCTGGATCTTTTGGCTCTTCAATGGTTCTATTATTTGGTTTTCCTGAAAGTCCATTTGCTCAACCAAAAAATGTTTTTTTTGGTCATCTAGTTACAGCTCTTGTTGGTGTAGTTTTTGTAGCCTTAGTACCATTGCCTATTTTCATCAATATAGCATTAGCAGTTGGAGTTGGAATTTTTTTGATGATATTGTTAAATATTGTTCATCCTCCAGCAGGTGGAAATCCTATAATGGTAATTATTGGAAGTGTTTCTTATGATTATTTATTAAGTCCAATTATATTTGGATGTATTATCATTATTTCATTAGCTATTTTAATTAATAAATTTTTACTTAAAAAGAATTATCCGTTAAAATGATTGGATGAATTCTAAGTATAAGGTAATCAAATTTAAAAAAAATAAATTTGAAAAAATTGATGATCTAATTTCAATAGAAGAACCTCTGGAAATCTCTATAAAATATCAAGATCAAAATGAATGGGTGACTAAAAGCCTTTCAATCACAATGAGGACACCAGGTCATGACGAGGATTT
This sequence comes from uncultured Pelagibacteraceae bacterium, assembly GCA_902556265.1. Taxonomy (GTDB): domain Bacteria; phylum Pseudomonadota; class Alphaproteobacteria; order Pelagibacterales; family Pelagibacteraceae; genus Pelagibacter. The sequence continues at coordinate 6,976 of CACDVM010000014.1, forward strand.
GGTTAGGGGTTTTTTATTTAATGAACAAATAATTCAAAATTTAAAAGAAATAGAGAGTATAGAAAGTGTTGATGAGAAAGTTGGGCAATATAAAATTCAAAACAAAATATTAATTACTCTTAATAATTCTAAAAATATAAATATTTCTAAAATTAAAAGAGACTTCTTAACAAATTCGTCGTGTGGAGTGTGTGGAAAATCATCACTTGATGCCCTAGAAATAGTTAAAAAAGAAAAAACTTTTAAGTCTGATCCTAAACTAAAAAAAGAAGTTATAATTGAATCACCTTCAATATTAAGACAAAATCAATCTGAGTTTTCAAAAACAGGAGGAATTCATGCAAGTGGATTATTTTCATCTGATGGAAAATTAATATCCCTTAGAGAAGATGTTGGTAGACATAACGCTCTAGATAAGATGATTGGCAATGCTTTAAATGAGAACCAAATTGACCCTAAAAACCAATTTATAACATGCTCTGGTCGACTGAATTTTGAGCTTGTTCAGAAAGTTTTAATGACCAATATTGGCCTAATGATTGGCGTAGGTGCGCCAACTAGTCTTGCAATTGATCTAGCGAATAGATTTGACATGACCTTGATAGGTTTCGTAAAAGAGGATAGTTTTAACATTTACACAAATAACCAAAAAGTTATTGTAAATTAATATTGCGGGGAGACTGGTGTCAAAAAACATAAGTAATTTATCAGGTAGAGTTGGATTAAAAGACAACCTTTTTAAAAAGATGTCTGAAAATGTCCTTAACGACTCACCAAAGGACATTAGAGAAATTGCAAAAGAATATAATTTAGGTGTTTCGACTATTCATGGAGCAGAAAGCTTTTATGAATTTTTAAGACCTTCACATAGAGAAAAAAAAGCCTTTGTTTGTAATGGCAGTGCCTGCATGTGTGCTGGTACTCAAGATAAATTAAAAGAAACTTTAAAATCAAAACTTGGAGATGACAAAGTAGGTGAAATGTTTTGTTTAGGGCACTGTTATGAAAATCATGCTTTCCATTATGATGGTGAAAACTATGCAGGAAAAGATATTGAAAAAATTGATCAAATTTTAAAAGGAGAAGATATCAAACAAGAAAAATTTTTTTCAAAAAGTTATGCAAAGACTAGTTTTTTAATGGATGATAAACTTTCTTCAACAGAACAATTTAAGGAACAGTTAAATAAATTCTTAAAAATAGATAAAAAAGTAATTGTTAAATCATTATTAGACTCTAATCTAACAGGTAGAGGTGGTGCAGGTTTTCCAACTGGAATGAAATGGGATTTTTGTAGTAAAGCTAAAGGTGATAAGAAATATGTAATATGTAATGCTGATGAAGGGGATTCTGGCGCATTTTCGGATAGATATCTTTTAGAAGACCAGCCATTAAAAGTTATTTTTGGAATGGTAATTTGTGGCTTAGTTATAGGAAGTGATGAAGGTGTTTTATATATTAGAGGTGAATACCCAAAATCTATAGAAGCAATTAATGGATGTATCAACGAACTGAAAAAATTAAACTTACTAGGTGAAAATATTTTAGGAACTGACTTTTCTTTTGATCTTGGAATCTGTATTGGCCAAGGCGCTTATATATGTGGGGAAGAAACAGCTTTAATTGCATCGATTGAAGGAAGGCGTGCTGAGGTAGATGTAAGACCTCCTTTTCCAGTGACAGAAGGACTTTATAAAAAACCAACTGTAGTTAACAATGTTGAAACTCTTGCTGCTGCAACTGGTATTTTAATTAATGGTGCTGAAAAATTCTCATCTATTGGAAACAAAAAATCTGCAGGGACAAAGTTAGTTTGTTTAGATAGTTTTTTTAATAATCCAGGTGTTTATGAAATTGATATGGGAACACCGATGAAAAAAATTTTTAATGAAATTGGTGGTGGTTATAAAGAACCAATTAAAGCATTTCAAATTGGTGGACCTCTTGGTGGTGTTGTTCCATTAGATGAAATTGATAATTTAAATTTAGATTTTCAAGAATTTGGTTCTAAAGGTTTTATGTTAGGTCATGCAAGTGTTGTTAGTATTCCTAAAGATTTCCCAATGACTGAGTATATTCATCATTTGTTTGAATTCTCTGCTGAAGAATCTTGTGGTAAGTGTTTTCCAGGAAGACTTGGATCTTACAGAGGAAAGGAAATGTTTGATCAAGCAAAGAAAAAAACAGCTAAAATTCCTCTAAAATTATTAAATGAATTGTTGGTAACTATGAAAAAAGGCTGTTTATGTGCCCTTTGTGGTGCCATACCAACTCCCATTATGAACATCCTAAAGTATTTTGGTGATGAAATGAAAAGTGATATGGTAAAAGATAATTAATGAGTTCTGAAAAAAGAAAAATAGCTTATATAGACGGCAAGCCTTATGAAATTGGGGCTAACCACACATCTATTTTAAAATTTGTAAAAAGCTATGTGGGAGAAAAAAAAGTGCCTACACTTTGTGATGACCCAAATTTAGCTCCATATGGTGCATGTAGAGTTTGCTCTGTTGAAGTGGCGTTAGAAAAAGATGGTCCAACGAAAGTTGTGGCTTCTTGCCATACACCAGTAGCTGAAAATCAGCATATTTTTACATCAAATGAAAATCTTCAAAATTTAAGAAAAAACATTGTTGAACTAGTTTTAACTGACCATCCAATGGAATGTGGAACTTGTGAGGTTAACAATAATTGTGAACTTCAAACTGTAGCCAATGATTTAGGTATTTCAGACCACAGATATAACAGTCCAAAACAACACAAAGGTATTCCAAGAGATACTTCTCATGATTATATGAGAATGAATTTAGACAACTGTATAAATTGTGGAAGATGTGTAAGAGCTTGTGATGAAATTCAAGGCTCTTTTGTTTTAACAATGACTGGAAGGGGATTTGAGTCAAGAATTACCACCGACAATGATATGATGTTTGGGGATTCTTCGTGTGTTTCTTGTGGAGCTTGTGCACATACTTGCCCAACAGATGCAATTTCAGATGTTTTTCAATCTAAATCAGCTGCTGTTGATAAAAAAGTAAGAACAACTTGTTCGTACTGTGGAGTTGGATGTAATTTAGAAGCATCAATTAAAGATGATAAAGTTGTTGCAATCGATACTCCAAAAGAAACAGAAGTAAACGCAGGTCATACATGTATTAAAGGTAGGTATGCATTTGGTTTTTATGATCATCCTGACAGACTTAAAACTCCGTTAATTAAGAAAAATGGAAAATTTGAGGAAGCAACTTGGGATGAGGCGTATGATTTTATAAAAAAGGAAATGCAAAGGATTATAAAGGATCACGGACCTGATGCTTTTGCAGGTATTTCCTCTGCAAGATGTACTAACGAAGAAAATTACGTCTTTCAAAAAATGATCAGGGCAGCTGTCGGTACTAACAGTGTAGACTGTTGTGCAAGAATTTGTCATTCACCTACTGCATGGGGAATGCAACAAACATTTGGTACAGGAGCTGCAACTAATTCTACTGAAGATATCTATCATGCAGATTTATTTTTAGTTATTGGAGCAAACCCAACTAATGCACATCCTGTTACTGGAGCAAAGATTAAACAACAAGTAATGAAAGGTAAAAAACTTATTGTTTTAGATCCTATCACTACAGAACTCGCAAAATTAGCAGATTACCATATTAAATTGAGACCAGGTACCAATGTAGCAATTCTTAATATGATGTTGCATTTTATTATAAAATCAAAATTATATAATGTAGATTTTGTTAGAGATAGAACGGAAGGATTTGATAATTTCCTTAAAGAAATTGAAAAACAAGATGTTGATCACTTAGCAAAAGTTGCTGGGGTAGATAAACAACTTGTTAAAGAGGCTGCTATCGCATATGCAACTGCAAAAAATTCAATGGAGTTTCATGGTTTAGGGGTAACAGAACATGAACAAGGTTCAAAAACTGTGATGTTAATTGCTGATCTTGCAATGATAACAGGAAACATTGGAAGAAAAGGAGTTGGAGTGAATCCTCTCAGAGGACAAAATAATGTTCAAGGTGCTGCTGATATGGGATGTCAGCCTCACCAAGGTGCAGGTTACTTTGAAGTTTCAGATGAAAAGAATCAAAAATTCTATACTGAAAAATATGGAGTAACACATCCAACAAAACCTGGTTTAAAGATTCCCCAAATGTTTGAAGCAGCAATCAATAAAGAACTTAAAGGAGTATGGATTATAGGTGAGGATATTGTTCAAACAGATCCCAATAGTGCTCACGTAGTTGAGGCGATGAATTCTTTGGAGCTTTTAGTTGTTCAAGAAATATTTATGAGTGAGACAGCAAAATTGGCAACTGTTGTTTTACCAGGAACAACATTTTTAGAGAAAGATGGAACATTCACAAACACTGAGAGAAGAGTTCAAAGAGTTAATCGAGCTGTTCCTCCATTGCCTGGAACAAAACCAGATGGAGTTATAGTAACAGATATGATGCAGAAACTTGGATTTGATCAACCTAGTTATGATGCGGATCAAGTGTTGGCAGAGATTGCAGATATTGTTCCATTCTTTAAAGGGATTACACGAGAAAGATTAGGAAAAATGGGATTACAATGGCCTGTTAAAGAAGATGGAACAGATACTCAAATATTACACACTGAAGAATTCAAACTAGGAAAAGGTCGATTGAAAAATTTTGATTGGAAAGAGTCATCTGAAATTGAAGCTAATCATAAAGATTATCCTCTAATATTAACAACTAGTCGAGTTCTACAGCATTATAATGCTGCTACTATGACAAGAAGAACCAATAATATTAATATTGTTGATGAGGACGTTCTATTGATTCATCCTAAAGATGCAGCAAATAGAGATTTAAACTCGGGAGATATTGGAAGATTGTATTCTGGAAGAGGTGAAGTTGCTTTAAAAGTAGAAGTTACTGATAAAGTAAAAGAAGGTATAGTTTTTACAACGTTTCATTTTCCTGAACATATGGTTAATATGGTAACAGGTCATGGAAAAGATGAGGAAACTATGTGTGCAGAATATAAGGTTTCATCTGTTCAAGTACAAAAAATTTCAAATCAATTTAAAACTGAAATACCACCAAAAGAAAATCAAGCTGAAGTAAGCTAAATAAAATGACCATAGGATGGCATTTTAACAATACTTATTCAAAATTATCAGACATATTTAGAGAAGAAATAAAACCTGTTCCGGTTGATAATCCAGAGTTAGTATTACTTAATGAAAGTTTAGCCTCTGAATTAAATCTAAATTTTTCAAATATTGATAAAAATGAACTTTCAAAAATTTTTTCGGGAAATTCGTTACCAAATGGAAGTAATTCTATAGCGCAGGCTTATGCGGGTCATCAATTTGGTCATTTTACAATGCTCGGGGATGGTAGAGCAGTATTAATTGGTGAGCATACAACAAAAGCAAATAAAAAATTTGATATTCAATTTAAAGGCTCAGGTAAAACAGCATTTTCAAGAAACGGTGATGGTCGTGCAGCTCTAGGTCCCATGCTAAGAGAATATATAATTAGTGAAGCTATGAATGGTTTAAACATTCCTACTACTCGAAGTTTAGCGGTAGTAAAAACTGGAGAAAGTATTCAAAGAGAGACAAATTTACAAGGTGCAATACTCACTCGTGTTGCCTCTAGTCATATAAGGGTTGGTACTTTTCAATATATTGCAGCAAGACAAAAAGAAGATGAATTAAAAACCTTATTGGATTACACAATTAATAGACATTATCCTGAAATAAAAAACTCAATTAATCAAGCTTTAGATTTATTAAATTTTTTATTAGACCGGCAATGTAATTTGGTTGTGAATTGGATGCGTGTTGGATTTATTCACGGAGTAATGAATACTGACAATATGACAATCTCTGGGGAAACTATTGATTATGGTCCTTGTGCATTTATGGATACCTACGATCCAAAAACTGTTTTTAGTTCAATAGATCAAATGGGTAGATACGCTTATTGTAATCAACCTGTTATAACAAAATGGAACTTAGCTAGATTTGCAGAGTGCTTAATTCCTTTAATCGATAAAGATCAAGATAAGGCTGTTAAAATAGCAACTGAAACAATTAATTCTTTTGAAAAAAAATATGAAGAAAAATGGATTAATATGATGAGAGATAAATTGGGATTATTTGGTGTAGAGGATAAGGATAAATTTTTAATATTAGACCTGTTAACTTGGATGCATGAAAAAAAAGCAGACTACACTAACACATTTTGTCATTTAATGAATCTTACTAGAAAAAAAGATAAATTATTTGATGATATTGGTTTCATGAACTGGAAAAAAAGATGGGAAGAAAGATTATCAAAAAATAATAACTCACAAAAAAAGTCATTAAATTTAATGAAAAACAACAATCCATTAGTTATTCCAAGAAATCACAAAGTTGAAAAAGCTTTAGAAGCAGCAGAAAAAAACGATTTAAAACCAATTAATCAACTCATAGAAATTTTGAAAGATCCTTATACTCAAAAAGATGATATTTTTGATTATCAAGTTCCATCTAATTTAGATGAAAAATATCAAACTTTTTGTGGAACTTAGTTAAAGAACGTAAGGTTCAGGTCTTGCTTCTTTGCCTAAAACTCTTTCAACAGCCATATTAGAAATATCAATTGATTGATAAGCGCCTGTTGTGATTAGCTCTGTTAAAGCTCTACCAATTCCCGGTGCCTGCATAAGACCTCTGCCAGTAAAACCAGTAGCTAAATAAACATTTTCAAATTTCGGGTGTTTTCCAACAACCGCATTATTATCAAGTCTGTTACAATCATAATAACCGGCCCACCCTCCAGTTAACTTTAGTTCTTCCATTGCTGGTATTCTTTGGGCTAATGCAGGCCAAACAAGCTCTTCAAAATCATCCCAAGCTGGTTCAAGGTCTTCTGCATCAAACACAGACTTCGGTGATCCAGCTAAATATTCTTTTCCTTCCGGCCTCCAGTAAACTCCTGTTGTAAGGTCCCCTGTTAACGGCATTTCAGGAATATGTTTGGGGCATTTGACTCTAAATACAGTATGCTTTTGTGGTTCAACTGGAATATCCTCTAAAAGTTCTTTTGTCCAACATCCAGCAGCAGAAATAATTGTTTTCGCCTTTATTTCAGATAAAGATTTTACTTCCCCTTTCACAAATTCTGCGCCAAGCTCCATTGCTTTACTTTTAAGTGCACCATGGAACATAAATGGATCAATCCATCCTTCACTTTGATTATCAGTGAATGTTGCTGTTTCTATTCCATCACTATTAATATATGGAAAAAATTTTGTTAATTCTGATCCCTTAATATTCTTTGTACCAGCTTCACAAGCTTTATGGTTTTCTAAAGCTTTATATTGTTCCTCAGCATGTTCAGGCCCAAACATTAGTAGATATCCATTAGTTACCATACTAGCTGTCGGTTTAGGATTCTTTTCTGTTTTCAATAATTCAGGTATTTGAAAAATAAATTCTCTAGCAAATTTTCCCAGTAAGATATTTTCTGTTTGAAAAAATTGTCTTCTAAATCCTCCAAGAGATAAAGGGAAAGAAGCTGTTTTATATGTTGGGTCTCTCTCAATAACTTTTACTTTTCTGCCCTCTTTAGAAAGAAAATAAGCAGTTGCTGTACCAATTATTCCACCACCAACTATTACAACATCATCCATATCAGTTTAAAATATATAAGTTAAGGTTTAGAAATAGTGCATAGCAACTCCAAAGTAAATAGGGAATCATTAAGTATGAACTTACATTATTGACACGTTTGAATCTTAGAATAAGAATAATTATCAAAATAATTAGAATCATTAATACAATTAAAGCTAATAAGATTTGGTGAAGACCAAAAAAAACAATACTCCAAGTTGTATTGAAAACTATGTGAATAAAATAAATATAAATTGTATTCATCTCTCTATTTTTACTATGCCAATAAAACCAAATAGCTAATGTCATCATTAGGTATAATGTTGTCCAAACTGGAGCAAAAATCCAATCTGGTGGATTATAATTTGACTTTACAAGCTCTGAATACCACGGTTCTTTAAAACTTATTGTCGCCATTCCTCCAATAAATGATGCAGAATATGTAATTATGAAAAATAGAACAAATGATATAAATTTATTTTTAAGCATTTAAGTATTATACATGACTACATAATGAATAAAAAAACTATTTGGATAACAGGTGGAAGCACAGGTATTGGTAAGGCTTTAGCAATTAAATTTGCAAACAAAGGCTGGAATGTTGCAATTTCAGCTAGAAGAGGAAATCTTCTAAAAGAAATTTCTGACAATAATGAAAATATCCATGGGTTTCCGTTAGATGTAACTGATAAGTCAAAATGCAAAGAAGTTTTTGAACAAATCAAAAATAGGTTTCAAAGTGTCGATATTTGTTTTTTTTCAACTGGAACTTGGAATCCAAAAAAAGAGAAGGACATTGATGTTGAGCAAATAGAAGATGTGTTTAAAGTAAACTTTTTTGGCACATTAAATAGCATTAAAGCTGTAGAGGAATATTTTAAAAATAAAAAAGAAGGTATTATAACCATTGTTTCATCAATAGCTGGTTATAGAGGATTACCAAATTCGACTGGTTATGGGCCTTCAAAATCCGCTCTAAATAATTTAGCGGAAAGTTTATATTTTGATTTTAAAAGATCCAATGTTCGTGTTTGTTTGGTATCACCTGGATTTATAAAAACACCAATGACAGATAAAAATGATTTTAAAATGCCTTTTTTAAAAACTACAGAATATGCAGCTGAAAAAATTTATGACGGGTTAATAAATAAAAATGTTTTTGAGATTCATTTTCCAAAATCTTTAACCCTTATATTAAAAATACTTAGTTTTTTACCAAGTAAAATTTATTTTGGGTTAATTGGTAAAATGACAAAATATCAAAAAAATAATTAATCTTTTACAAATACTACTGTTAATTCAGCAACTTTAAAACCAAATTTAGTCATAGTTGCTCTATTTATTGCAACACGATCATTTTGCTTAAATATCCAGTCATCAAAAGTAATTTTCATTTCTTTACCTTTAACAGGAACTAAAAGAACATATTCAAACTTAAATGCTGGTCCATATGAATAACCTTTTGCTTTTCCCACAACATCTCCTGCAGTACCTTCATAGTTATTTTCGTCAATTTTAGTTATTTGCCATTGTCTAGTTTGAATTTCACCATCATCCCAATTAAATTTTTCATCTAGGATCAATTGTTTTCCATCCCATTTCCCATTTAAATCAGCAGAAAATTGTCTTGTAACTTTTCCAGATCTATTTTGAAGAACACCCCAGGCCTTAACATTTCCTGACAAATATTCTTCAATAATCAATCTTGGTTCTTTATCTTTAAAATCTGTTGGTTTCATTGAACTATTCTTCGAACAACTTGTAATTAAAATCAAAGAAATTATCAATAAAATTGATCTAAATAATCTTATGTCGCGCATAGTTTTTTCCTTATTTGTTTTGAATTGAAAATTGTATTAAATCAATATTTTTTGATTTGAAGCCGGCCTCACAATAGCATAGATAAAATTCCCACATTCTTTTAAATGTTAAATCAAATCCTTGGTGCTTTATTTGATCCCATTTCTTATTAAACTCATCTCGCCATATTGATAATGTGTTTGAATAATGATCAGCGTAAGACTCGTAAGATTTAATAGTTAAGCCATTATCTGAGACGTATTTATTTATACTATTTTTATTTGGAAGAAATCCACCAGGAAATATATATTTTTGAATAAAATCTTCTTTATTTTTATATCTATCAAATAAAGCATCATCAATAGTAATAGCTTGAATGGCAGCCTTACCATCATTTGATAAATTATTTTTTATAGTCTTAAAATAACTTTCTAAATAATTTTGACCTACAGCCTCAATCATTTCAATTGATGCTATAGAATTATATCTATTTTTTAAATCTCTATAATCTTTAATTTCAATATTAACTTTTTCATTTAAACCACATCTATGTATTCTTTCTTTGGCATACTCAAATTGCTTTTTAGAAATTGTAATACAATCAAGTTTCACATCGTATTTTTTTCCTAGATATTCTGCAAATCCTCCCCACCCACATCCTATTTCCAAAATTTTATCTCCATTTCTTGGTTTAATTAGATCAATTAATTTTTGGTATTTATTGTTTTGAGCGTCTGATAAATCTTTATTTTTTTCATCAAAGATTGCACTTGAATATGTTAACGTCTTATCAAGCCAAAGTGAAAAAAATTCATTACCTAAATCATAGTGCTTAGCTATATTTTCTTTGCTCCTGTTTT
>CACDVM010000015.1 GCA_902556265.1 uncultured Pelagibacteraceae bacterium
CCAGCAACACCCAAAACATTATCTAAACTCATAGTAAAATCTGCTAATAAAATTGTCCAAATTGCTTTTAAGAAACTTGAGTTATCAACCTTAATATCTTCCTCATGATCAGAACCTTTAATGACATCTGTATAAAGTTTATAGACTATATAAAGAAGAAGTAATCCACCTATAAGTCTTAATCCTGTTATCTGTAATAAATATGCGGTAAGCAAAGTTAAGATAATTCTTAAGACTACTGCACCACCTATACCCCAAAAAATAATTTTTTTTCTTTGCTCTAATGGAAATTTTGATGCTACCATCCCAATTATAATTGCATTATCGCCAGCTAAAACTAAATCAATTAAAATAATTTGAGTTAATATTGTTAACTGTTCTGGTGAAAATAATTCTGCAAACATTAGTTTGTAAGTATCATATCAGCACCTTTTTCTGCAATCATTATTGTTGGTGCATTTGTATTTCCTGAAGTAATGTTAGGCATAATTGAAGCATCGATTACTCTTAAATTCTTAATACCTTTTACTCTTAATTTTTCATCAACAACTGCCATATCATCTTGACCCATTTTACATGTACCCACTGGATGAAATATAGTTTGAGTATAATCAGATCCAGCTTTTACTAATTCTTCATTATCATTTATATTAATACCTGGTCTATATTCTTCTGGTTTATATTTTTTAAAAGTTTCTGACTCCATTACTATTTTTCTTGTAAGTTTTAATCCTTTAGCTGCAACCATTCGATCATGATCAGTTAAAAGATAATTCATTTTTATTTTTGCGTAGGTTCTGGAGTCTTTATCGATGATACTTACGTGCCCTCTACTAGTAGGTCTTATGTTTGAAACTGTAGGTGTAAAAGCATGGAAGTCATGATTTTTAGTTGCCCCTAATGTGTCCATACTCATTGGTTGAACATGCCACTGAAGATCAGGTAATTCTAAAGTTGGATCACTTTTTGCAAACATACACATTTGACTAGCACCCATAGTCATGGGTCCGCTACGATTGAAAATATATTCTAAACCAATCATTAAATTTCCAAATAAGCTATTAATCTTTTTATTGAGAGATTTAAGTCCATGAACTTTGTATATAGGTCTAAACATAAGATGATCTTGTAAATTTTCACCCACTCCTTTTAGTTCATGTACCATTTCAATTCCTAAGTTTTTAAGTTTGTCTGAATTACCTATACCTGATGTTTGTAAAATTTGAGGAGAACCAATAGCTCCAGAAGATAAGATTATTTCTTTATTAGAAATTACTTTTTTTAATTCATTATCTTGCCAATATTCAAGTGATTTTGCAGTTTTATTCTCAAAATTAATTTTTTTTACATGTGCATTTGTAACTATAGATAAATTTTTTCTATTTTTTATTGGATTTAGATATCCAACTGCAGTGCTACATCTAAAACCGTTTTTTTCTGTTACTTGAAAATAACCACACCCATGATTATCCCCAGTGTTAAAGTCTTTGGTTTTAGGGATACCAAATTCTTCAGCAGCATTTTGAAATTCATCTAATAAAGGTAGTTGAATTCTTTGATCTGATACAGAAAGTGGTCCATCAACTCCATGAAAATTATCTTTACCTCTTTCTTGATTTTCAGCTTTAATAAAATAAGGAAGAACATCGTCCCAACCCCAACCAGTATTACCTAGTTGTCGCCAAACATCATAATCTCTACTTTGGCCTCTGATATATAACAAACCATTTATTGAAGAACTTCCTCCCAAAGTTTTTCCTCTTGGGTATCTGATAGATCTATTATTCATTGTTTGATCAGGTTCGGTTTTATAACACCAATCAACATTTGGATTATGCATTGTCTTAAAATATCCAACTGGGATATGTATCCAAGGGTAATTATCTTTACCACCTGCTTCAATTAACAAAACTTTATTTGAGGGATCTTCCGAAAGTCGATTTGCAAGAACACATCCAGCAGAACCTGCTCCTATAATAATGTAATCAAAATTTTCCATTTGTAGTTGAATCGTTTTTTAGTTTAAGTTTTTTAATGTTTTTACACTCATATTTATCAATTGTCACTTGTGTCAACATTGTTTTTCTGATTGTATGCAGCTCGTTAAATTTAACTAACAAGAGGAAATATAATGAAAAAAATCATTTCAATGTTGTTTGCAACTGTTTTGGTACTTGGATTTACTTCTAGTGCTAATGCTGCAAAAACACTAAAATGTCAGACAGTTCTTAACACTAAAGCTGATGAAGTTAAGATGTTAAAGGACTTTACTGATACTGTCACAGAATTAACAGCTGGTTCTTTAAAATTCGAAATTCTACCTGCAGGCGCGGTTGTAGGAGTTAAAGAAACTCTTGATGCTGTTGACAAAGGTTTGATTGATTGTGGATTCGCATGGACTCACTATTGGTCAGGTGATCACCCTGCTGCTATGTTATTTGGTTCGCCAGTAGCTGGTGGTGGAGTTGGTATTGACAACTTAGCATTCTTATCTTGGTTCCAATATGGTGGTGGTAAAGAATTATACGACCAACTTTGGAAGGAAATGGGAAGAGATATCAAAGGATTTATGTTACAACCAGTTGGACCAGAAGCTTTAGGTTGGTTTCCAAAACCAATTAAAGATATGGCTGACTTTAGAAAATATAAATTCAGAACTCCTCCAGGAATTCCAGGACAAACTTATAAAGACATTGGTATAGCATCTGTTGCTATGGGTGGTGGAGATATTCTACCAGCTTTAGAAGCAGGAACAATTGATGCTGCTGAGTGGTGTTGTCCAAAGCCAGATATGGTTTTTGGTTTCCAAAAAGTATTAAAGCACTATTACTTACAAGGTTTACACCAAGTAGTAGTAAATGCTGACTTTTACATTACTGGAAAAACTTACAAAGCAATGAGTGCTCATGAGAAGAAGTCTCTTGAAGTTGCTGCTAATGCTTCATTAGCTAAATCTTTAAGCTACAGAATCTATGAAAATGGAAAAGCTTTACAAGAGCTAACTACTAAACATGGAGTTAAATTAGAAGATACTCCTTCTGACTACTTCACAGAATACATGGCTGCTGCAAAAGCTACTTTGAACAAAAATGCTGAGAAAAATGCATTTTTCAAAAAAGTATATGACTCTATGAAAGAGTTTGCTGATGTTGCTGTTCCTTTCTGGAGTGGTGCTCAAATGTCAAATGCGAAGCTAGGAATGGCTCACGCAGCAACATTAAAGTAATCAGTAATTAATCTAAATTTATTAGAGCGGACTTTTATAGTCCGCTCTAATTTTTTTTAATCAGAATTTTATGGCAGAAGAACCAGGTAAATTAGATATATCAGATGAAATGATCGCTGAAAGGCGAGGTGGTTCAGGAAAAATGCCAGATGACATGCCATTATGGATGGCAAAATCTATTGTAAATATAGACAAATTTAGCAAATTGGTAGGTAATGTAGTTTGCTGGATATTAATGCCATTAATATTTGCAATGACTTATGAAGTTCTTGCAAGAAAATTATTTCATTCCCCGACTATTTGGGCTTACGATATAAGTCGATTTTTATATGGAGCGTTATTTATGTTAGGAGCAGGCTATGCTCTTTCAAGAGGCGTTCATATAAGAGCAGATTTTTTATACAGAAATTTTAAAACTAAAAATCAGGGACTAATAGATTTTTGGCTTTATCTAATATTTTATTTTCCAGGCTTGTTAGTTTTTCTTTATATGACCATAGGTTATGTTGGAGAGTCTATTCAAAGAGGAGAAAGAGGCATGGATACCACGTGGATGCCTTATATGTGGCCTATAAAAACTTGTCTATTAATAGGAATTATTTTTTTACTTATTCAAGGAGTTTCAGAATTATTTAAAAGTTATTGGGCTGCAAAAAAAGGTCAATGGCCTGGAGAGTCTGAATGATAGCAGAATTTATGGATCCAGCAATTTTAGGTTTTATTCTTGTTGGAGTAATGCTTTTTGCAATATTTGTGGGATTCCCAATTTCTTTCACATTAATATTTTTAGGTTTTGTTTTTGGTTACTTAGGATTTGGAAAATTAGTTTTCTACCTAATGACCCTCCAATTTTCAATGGTAATGACTGAACAAACACTCGCCGCCGTTCCACTCTTTGTTTTTATGGGTATTATGATGGAACAAGCTGGATTAATGGAGAGATTGTTTTCGGCGTTTCAATTAATGTTAGCCAAAGTAAAAGGTTCTTTATATTATGCAGTTTTATTTGTTTCAGTAATATTTGCAGCAGCCACAGGAATTGTTGGTGCTTCAGTTACAATTTTAGGAATTATGGCTGCAAAATCCATGAATAGATCAGGATACGACGTTAAACTTGCGGCAGGAACAATTACTGCAGGTGGAACTTTAGGAATATTAATTCCACCAAGTATTATGCTTGTAGTTATGGGACCAATTATGGAAATCCCTGTAATTGATTTATTCGCTGCTGCTATTTTTCCTGGAATTTTACTTGCTACCTTGTACGCAGCTTACACCACAATTAGATGTATGATTAATCCAAAACTTGGACCTGTTTTACCAGAAGATATGAGAGCAGCGAGTATGAAAGAAGTATGGATAGAATTCTTTCTTGGATTAGTGCCACCAGCAGCATTAGTTTTTGCTGCCTTAGGAAGCATTTTATTTGGATTTGCCACACCAACAGAAGCAGCTGGTTGTGGTGCTATGGGTGCATTACTATTGTCTTTAGCTTATAAAAAATTAACACTTTCAAAACTTCAAGAAGCTTTAGTTAAAACTTTAGAAATAACAGCTCTAATTATGGTTTTAGTTGCTGCATCTAATTTTTTTGGTGCAGTGTTTGCTAGATTGGGAACACCAACATTACTTACAGAATTTTTATTGGGTCTAGAAATGAACAAATACTTAATCCTTGCAATGATAATGGTTATGATATTCTTATTAGGCTGGCCTTTAGAATGGGTTCCAATCGTAATGATAATAATTCCAATTATTTTACCTTTGGTTGAAGCTTTAGGATTTAATTTAACTTGGTTTGCAATTTTAGTAGCTGTTAACTTACAAACCGCCTGGCTATCTCCACCCGTAGCTCTTTCAGCCTATTTCTTAAAAGGAGTAGTCCCAGAATGGGATCTGAAAGATATTTACTATGGAATGATGCAATTTATGGTCTTACAGGTCATTGGATTAGTTTTAATTATCGTATTTCCTCAAATAGCTCTTTGGTTACCAACTCTGTTATATGGACAGTAATTAATTTAAGTTTTATATTGTCTGAGTGAGTCAACAAAAATCAAATAAAACACTTATTAATTGGGATTTAGTTTCAGTAAACCCAAATGATAAAAATTGGGATTGGAAAGATTTATTTTATTTTTGGGGTGTAAATATTCAAAGTATTATTGGATTTTCATTAATTACATCTCTTTATCTTATTTATGATTTAAATGTATTAATTGTATTTTTTGGAACGCTTATTGGTTCATTATTTGTTTATTTTTTTTCTAATTGGATCGGTAAACCTTCTCAAAAATTTGGACTACCATTTGTTGTTCTTTTAAGATCTTCGTTAGGTATTAGTGGAGCAAGATATCTTGGGTTAATAAGAAGTTTAGTTGGAATGTTTATGTTTGGTATTCAAACATATTTTCTATCAAAAGCTTTTAGTTACCTCATAAGAATAGTTATATTTTATTTTGAACCATCATTATTAGATCTAGATATTTTATTGATGTTTTTTTTAGGATTAAATCTTATTGATTGGGTCTCTATTATAGTAGCAATTTTATTGCAGACTTACTTATTCAGTCTAGGAATGATTTTTAATAGGAAGTTAATCAAGTTTTCTGCCATAACGGTTTATGTAGGAATGTTGTTATTTTTTTTTACTGTACTTTTAAGTGATGTAAAATTTTCAATTTATGTTTTTGTTAATTCACTTAATTATGATAATTTTATCGATGCAGATAACTTAGGTCCATTAATCACAGTAGCTGGAACTATTTTTGCGTATTTTTCAATTGTTATATTAAGCTTTGGTGATTTTTCTCGTTATACAAAAAATGAGGTTGAATTAAAAAAAGGCAATTTTAGTTTAATATTAAATTTGATAATATTTTCTTTTTTCGCTCTATTTATAGTTATTGGTGTAGACGGTTTTCTAAAACAAAATTCAGATAATTTATCTAGAATACTTACAAATCCAACAGATATAATAGGTTCATTAGATAATTTACTTATTACGAACTTAGTTTTAATTTTGATTGTTATAGCTTCTGCATCTACAAATTTAATTGCAAACTATATTCCTTCTCAGTATTCACTTATTAATCTAATGCCATCTTCTCTTTCTTTAAAAAGTGCAAGTCTTGTAATTTCAATTTTTGGTTTTATTGTAGGTATTTTTTGGTTAACCTATTTAAGTCAAATTGGAATTCTATCTTTTATTGATACTTTTGGAGCTTTTTTTGGTCCATTGTTTGGAGTTATGATATTTGATTTTTATTTCATAAAAAAAGGTAATTTAATTAATAAAGATATTTATTCATTAGAAATTACAGGAGCATATTATTATTCTGGAGGCTGGCATATTAAAGGGGTTTACTCACTGATCTTGGGATTTATATTTTCTAGTGCAACAATATGGAATTCAAATCTTATGTTTCTTCATTCTTTTTCATGGATAATTGGAGCATTTGTTGCTGGATTTGTTTATTATTTACTAGCTAAAGAATAACAGAATGGACAAAATTAATTTTAATTTTAAGAATAGAACTGCCATAGTAACAGGTGGTGCCCAAGGTTTTGGACTTGATATTGCTAAAAGATTTTTAAATTCAGGTGCTAAAGTGATCATTTGGGATATCGATGCTAAAATGCTTGAAAAAGCAACAAATGATTTAAATAGCCCAAATTTAAGTTCTAACATTGTAGATGTGTCCAATTTTAAGGAGGTTGAGAATTGTATTAACGATATTACGAAAAATTCTAATATAGACATATTGATTAATAACGCTGGCATCACAGGACCCACTGCATCTTTGTGGGAATATGATGTGGAGATGTGGAAGAAGGTAGTAAATATTAATTTAATGGGCACTTTTAATTGCTGTAGGACAATAGTGCCAAATATGATCAAAAATAATTATGGTCGAATAGTAAATGTTGCTTCAGTTGCAGGAAAAGATGGTAATGCTAACGCAAGTGCATATAGTGTTGGTAAGGCAGGAGCAATAGGTCTCACAAAATCCTTAGGAAAAGAGCTTGCTGATAAAAACATAGCAGTTAATGCAATCACCCCAGCAGGTGCAAATACGAGAATTTTAGACCAAATGACTAAAGAACATGTTCAAAGAATGCTTTCTAAAGTTCCTAGAGGAAGATTTCTTGAGGTTGAGGAATTCACTTCTTTAGTTTGCTGGCTTTCCTCTGAGGAAAATACTTTCTCTACAGCAGCAGTTTTTGATATTAGTGGTGGTCGCTCTACTTACTAACTACGTGGCTTAATTTCAATAATTTTAGCATTGTTCATTTTAGCTCTACTTAGTTTCACATCTTTTGACACTACTGGAGCAAAAATCATGATTGACCAATAAATTAGGAGTATAAAAATTGAAATTGTCTTCATAATTTAAATATATTCGCAAATGTTGATTTTTGAATGTTTAAATCTTGTCAAAATAATGTATTAACAATTTTTTAAATTATTTATGAATTTTTTATTTAAAATTTTTATTATCTGTTTCACCATAAATACTATTGGTTTTGCAAATGAAGTAAAAGTATTTGAATTTTCGGAGATTGAGCTTTCAAAACTAGAGGTAAGAAAGGTGAGAGGAGCAGACAATATTACGATTTATACAGTTGGATCAAATGAAAAAGGTACTTTTTATAAAGCAGTTGCAGACAATGCCGCATCTGGATTAGGAAAAGAAGTTAAAATTGACCTTAATAAAACTCCATTTATTAATATTACATGGAAAATTGAAAAAGATTTGCCTGGTATTAGAGAAAATACTAAAAAAGGACATGATTTTGCAGCTCGGGTTTTTGCAGTAAAAAAAACAGGCGCTACACCATTATCAAATAGAGCAATAAACTATGTTTTTTCAAGTAATAATGAAATTGGTTTTAATTCCCCAAGTCCTTATACTAAAAAATCTATAGATAATGTTTTGGCCTCTACAAAAAATAATTTAAATGAATGGGTTACTGTAAAATCAAATGTAAAGGAAGATTTTAAAAAATTTCATGATTTAGATGTAAATGAATTAGATGGTTTAGCTATTATGTCTGATACAGATAATTCTAAGATGAAAGCTGTAGCTTATTATCAGAACATCTATTTTTCAGCAGAATAGTTTGATATAATCATATCTATGCATGAAAATTTCTTTCATAAATTAAAAGTTTATTATGAGGACACAGACTCAGGTGGACTAGTATATTACGCTAATTATTTGAAATATCTAGAAAGAGCTAGAACTGAAGCTTTGTTTTCCATAGGTTTTAGTAATAAAAAAATTCAAGATCAATTCAATTCATTAATAATTGTAAAATCATGTAACATTGAATATAAAAAATCTGCTCATTTAGAGGATGAATTGACCGTAAGATCTTTCGTTAAATCAATTACTAAAACTTCTTTTTTTATGAATCAGATAATCACTAAAGGAGAAGAGATAATTGTAGAGGCTCAAGTTCATTTAGTTTTTATAAATAATGATGGTAAGCCAGTAAAAATTCCAGAGGATATATATTCAAAATTTGAACCTTATTTTTGTGATACTATTAAAACTTAGCTAGTTTTTTTGCTTTTTTAAATAAATTTACCATCATCTTATTTGACACAAGTTTTGTATTAACATTTCTAGGGCTGGGATGATAACTTGACAATATAATTACATTATTAGGTAATAAATATGTTTTACCATGTTTAAAAATAAACTTTTGTCTAATATCAAATTTTTGTTTATATAGTTTAACACAATTATCAAAAGCAACTTTTCCTAAAGTAACAATAACTTTTAATCTTTTTAAAGATAATATTTCTTCATCAAAGAAACTGGAACAATTTGAAATTTCATTACTAAGAGGTTTATCTTCAGGAGGTACGCATTTAAGAATATTTGTAATATAAGTAGATTTTAATTTTAAATTATCATTTAAATTTTTTGAAAATGGAAAATTTGAAATTCCAACCTCATATAAACATTTAAATAAAAAATCTCCAGATTTGTCTCCAGTAAAAGCTCTCCCAGTTCTCGTGCCACCATGCGCAGCGGGTGCAAGTCCAATAATAGCTAATTTTGAATCTAAATTTCCAAATCCAGGAACAGGCTTACCCCAGTAAATTTCATTAATATTTTGTTTCCTTTTTATTTTACTTACTTTGTTAACAAATTTTACTAATCTAGGACATTTTTTACAGTTAACTATTGTTTTGTTTAAATTATTTAATCTAATATCCATAAATGAAATTTTTAAGATTTTTTATAATTATATTTATATCTTTAACTTCATCTATTAAAGCAGATTTAAATAAAAACCTTATAAATCAACTTGAGGATGGTGGAAAATTAATATTTATAAGACATGCATATGCACCTGGAAATGGAGATCCAAATAATTTCAATTTAAACGATTGTTCTACTCAAAGGAATTTAAATTCGATTGGGCAAAAACAGGCAAGAGACATAGGTGAATTTTTCAATGAAAACAAAATTAAGATTTATAAAGTTTTATCAAGTGAGTGGTGTAGGTGCAAAGAAACAGCAGATATTGCTTTTAAAGATTTTTCTACAAATAGTTTTTTAAATTCATTTTATAGTAATAAATATAAAAAAAATAAAGTTAAGCAAATAAAGGCACTAAATAATTATGTAAAAGAATTTAAAAGTAAAAAAAATTTAGTTTTTGTAACACATTATGTATTAATATCTGAAGTTTTAAGTTATGGTCCGGCATCAGGTGAAATAGTTATTTCAGATAAAAATTTTAATATAATAGGAACTATAGAAATAGATTATTAGTATATTATGTCTTCTAAAAGAGCTATGAAACAAGCACAAAAACAAGCGTATGCAAAGCACAGAAGCAATATTACTAATAGTCGATTTGAAACTAAAAAAAGAAATTTTAAAAAAAATAAGAAAAAAAATTAACTCTCGTCATCAAATTTTTCAATTTTTTTACAAGTTGAAATTTTCGAAATACCCTCTTCATCATTTAAAACAGTTTTTATGAAAATATCTTGTTGGCCTTTTTCAAATAAAATTTGTGTGTAAAATTGTGGATACCCATGTTTATGAGTAAAAATTTTTCCACCTTCTTCATAGATATTTCTAACGTAAGAGTTAGATTTTTTAACACTCAAGTCTGTTAATTTGTGTTTTTGATAGGTTTTTTCTTTATAAACGTAATTTCTTGTCATTATTAACTCGTTTAGATTAAGAATGTATTCGTTTTTTAAAAATTCATCTTGTTGGTCATCACATGCACTCATTACGATTATTTCAGATTTTAAATTCTGACTGGTTAAAATTATAAAAAAAAGAAAGACTAAGTATTTAATTTTTCTCATTTTTTTCAGCGAAAAATATTCCTATTAGAAGCAATGCTGTCCAACCTAAGCCTAAGAGACCTTTAAGAATACTTGTATCTGCACTCCAGATTTTTAGGACCAATGCTCCGAAAATAAGTCCTATGATATAAATAATTATAACTATTGAAGTTTTACTCATTTTTTAAATTTTTTTTAAATAAAGAAATACCATTTTCAATTTTATATGTATAGGATTCTTCAAAACTTTGTAATTGCCAACCAGTTAATCTATTTTTGATAGTTTTAAGGTTTTCTACTTTCCATTCATCAGTCGTATTCTCAAGTTTCCAAATTTTTCGTTCCTCAAAATTCCTTCCACAACCATAACAAAATCCGGTGCTCGGATCTGTTTTACAAATACTTATACAAGGTGAAATAATCATATTAATATTATAAGGGAAAATTAATATATTTTACAATAATTGTCGTTGGACAAATAGTTTCAATCATATATAAAACCTTTAAATTTGTGGGGCGATGGCGGAATTGGTAGACGCGTTGGTCTTAGGAACTACCGACACTTTTTCTCTCTTGCACTAGTGAAGAATATTATTGGTATCACTAGTGTTTTTTTAAATTATCAACCTTTGCACCTGTGCGTTAGTCACGTATCCAAACGTATCAAAACTAACGTATCCATACACACGTGCAACAAAAATAAGAGGAAATGTTCACATTATGTCCGACATATTAAATAAACAACAACAAGACTTACAAGAACAACTACAGGAATTAGTTAAAGTAGGAGTGGGTGGTAAGTTTAAAGACAACAATGATTACACCAAAAGAATACAGGAAGAACTGGAGTTTGAAGAAGCTATGCTTCAGGGTGGTATTGATAGGTTTAAGAAGACAGTCAATGAAGCTATTACAAAAGGTCAAGAGAGTACAACACTGCACGGATTGGTATTACAACAGAAGTACATCACTAAATTATCCTTATTAATTAATGGCGATATATCACTTATGGAAACAGGTGGTGCAGGTAATAGATTAACTGCATTAAAACTACTGTGTCAGTGTCTTCCTAAAGACGCATTTGGCAGTGGGTTATATCTTAAAAAGCAACACTCAATCTGGGATACTTGTTCTTTGATTGTCTTAAAGAATGTAATTGATGGTATCTCAAATGAAACCACAATGAATAAACTAGCAATTAAGATTGGAACTGGCTTGATGATGGAAGCTAGAATTACAATGTTCAAAGACCAGAACAAAGAAAAGTTTAATCAAGTTAGTAAAAGATTAGCTGAGAAAAACATACCTCAAAATGAGAACCGATATAGGTACAAGCAAAAGGTTTGGACTTATATGATGAATAAGAATGACTTGGTTTTTAATGACTGGGGTAAAGAGGGTAGACTTCACTTGGGTGTGAAGATGATTGAGTACTTGGAAAAGCTAGGACTTATCAAGCACCAGAACCGTAAGCTAAATAAATTCAAGACAGTCACTTATGTTGAAGCTACTAGAAAAATTATAGATGAGATTAGGAACTTCAATATCAAGAACGAAGCACTACAACCGAAGTACTTGCCAATGCTAATGCCACCAAGAAGATGGGAATATAATCCATTTGTTGGGGGATATTATGGAAGAAAACACAACTACGAAAATAAACCAGAAGATATAAAGGAGATAAAATAATGCACTTTAATTTAGTCAAAGCGTCAAACCGTAGATACCTTGAAGAACTAAAGAACAGAGGACACGAAATGAAACCTGTATATGACGCAGTAAATATTATGCAGGAAACAGAATGGGTAATTAATAAACCTGTATACGAGGTTATTTCTAAACTCATAGAGATTGATGATGGAACTGGTAATTTACCTACTAATCCTCAGACAATTCCTCTACCAATTAAAGAACCAGATGTAGAGAATAATGACAAGACATCACCAACCTATAAAGAAAACTTAGTTAAATGGAAAAGACAAGCAAGTCTTGTTTATAAAGATAGAGCCAAGTCTAAATCTAAATACATTCAGGTAAGACAAATACTTACTGAAGCTGAATTACTTTTAGATAGGTCATTCTTCTATCCATATCAGCTAGACTTTCGTGGTCGTATATATCCAAAACCTGCTATGTTATCACCACAAGGTGCTGACTATTCAAGAGCATTAATTAAATTTAAATACGGAAAAAAAATGAAAGATAATAATTCATTTGATGATTTCGCAATTGCAGGTGCAGGTTTATATGGTGAAGTTGATAAAGAGGATATTCAAACTAGATTAGATTGGGTCAAAGAAAGACTAGATTTATTTATTAGTTATGCAAAAGAACCATTAATAAATACTGATTGGTCTAAAGCAGATAAACCTTTTTGTTTTTTAGCTTGGTGTTTTGAACTCAAAGACTTTGCTGAAACAGGATATGACGCAACATTTATAACAACATTACCAATACAATCTGATTGTAGCAATTCTGGTTTACAACATTATTCAGCTATGATGAGAGACCCAGTTGGTGGTAAAGCTACTAATCTAATACCATCTAATAAACCTGAAGATGTTTATAGAATAGTTGCAGAAAAAGTTATTGAAAAATTAAAAACTAAAACAGACCCAATGGCTAAGTTGTGGTTGGATTATGGAGTAGATAGAAAACTTTGTAAGAAACCTGTGATGTGTTTACCTTATTCTTTAACTCAATATTCTTGCAGACAATATCTACAAGACCACGTTGAGAAAGAAAAAATAGAAAAGAGTAGACCTCATTACTTTGGTGAAGATTTATTCAAAGCTACCAATTGGCTAACACCAATAGTATGGGAAAGTATTAATGAAGTTATAGTTGGTGCAAAAGAAATAATGAGTTTTCTAAAAACAGTATCAAGACTTGTTGCTTCTGAAAACTTACCTGTCACTTGGACAACACCTAAACCTTTAAACTTTCCAGTACAAATGATGTGCTACAAAAAAGAAAGTAAAAGAGTAAAGACTAAGATGGGTGATAGTATAATTAAATTATCTATTCAATCTGATACAGAAGAAATAGATAAAAGAAAAACTGCACAATCTATATGTCCTAATTTAATTCATAGCTTAGACGCTAGTGTATTACAGTTAGCAGTAATTAAAGCTAAAGAAAAAGGTGTCACTAATTTTAGTTTGATACACGATAGCTTTGGTTGTGTTGCACCAGATGTAGCAAAACTTTCTGAAGCAATACGTGAAGCGTTCTGTGAAGTGTATGAACAAGATGTACTTACAAATTGGGCAATGGAAATGAAGCAAATGTTATCACCTAAAAATGCTAAGAAGTTTCCGAACATACCAGTGAGAGGTGAGTTGGATTTATCTTTAGTTAAACAATCAATATTTTTTTGTGTTTAGACCTTTGCACCTGTGCTTAATAAAGTACCACTTATGGCTACACAACGTAGCTATAATTAATAGGAGTACACTATGTCAAATACGACAAATATAAGTGTTGTTGGCGAAGCCATTTATCCTCATTTAAATAAACCTGATGTCAGATTTTCTGAAGCAGGTGAATTTAAAGTGACCTTAAAAGTTGCTAAATCAGACGCTACTGAAATGCTGAAGTCTTATGACAAAGCTATAGAAGACAGTCTAAAATTAGCTGAACAAAATAATAAGGGTAAGAAGATAAAAGACGCACCAAAACCTTACACTGAAGAAAACGATTTTGTTTTCTTTAAATATAAAATGAAAGCAACTGGGGTAAACCAGAAGACTAAAGAAAAGTTTTCGCAAAGACCCCAATTGTTTGACGCAAAGAAGAACCCAATTCCATTGAGTACTATCATATGGGGTGGTTCTAAATTACGTTGTGCTTACAATTTAGTTCCTTACTACACACCAATGCTTGGTGCAGGAGTGACGGCTAGATTAAAAGCAGTACAAGTTATTGAACTTGTTGAGGGTAAAGACAGCAATCTTTTTGATAAAGAAGATGGCTACGAAACTACACCAGAACCAAAAGCAGAAGTAATCTCAAATGACCAGACCGAAGTACAAGAGAGTAAAGACTTCTGATGGTGTTGTTTTAAAATCTGGGTTGGAAGAAGCAGTCTATAATTTTCTTAATAAAAACTCTGTGAGTTTTACTTATGAGGGAATGAAGATTGTTTACTTTCAACCTGCGATAAAGAAAACATATACCCCAGATTTCCCAATTCAAAACACCCCATTAGTTTTAGAAACTAAAGGTGCTTTTAACAGTGCTGATAGAAAGAAGATGAAAACTATCAAAGCACAAAACCCAAACTTAGATATTAGATTTATATTTTCTAATTCAAAAACAAAAATTGGTAAGAAGTCTAAGACTACTTACGCCAAGTGGTGTGAGTTATTTGATTTCAAATACCATTGTATTCAATCAACTAAAGAAACATTCCCAAAGGAATGGCTCAAAGAAATTAAAGGAAAACAAAATGCGTGAAGAAACAAAATATATTGTAATTCATTGTACCCAGACTAGACCCAGTCAGGATATAGGTGCTAAAGAAATTGATAGATGGCACAGAGAAAGAGGTTGGTTAAAAATTGGTTATGGAAAAGTAATCAAAAGAGACGGTACAGTAGAACAAGGTAGAGGTGATGATGACGTACAAGCCCACGTAAAGGGATATAATCATTGCTCGTATGGTTTAGCTTTAGTCGGTGGTGCTAAAGAAGAAAACTGGAAAGAAGAAGATGATAATTTTACTGCTGAACAATGGGAAGCATTAAAGAAAACATTAGAAGAATTATTAGTTAAATACCCAGACGCACAGATTGTGGGTCATAGAGATTTAGACGAAAGTAAATTCTGTCCATCATTTAGTGTTAGAACATATTTACTTCACGAAGATGTAAGAGGGTATAAGTTTCAAGATGGTCTAACTGACGAAGCAGATTTGCAGGAGTTAGAGCATAATGGAAACGAATGAAAAATTTTCACATCATACAAGTTGTGAAAACTGTGGTAGCCGAGACAATCGTGGCGTTTGGTTAAATCCAGACGACACAATCCACCATACTTATTGTTTCGGTTGCCACGAATATTCAGCGACTGGCGAAGCTCAACCAGAAAATAAACAACCAATAGTAAGAGATATGATTACAGGAAATTATGAACGATTAGATAAACGTAAAGTTAGTGAGGATACCTGCAAGGTATTTGATTATGAAGTAGGTGAATATGATGGAAGACCTGTTCAAATAGCTAACTATTATGACAAGCAATATAACAAGGTAGCACAGAAGCTACGGTTTCCTGACAAATCTTTTAAGTGGTTTGGAGACACAGATAAAATAACTTTATTTGGTCAGCAAAATTGGAGAGACGGTGGAAGAACAATTGTTATTACAGAGGGTGAATTAGATTGTCTTTCTGTATCACAAGTAAACAATAATAAATATCCAGTAGTATCTATTCCGTCAGGTACAGCTTCAGCAAAGAAATATATAAAACAAGAATTAGAATGGTTATCTAAATTTGAAAAGATAATCTTAATGTTTGATACAGACACAGCAGGTATGAAAGCTAGTGTTGAATGTGCAAATATTTTACCAGTAAAAAAATGTTATATAGCTAAAGTACAAGGCAAAGACGCAAACGAATTATTACAAGGTGGCAAAGGTCAAAAGATTATTGACGCTATCTTTGAAGCTAAACATTATACACCACAAGGAATTATTGAGGGTACTGAAACAAAAGAATTATTATTAAATGATGATTATGTTGAAAGTGTTCCATACGCATTTGATGGACTTAATAAAAAATTATCAGGTATCAGACCAAAAGAATT
>CACDVM010000016.1 GCA_902556265.1 uncultured Pelagibacteraceae bacterium
AACCGGAACTGCTCTTATACCTACACATGGATCATGTCTACCAGTTACAGATATTGTAGTATTTTTTCCAAATTTATTTACAGTTTTCCTACTTTTTAAAATTGAGGATGTAGGTTTTACAGCATTGTAGGTGATAAAAAATATAAAAAAAAATTTAAAAAAATTAAAAATATTGATCCATTGCTAGAAAAAAATCTGGTTAATCTTAATAGGCAATTCCTTCATGCTAAAACTATCGGATTTATTCATCCTAAAAAAAATGAAGAAATGGTTTTTAACTCAATTTTGCCACAAGATCTTGAAATAATTCTTAAAATGCTAAGAAATACAAGTAAATAAAATATTGAAAAAAATAAAATATTAATTAGATAAAACTTCTATGAATAGTTTTACAAACAATAATCTTCCAACCCTGAGTAATGAAGGAGGGTTGTCTGCATACTTGGAACAAATAAAGAAATTTCCTATGCTCGATGCTGAAGAAGAATACATGTTGGCTAAAAATTGGAAAACAAACGGAAATGTTAAAGCGGCAGAAAAATTAGTTACTAGCCACCTCAGATTAGTTGCTAAAATTGCAATGGGTTATAAGGGGTATGGCCTACCAGTAAATGAAATGATATCCGAGGGTAATGTTGGTTTAATGCAGGCTGTTAAAAAATTTGAGCCAGAAAAAGGTTTTAGATTAGCAACCTACGCAATGTGGTGGATTAAAGCTTCCATTCAAGAGTATATTTTAAGATCATGGAGTTTAGTAAAAATTGGAACAACAAGTGCTCAAAAGAAATTATTCTTTAATCTTAAAAAATTGAAAAATCAAATAGCGCCTAGAACCGAAGGTGATTTGAGAAACGAACATGTTGATGAAATAGCTAATAAGCTTGATGTCAGTAAAGAAGAAGTGGTCTCAATGAATCGAAGATTGTCTGGAAAAGAATTTTCTCTAAATGCTCAAGTAGGAGAAGATGGTGATGAATGGCAAGATTGGTTAGTAGATAAAGAATTAGATCATGATTTAAAATTTGCTCATCAAGAAGAAATGGAGCAAAGAAAAGATTTATTAAAAAATTCTATTAAAGTTTTAAATGATAGAGAAAAAGAAATTTTATATTCTAGAAGATTAAATGATAATCCGACTACTCTTGAGGATTTAAGCAAAAAATATAAAATTAGTAGAGAAAGAGTTAGACAGATCGAAAATAAAGCTTTCGAAAAATTGCAAAAACATATGTTGCTTTTAGCAAAATCTAAAAATTTATTACCTTTAAATTAAATTTCAAAAGGATTTTCTATCAATATAGTATCTTCCCGTTCAGGGCTAGTAGAAACACTTGATATTTTGGCGCCAACAAAATCCTCGATGGCATAAATATAATTTTTTGCATTCTCAGGAAGTTCCTCAATATTTTTAATTCCATTTGTTTGTGTTTTCCAGCCAGGAAAATTTTGATAAATAGGTTTTATCATTAATTGATCCTCAACAGCCGCTGGAAAATAATCAATTTCTTTTCCATCAAGTTCATATTTAATACACATTTTAATTTCATCTAATTCATCTAGTACATCTAGTTTTGTTAATGCTATACCATCAATCCCTGAAATTTTTATTGTCTGTCTCACTAAAACTCCATCAAACCATCCACATCTTCTTTTGCGACTTGTTACTGTTCCAAATTCATTACCTCGAGTTCCAAGTAATTCACCAATATGATCATCTAATTCAGTTGGAAAAGGGCCCTCTCCGACTCTTGTTGTATACGCTTTTGTTATTCCTAAAACATAATTTATAGAGTTTGGTCCACAACCAGTGCCGGTTGCGGCACTAGAAGCAACTGTATTAGAGGATGTTACAAATGGATATGTTCCATGATCGACATCTAGTAAAATCCCTTGAGCACCTTCAAATAATATTTTTTTTTTCTTTCTTTTAAACTGATCAATTTTTAACCATACAGGTTGAGAATATTTTAAAATTTCAGGGGCAATCTTTAATAAATCTTTTTTTAATTTTTCTTTTTCAAAAATTTTTTTACCTAATCCTTTTCTAATAGCATTATGATGAATAAGTACTGATTCCAATCTTTGATCTAAATTTTTTTCCGATCTTAAGTCCATAACTCTTATTGATCGTCTTCCTACTTTATCCTCATATGCTGGCCCAATGCCCCTTCTTGTTGTGCCTATCTTACTTTTACCAGCGGCGTCCTCTCGTATTTCATCCATTTCCCTATGGAATGGCAATATTAAATTTGCAGACTCAGAAATTATCAAATTTTCGACACCTATTTGAACACCTTTTAATTTTATTTCTTTTATTTCATCAATTAAAGCCCAAGGATCAACAACAACTCCATTCCCAATTACAGAAATTTTATTTTTTCTAACAATCCCAGATGGTAGTAGTCTAAGTTTATAAGTGACACCATCTATTACAAGTGTATGACCTGCATTATGGCCACCTTGAAATCTAATTACAATATCTGCTTGCTCTGAGAGCCAATCAACAATTTTTCCCTTTCCTTCATCTCCCCATTGTGATCCAACTACTACAATATTTTTCATTATCTAAATTTTTTTTTTATTTCTACTGAATTCAAATGGTTAATAGGGCCATGACCTTTTCCATAATTTGGGTTAGTTAATATTGCAGAATTTACATATTTAATTCCAAGGTCACAAGCTTTCTTAATACTTTTTCCACATGAGAGAAAAGTTGCTATTGCGCTAGACAAAGTGCACCCTGTGCCATGAGTATTTTTTGTATTGTGTCTTAAACTAGCAAAAATCTTAAGCTCAGACTTATTTAAAAAAACATCTTCCACTTTTTTTGATTTTAAATGCCCACCTTTGATTAGCACATTTTTTGCACCTAAATGAATTAATCTCTTTGCGGCTAAAATCATATCTTTTTTATTTTTAATTTTAATTCCAGCTAAAACTTCAGCTTCAGGAATATTTGGTGTTATTAAAAAAATATTTTTGATAAGTTTTGTTTTTAAGGATTTAATTGCTTTTTCATTAATCAATTTTGCACCACCTTTTGCAACCATCACAGGGTCTAAAATTACTTTTTTAACTTTAATTTTTTTTAATGACTCAATAACTTTTTCAACTACCTTATCTGATTGAAGCATTCCAATTTTTATTGCATCAGGTTTAATGTCATTTGCAGTATAAATTATTTGTTTTTTAATTGTGTTGGCTGAAATAGGTGTAACTAATTTTACTCCATTGGTATTTTGTACAGTTATGGCTGTTACAGCTGTCATTGCATAAGAACCAAGACTTGTAACCGTCTTTATATCAGCTTGAATACCTGCTCCACCAGACGAGTCTGATCCTGCTATAATCAAAATTTTGGATTTGGGTTTCAATTTAATAAATTTTTCTAGTAATAGTTTTTATACACTTTTTGAGTAACACTTTATTTTTACTTTCACCCATTATTCTTATTTTTGGTTCTGTACCAGATTTTCTTACAAGGATTCTGCCCTGACCTTTTATTAAATTTTTTGAGATTTTTATAACATTTTTTACTGACGATTTTTTGAGTATATTTTTATTTTTAATTTTTACGTTAATCAAGATTTGTGGGGTTTTTTCAAATACATTAAAAAAAGTACTTGCTTTAACGTTTTTGTTTAAAGCTTGAATTACCTCTAAAGCAACTAGAAGACCATCACCGGTTGTTGCAAATTTACCTAAAATAATATGACCAGATTGTTCTCCTCCCAAATTGAATTTTTTTTTTTGCATTATTTCTTTTACATATCTATCTCCAACATTTGATCTAATAAATTTAATTTTCTTTTCTTTAAGAAAATTTTCTAATCCATAATTTGACATTAAAGTACCTACAACACCTCCTTTAAGAATTTTTTTCTTTTTCCATTGAAGTGCTAGAGCAGCTATAATTTGATCCCCATCAATTATTGAACCTTTTTCATCACACATGATTATTCTATCTGCATCACCATCTAGTGAAATACCTAAATGAGCTTTATGTTTTTTTACTGATCTTTGAAGTTTATTTGGAAAAGTTGATCCACAATTTTTGTTTATATTAAATCCATTCGGTTTATTGCCAATAACAATTAATTTAGCACCAAGAGATCTTATCATCTTAGGTGCTGATTTATATCCAGCTCCATTCGCACAATCTAATACTATTTTCATATTTTTAATTTTGAAATTACTTGGAATTTTTTTTTTAAGAATTTTAATATAGTCGTCAGTTCCAGACTCTAATCTTTTTACTCTTCCTAAACGTTTTGGTTTAGTCAAATGATTTTGAACTTTTGTATCAATTAAACTTTCAATCTTTTTTTGGATTTTATCAGATAATTTCAATCCATCTGGACCAAATAATTTTAAACCATTATCATAGAATAAATTATGTGAAGCAGTAATCATTATACCAAGATTTGCATTCATAGATTTAGTTAACATTGCTAAACCATTTGTTGGTAGTGGACCTAATGTGTAAACATGCATACCAGCTGAAGCCAAACCTGACACTAGAGCTGGCTCAAGAGCATACCCTGAAAGTCGTGTGTCTTTTGCTATAATGGCAGTTTGTTTTTTTTTTTTTAGATTAGTGAAATATTTTCCTGCAGCTAGTCCAAATTTAAAAAACATGTCACCATTTATATTCTCACTATTTACATGTCCTCGTATCCCGTCTGTTCCAAAATATTTCATTATTATTTAATTAATTCTCTAAATACTTTTATGCTTTGATTAACTTCATTAACATCATGTACTCTTAACATTTGGACACCCTGCATCATTGCAAAAATACTTGAACTAATTGTACCTCCTATTCTGCTCGAACTATCATTTTTATTAGACAATTCTTTAATAAATTTTTTTCTAGATATTCCAAGCAATATAGGCAATCCTAAGGAATGGTAAATTGATATATTTTTAATTATTGTCATATTATGTTTCAAATTTTTTCCAAAACCAATTCCTGGGTCTAAAAAAATATTATTATGATTTATACCAATTCCTCTAAGAAAGTTTATTTTCTCCTCAAAAAAATCATAGATATCTAACAACACATTTTTATATTTTGGATTTTTTTGCATCACATCTGGGGTACCAAGTGAATGTTGTAAAACAAAAGCTATTTTATACTTTTTTAAAATATTAAATGTATTTTTGTCATAACTTAGACCTGAAACATCATTGATTAATTTTACCCCTAAATCTATTCCTTTTTTCATAATATTTGATTTTCTAGTATCCAAAGATATTATTTTTTTTTTATCAATATTCTTTAAAATATTTTTAATCCTGTTCCATTCTACAATTGAACTTACCGCTTTTGATCCTGGTCTAGTAGACTCACCTCCAATATCAACTAACTGTGCACCACTTTCAAAGAGATAATTCATTTGTTTTTTGGCTAGACTATTTTGATTAAACTTACCTCCATCAGAAAAGCTATCAGGTGTAATGTTTAATACACCCATTAAAACTGGAATAGATTTAAAATCTAAATTTTGAAATTTTTTTTTATTTTTTGTAATAATATTAATATCTTGTTTAACTTTTTTTTTAATTTCAGCCGGTAAATTTGCAATTTTATTAACTGATATTATTTTTTTTGTTTTTCTTGATATCACTTCAACTTTATCAAAAGAAATTTCATGATTTCCGTTTAATGGTAGTGATTTTTTTTTTTTAACGAAAGTTTTCGATTTTGTTCCATAATAGAAATTACACGCTCTTGTGTAATATCTAGGCATTAAAATTAATGAACAATTTTTGGTTTTAGGCCCATTGCGCTTAAAGCAGAGCCTTTATCATCCTCAACTTTTAAATCTTGTCTGTCTGCAGGATATATGTTTTTATTGATTAAATTTTCAATTTCTTCACCGGACAAAGTTTCATAAGTTAAAAGAGCTTTAGCTAATTTATGTAAATCATCAATTTTTTCTGTTAAAACTTTTTTTGCTCTTTCATAACCTTTATCAACAATTTTTCTAATTTCAGAATCCACTTTTTTTGCAGTTTCTTCAGACATATTTTGTTGTCTTGCTACCGATCTACCTAAAAAGACTTCTTCTTCGTTTTCTCCATAGGCAACTGGTCCTAGCTCTTTACTTAATCCAGCTCTCATGACCATTGCTCTAGCTCTTTTTGTAGCCTGCTCAATGTCACTCGCCGCTCCAGTTGTTACTTTATCTTCACCAAATATTATTTCTTCTGCAACTCTGCCTCCCATTGCTATAGCTAATTGGGCATGTAATTGTTCTCTCGTTTGAGATAATTCATCTCTTTCTGGCAATTGCATTACCATTCCTAGAGCTCTACCTCTTGGGATTATTGTTGCTTTATGTATAGGATAAGCTGCGCTTTCATTTATTGTTACAATAGCATGTCCAGCTTCATGATATGCTGTTAAAGTTTTTTCCTCTTCAGTCATAACCATTGATCTTCTCTCAGACCCCATCATCACTTTATCCTTAGCATCTTCAAATTCCTGCAAAGTTACAATTCTTTTATTTTTTCTTGCGGCTAATAGAGCTGCTTCATTAACCAAGTTCGCAAGATCTGCCCCAGAAAATCCAGGAGTTCCTCTTGCAACTGTTCTTAAGTTTACATCTGGTGCCATTTTAATTTTTTTTACATGCACTTTTAAGATTTTTTCTCTACCAATAATATCTGGGTTTGAAACCACTACTTGTCTATCAAACCTACCTGGTCTTAATAAAGCAGGATCAAGAACATCAGGTCTATTTGTAGCTGCAATTATTATAACTCCTTCATTGGTATCAAAACCATCCATTTCAACAAGAAGCTGATTAAGAGTTTGTTCTCTTTCATCATTACCACCGCCTAGACCAGCACCTCTACTACGACCAACAGCATCTATTTCATCAATAAAAATTATACAAGGGGAATTTTTTTTTCCTTGTTCAAACATATCTCTAACTCTTGATGCTCCTACACCTACAAACATTTCAACAAAATCTGAACCTGAAATTGTAAAAAAAGGAACACCAGCTTCTCCTGCAATTGCTCTAGCTAATAATGTTTTACCGGTACCAGGAGGTCCAACCAACAGAGCACCTCTTGGTATTTTTCCACCCAGTCTACTGAATTTTTTTGGGTCTTTTAAAAATTCTACAATTTCTTCAACTTCTTCTTTAGCCTCCTCAACACCAGCAACATCATTAAAGGTTACTTTGCCTTTTAGTTCGTTCATCATTTTAGCTTTTGATCTTCCAAAGCCCATTGCTCCACCTTTGCCGCCTTGCATCTGTCTCATAAAGAAAATCCAAACAGCAATTAATAGTAACATCGGGAACCATGAAAGAAGTACTCCAAATAATGATGGCATCTTTTCATCAATTGGTGCAGCAGAAATACTAACACCTTTGACTGAAAGTTTTTCTATTAAATTAGGATCGTTGGGTGAATAAGTTGTGAAATTTTTACCGTTAGAAAAAACACCCTTAATATTATTACCTTGTATTTCTACTTTTAAAACTTCTCCATTATCAACTGAAGTTAAAAATTCAGAGAATATAATTTGATTTCCACCTCTAGTATTTGTTTGAGGATTTTTAAACATATTATACAGGCCGATAGTTAAAAAAACTATAATTGCCCACATTGCTATATTTTTTATATTCATAGGTCTAAAATAAGAATTATTATAAATTAAACAAGTGGCAATTTTGCATAAAGACTAAATATTTTAATATTCTTTATAGATTAATACTGTTTCATTAACCTTTTCGATTATACAGCCGCCTAAGGTTGCTTTAAATGACCTATTGTTTTTTATATCATTAACTAATTTGTCTATTTTTTTTCCTCTAACTAAGTAGTATTTTTTACCAATTAATTTAATTGATTCTGAAAGAGACCTAAAGACCACTTCATAAGGTTGGAGAAAAAACATTTCGTTCAAGATTAACTTTTGAGTTTTTTTCGAAAAGAAGGTGTTTTTTTGTGTATTATCTTTTACATAAAAATTCACAACTTTGTTTGAATATTTTAAGTTTTCGATTGTTTTAAAAAATTTTTTTTTATCTAAACCATCCTTTTGAAGCTCATCAATTAATTTTCTAATTCTGACTCTGGTATATTTCTCATCTTTATTTGTTGGATCCTCAATATAAAAGTTGAAAATATTTTTTGAAACAAAAATTAAGTCTTCTTTTTTCTGATCCAATAAAGGTCTTAGTAAATTTTTATTTCCAAATTTACCTTTTTTGTCCAATGAAATTAAACCTTTTAATCCACTTCCTCTTAACATTCTTATGAAAAAGTTCTCAAATAGATCATCTTGATGATGTCCTAACAGAATATTATTAATTTTAAGTTTATTACATTCCTTAAAAATCAATTCATATCTTTTTTGCCTTGAAATAGATTGAATATTTTTAATTGGTTTTTTTCCTCTCCAAGTTAATATTTTTGAGGAAATAGAAGTCTTTTTTAAAAGACGTTTAATAATTAATGCCTCTTTAGTTGACTCTGTTCTAAGTTTATGATCAACAATAAAAAATTTTGATGTAAGTTTCTTTTCTAGAGAGTAAATTTTTGCTAGAAAAGCTAGTGCTAGACTGTCGGGCCCCCCCGATACAGCTACTGCAAAATTTTCATTAATATCTAATGATTTTTCAAATTTCTTATAAATTTTACTAATTCTTTTATTGTCTAATTTATTTTTTAATAATTTAGGAATTTTGATTGTTACACTCAAATTTTTGAGACTCATATTTTGCTTTTTGGATCACAGATTGATTTGCTTTAGGATATTGTTTTTCTACACCATTTATCATTTTACAACCTTGATCTTTTTCTCCAATTTGCACCATAGATACACCAAGCTTTAATAGATTTATAGGAGCTTTTTCACCTTTAGGATATTTTTGATAACCTTCTAAATATGCTGAGGCTGCATCAGTGTATAACTGCCTAATCCTAAAAGTTTCTGCATACCAATATTGTGCATTGCCAGCTAGGTCATGTTCTGGGTTTGTGTTCACAAATTCTCTAAATGCTCTTTCTGCTGTAGAATAATCACCAACTTTTAAAAAACTTGTTGCAAATGCATATTGTTTATCAGGAGACTCATTAGGAAGAATTTTTTCTTCTGATTGAAAAGTTTCAGTAACAATTGAAGCTGTTGTATCAATAGATTGTGTTTGTTGTGTTGTTTTATTAGTGGCAGTATCTTTATAAGATATAGAACCTAAATCTTGTGGTTGAGAACTTCCAGGTAATGACTCTTCATTATTTTCTTTAGTTTTTTTTGTAATCTTTTTCGTAGATCCATCAGATGACAATATACTTTCTAAATCTTGAAATCTTATTTGATTGTCAGCTTGAACTTTTGACATTCTATTTGACAATTTATCTAGCTTAAAATTGATTTCCTCAAATTTATTTGTAAGTTGTTGAAATTGATTTTCAATTTCTGAAAGTTTTAATAAATGTCTTGTTAAAACATCCTCCGAGCTATTATTTGAACTAATATTTAAGTTATTAGAACTTTCATTATTTAATTTAACAGAGTCTGAATAAACTGCTTTCTCTAAAGTTTTAATGTCTTTTTGAAGTTGGTCTAAAATATCATTAATGTTGTGGTTGTCAGCAAGAAGCTGACTGCAAAAAAAAAGGTTAATAAAAAAAATAAATTTTTTATTTAATATCTTAGATAAAACTCTCATTATTAAGTTTATGATTAAAATAATGGCAAAAAAAAGACCCTTAGTCATTTATGACTAAGGGTCTCTATTAAATTTTTAAAAAAATTAGTTAGCTTTTACTGTAACTGATCTTCTATTTTTTGACCAAGCTAATGGGTTTGATCCTGAATCTACAGGTCTTTCTTTACCATAACTCAAAACAGAAATTCTGTCAGAAGAAATTCCGTAAGTCATCAAATAATCTTTAGCAGCATTAGCTCTTCTTTCGCCTAGCGCCAAGTTGTATTCTCTAGTTCCTCTTTCATCAGCATGACCTTCTAAAACTATTGTGATTTTAGAATTTTTTCTCAACCAGGCTGCTTGTTTTCTTAAAGTTTCTCTTGAAGCAGTAGTTAAAACTGTTTCATTAGTTGCGAAGAACACTCTATCAGGAACACCAGAAGCCAAATATTCAACTGTATCCGTTCCAGTATAAACATCACCTTGCATCTGTCCTGTTTTCTTCGATACTGCACAGGCAGACAAAGCTAGTCCAGCGAAGATTATTAAAAAAGCGTTTTTTAGAATTTTGTTTAATTTCATTATTGCTCCTTGATCAATATTTCTTATTCATGACTTTTTCACAACTAAATAGATGTTTCAAGTTAAAAAATCAACATAATATTGGTTAATTACTTAATAAAGATGACCATGATGGGTCAGAGGCGTCAGTTGGAGTATTAACTAGCCTCTCATTATATCCTGTTAAATCAATAGACCATAATTTAGCTGAAAATCCTTTGCCTTTATCATCGGTTTTTGTCTCTCTATAAAAAATTAACACTCTTCCATTTGGAGACCATGATGGGGCCTCCTGATAAAAATTTTCTGTTAATAGTCTTTCGCCACTACCATCTGTTCTCATAACACCAATGTAAAATTTACCTTTGTGTAATTTTGTAAATGCAATCAAGTCTCCTCTTGGAGACCAAACTGGTGTTCCATAAAGGCCTTTTC
The DNA here is from genome assembly GCA_902556265.1 of uncultured Pelagibacteraceae bacterium. GTDB lineage: Bacteria > Pseudomonadota > Alphaproteobacteria > Pelagibacterales > Pelagibacteraceae > Pelagibacter. The sequence goes on from CACDVM010000016.1 coordinate 10,671, forward strand.
CAAAAGAGATTCTTTTAACATTGGTACCATCACTTTTCATAATATATATTTGTTGGTATCCACTTCTATCAGAATTAAAACATATATATTTTCCATCAGGTGAGTAAGATGGTGAAGTATCTATTGATGGATGATTAGTAATTTTTTCAACTATTCTATTTTCTAAGTCCATTGTAAATATTTCAGAATTACCTTCTTTTGCAAAACTCATAATTATTTTTTTTCCATCTGGAGAAAATCTTGGGGCAAAAGTCATACCTGGAAAATCACCTACTACTTCTTGCATTCCCGTCTCTATATCTAAAAGATAAACTCTAGGTAAATTCCTAAAGTAAGATAAATAAGTAACCATTTGACTTGTAGGATTAAATCTAGGAGTCAAAACTAATTCATTGCCCAAAGTTAAAAATTTATTATTAGCACCATCTTGATCCATTATTGCTAATTTTTTAACTCTTCTAGTTTTTGGTCCCTCCTCCGCAACATAAATTATTCTAGTATCAAAATAACCTTTTTCACCAGTAAGTCTCTCATAAACTTTGTCTGTAATTATATGACCAACCCGTCTCCAATTATTTGGCACTGTTGTGAAAGCCAATGCCATCATTTCTTTCCCAGCAAGAACATCCCAAAGTCTAAACTCAACTCTTAATTTATCGTCGATAAAATTTACTTTACCCGTAATTAAAGCTTGAGCTTTTATTAAATTCCAATCCTCAAATCTAGGTTTTAAATTTGCTATTTCAGGAGCCTGAAGAAAAGCATCCTTGTTAAGTGGGTTAAATAATCCAGATGTTTTTAAATTTTTTTCAACAACTGATGAGATTTCTGAACCTATATTTTTTTTTTTTAGAACTTTTTCAAAACTTTTTCTTGAACTTTCATCAATTGATAATGGTGATACTGCTATTGGAAGTGGATTTAAGTTACCTCTTGTAATATCCACTTCTATTAAAGCAAAAGCTTTAACTGGAAATATAACTAATATTATAATAAATAATTTTCTTAACATTAAAATATTCTATCCTTCTAACATCTCTCTTGCATCAAAATTCAATTGTAATTCTTTCCATCTTTCATATCCAGTTGTTGGAACTCTAAGAGGTTGACATAATTTAACAGCTCTTAACGCACTTTCAGCTAAAACTTTGTAAAATCCCTGACCTGGCTTATTCATTCTAGCGTGATCTAATATTTCAGACTGAGATACTGTTCCATCAGGATTTAATTGTAGTTTTATTCTAACTAACAAGTTTTCGTTGTAAGGTAAACCTAATGGTATACTCCAGCATCCAAATATCTGAGCCTTAAGAGCATCTTCTTCACTTAAAGACAAACCAGAATTTTCAAGATTTTTTTGTTGGTCTTGTGTCACTTTGTCAGTTTTATTAATTGTTTCAGCAGCTTCAATTTTAGATTTATCAATTAACGCAGCAATATTATTCGGGTCAAACAGATCTTTTTTTTCAAATTCAGATACTTGTTTTACCTCATTATCAATCTTTTCAGGATTTTGTTTATCTTCTTTAATTTTTTCAATTTTTTTTATTTTATCATCTGGCATTGGTACAGAATCAGGTTTAATTTTTTTAACTTTTTTTGGAGGCGCTTGTTCCGAAACTAGTTTTTTTTCTTTTTCTTTTATTTTTTCAATTATCTTTTTTGCTTTAGGCGCAAATGGAATATTTGTTTTGTCTGTTATCTGTATTAACTCCACTGATACAATTGGCGGCAGGTCGATTGGTTTTTTAGCTAAAAAAGGTAAACTCATGGCAGTAATCATAATTAATATAAAATGCAAAACAGAAGAGATAAGTATACTTCTATTCACCCCTATTACCTTTCTTTATATGGCTCTGATATAAGTGCTACTTTGGTAAACCCAGATCCTGACAGTAGTCCCATAATCTCTAAAACTCTTCCATAATTAATTGTTTTGTCGCCTCTTACATAAATTCTTGTATCTGTTCTATTTTTCGAAACAGCCAAAACTTTTGCAATAATTTTTTCATACTCAACTTTAGACTCTTGAATGAAAATTTCCCCTTTAGAATTGATAGATAAGGTAAGTGGCTCAGCTTCTTCTGGCAAAGAGTCTGCGGAGCTCTCTGGTAAATCTACTTGCACTCCAACAGTGAGTAAGGGAGCTGTGACCATAAATATAATTAATAGTACAAGCATTACATCTACAAAAGGTGTAACATTTATCTCACTCATTGGTTCTTTTGATGAACGATTTAGTCTAAAAGCCATTTTTAAATTATTGTTAAAAATCTTTTTGAAAAGTTTTCTAACTTTTGAGAATACTTAATAGAGTCATTGTTAAACTTATTGTAAGCAATGACCGCAGGGATTGCTGCTAATAAACCCAATGCAGTTGCAAAAAGAGCTTCTGCTATTCCTGGTGCAACAATTGCTAAGCTAGTGTTTCTTGAAATCGCAATCGACTGAAATGAGTTCATAATACCCCAAACTGTTCCAAACAAACCTATAAATGGAGCCGTAGAACCTACAGTTGCTAAAAAAGTAAAACCTTTACTAATTTTATTCATTTGTTTTTCTATCCCAGTTTCCAACATTGTTGCAATTCGATTGTTTAAATCTGACTTTGATTTTCTTTTTAAGAGATTTTGCATCGCATCTTTAAAAACTAAAGCCATTGGATCTTCAGTGGTAGCTGGTAGATTGTTGTAAAATGTTTCTGCAGATTTTGAATTCCAAAACTTAGTCTCAAATTCTTCAGTAGACTCATTAATTTTTTTAAATAATCTAAATTTTTCAATAATTACTGCCCATGAATAAATGGAGCAAGCGATTAAAAGAATAATTACTGATTTTACTATAATGTCTGCTCTAATGAATAAGTTCATTAAAGAAAAGTCAGCACTCGAGGCTAGACCTACTGCTTGAGTCGAAATATCAGCTTCCATGATGTTTTCTCACACTTAATTGTGTCATGATTTTGTCTTTAGAGTTTTGAATTAATCATCAATTTTGTAAGTTTCGTGATAAAAACTTGCAATTAGAATAGCATCCGCCTTGTTTGAGTCTTTTTTTTTTGACAATTGAGATGAAAAATATGGGAATATTTCAATTGCCCTAGTTCTGCTTGCATCTTTTTCAGAATTTATAAGATTAAAATATTTTTTCCATTTAGCAGGTCTTACAAAATACATAGGTAATTGCATAGCAGAACATATACCCTTTAAAATACCAAAAGATTGACCAAAATTGAACATACTGGTCACTCCTTGACCGGGCATTGCTGACACTTGTTCAATCACAACTCTTATATCTATTTTTTTTGTTGTGCTAAATCTTTTTAAAATTTCGTTATAAATTTGAGAACCATTTACTTGTTTTTTATTTTTTTTTCCTTCTGTCATTGTTGGCATTTCGATAACATCAAGAATTTTACCGTCCTCCAAAAAACAAATTGATCCAGATATTCCAGGGTCTATTCCAATAATTAACATAATTTAGTTACTAAATTTAGCGTTTGAATAAATATTTTGAACATCATCATCCTCTTCTAATGTCTCAAAAAAATTAATCAAATCCTGATTCTTTTCATTTGAAATTTCAACATTATTTAGTGGAATCCACTCAATTTCTGTTGATATAAAATTTGCAATTTCCCTCTCTAATTCTTTTTTAACATTGTAAATTTCATTTTTTTGACATTGAATTTCATGAAAATTATTACCAGATTTACATTCATCTGCACCGGCTTCAATAGCAAGCTCAAAAATACGTTCATCTGAAATCTCTTTTTTATCAATTTTAATTATACCTAGTTGATTAAAATTGTGAGAGGCCGATCCT
>CACDVM010000017.1 GCA_902556265.1 uncultured Pelagibacteraceae bacterium
AAATATTCAACACACTAGTGCATCATTGATTGTTCAAGAAAATGCAGATCCTGATGTACAAACAGACTTAATTAATTTTTTTAATAAGATAGCTCCAATGGATAATTCTCTATATACCCATACAGCAGAAGGTAAAGATGATATGCCTTCTCACATAAAGTCATCTTTAACAAATAATCAAATTACTCTTAGTATTAAGGATGGTGAAATTATACTTGGAACTTGGCAAGGTTTATACCTTTTTGAACATCGTTTGAACTCTCAATCAAGAAAAATAACATTTCATTTTTTAGGTGACTGATATTCTTTATCTATAAGGATTGTAAGCCCATTGTAAAATAGCCTGTCTTTGTCTTTTTCTGCATCCTAAATCACCTTTTTCACAATTTTTTTCTATAGCTAAAACGTGCCTTCTAAAATTTTTCCATCTTTTAATTTGAATTTCGTCAATATGAGGAATTCGTCTTCCATTAGTAAATCTACAATACCATTGAAACCATCCTAGAGGATCCTCTTTAAAAATCCATCCTTTTTCAATCCAATGTTCTCTAGATAATCCTGATACGATCTTGAACCTGTTTAAGTTCACATCAAAGGTTTTACTTAAAGTTACATTTTTAAACCATGTTTTTGGATATTCTTTTACATTCAATCCAAAGTAAGCACCTCCAAAAACACCTAACTCCATCATTTTTTTTGGTGTTAGTTCTGGTTTAAAAATTTTATAAAAATCTAGATTATCAACTTTTTTTTTGAGAATTTTTTTCATTAAATCTTTTATTGGTTTATTAGTTTTTGATACATTTTCTGGTCTGTATCTCCCTCACAACCAATTAACATTACATTTGAGTCTTTATTTAATCCAATTTTTTCTTTTATTTTTTCATCCTCACAACTCGTAATTAAACTGATTACGCCAGGAGCGGAATTTTCTCCAGCGATTATTTTCTCTTTACTAAAACTTGCATTTCCAAGTAATTTCATTGTTTTTGCAATATCATCATCAGGTAAACTAATACAATATCTAACAGAATTTTTTAAGATGTCCCATGGGACTAATGACACTTCTCCACATGACATTCCACCCATTAAGCTTTCTCTTTTAATATCAATTTTTTCTATTTTACCTGTTCTAATACTTTCTAAAACACATGCTGCACTATCTGGCTCTACTGTTATAGTGACTGGAATGTTATTAAGATATCTTGCTATACCTGCTACCATTGCTCCTGCCATGCCACCTACACCTGCTTGTAAAATTATATGAGTAATTTTATTTTCGTTAATCTGATCAACAATTTCTTTCATCATAACCGTATAACCTGCCATAGTATATCTCGGAACAATCATGTAATCTTTCCAGGCAACATCCTGAACTATTTGCCAGTTATTATCTGTTGATTGTTTAATGCACTCAATTAATGATTTTTCATAATTCCCTTTGACTTTTACAACATCAGCACCAAGATCAGCCATTGCTTGCCCTCTTGCATCACTAACAAATTCACTAATAAAAATTTTACATTTCAAACCAAGTCTTCTTGCACCCCAAGCAACAGATCTACCGTGATTACCTGCTGTTGCAGTTGCAACTACAATATCTTTATTTCCGCTAGAAACTTTTTCTACCGCATAAGCCCCACCAAGAGCTTTAAAAGATTTAAGGTCAAATCTTTTACTCTCATCTTTGTAAAAAATTTTATTTAAGTTTAGTTCTTTTGAAAGTTTATCTAATTCAACTAATGGTGTCGGAGAATATCCTTCCCAACTAGAAATACTTAAGTAAGCATCATCAATATCTTTTTTAGATAATGAGCTTAGAATTTTGTTTTTATTAAATGAAAAATTATTATTTTCAATAAACTCACTGTGTTTCCACAAATGGCCGTTAGATAAAATTGTCATATTCTAACAGTCTAGCGTATTATCCCGTTCCCACCTAGTGATAGGTTTGGTTTTATCAAAACTTTCTTTTTGTTTAAATTCTTTAAGTTCTGAATTTCTAAGCTTAATGTAGCTGTTGATTACTTCTTTACCAAAAGCATCATTCATATCTTTATTATTTTTAAGCTTTTCAAGAGAATGATCTAATTCATCTGGAAGTTTTGGAAGGTCAGGATATTTTTCATGATCCTCATACATATTACAATTTAATGGTTTTCCTGGATCTATTTTATTTTTTAATCCATCTAGACCTGCGGCTAGCACACTAGCTTGCAATAAATAAGGATTAGCCGAGCCATCCATTAATCTTAGTTCAAATCTACCTGGATCAGGAATTCTAATCATATGAGTTCTATTGTTACCTGTGTAAGAAATACTGCTTGGTGACCATGATGCTCCAGATTTGGTCGGTGGAGCATTTATTCTTCGATAGCTGTTGATTGTAGGATTAAAAAAAGCAGATAAAGACGATGCATTTTTAATTACTCCACCAAGAAAATTATAAGCCATTTTACTCAATCCCAAGTTATTTGATTTATCTAAAAACTTATTTTTACTTCCATCCCAAACAGAAATATGTGCATGACAACCATTTCCAGTTAAATTTTCAAATGGTTTAGGCATAAAAGTTGCTCTTAAACCATGTTTCTCTGCAATAGTTTTTACCATAAATTTAAAGAAAGTATGTCTATCAGCAGTTAATAAACAATCATCATAATCCCAATTCATCTCAAATTGACCATTAGCATCTTCATGATCATTTTGATAAGGACCCCATCCCATTTCAATCATACAATCACAAATTTCTTTAATTAAATCATATCTTCTCATTAATGCTGATTGATCATAACAAGGCTTTGATTGAGTGTCTCTTGGATCTGCTATTGAACTTCCATCTGGTGAGATAAGAAAGTATTCACATTCTACGCCAGACTTCATGGTAAGACCTTTTTTTTCAAGTTTTTTAATTTGGTTTTTAAGCATTACTCTTGGAGATGCCTCCACAGGTTTCCCGTTCATCCAAAGATCTGATGCTAACCAACCCACTTCTTTATTCCACGGTAATTGAATAAGACTATCAGGATCTGGAATCCCAAACATATCAGAATCTGCAGGAGACATATCGAGCCATGCTGCAAACCCTGCAAATCCAGCTCCTGCTTCTTGCATTTCTTTAATAGCTCGCGTAGGAACTAATTTTGATCTTAATACTCCAAACAGATCTACAAAACTAATTAGGAAGTATTTTATTTTTTTTTCTTTAGCAATTTTGAATAAGTTTTTTGGCATATATTAAATTAACATAGTTATTTAAAAAAAGAAAAAATTGTTTCTTTATAATATATTAGATTAACAACAATAATTATAATTACAGCTAATATTACTCCGTACTTTGCTTTGGGAAAAGCAACCCCACGCATTTTAGTTGGTCTTAATTCTTCGTTATTATTTTCTTCAGGCATTTTTTGATTAAAGATTAAAAAAGGGCGCCACAATTAAGTAGCGCCCAAATTTTATTTTAAATTACCAGTCGGTAATATTACTTTTATGATCATTAGCACCATGTCTTTTTCTTGACAATCTCGAAAGCTCTTCACTTTCAGATCTTGCAGTCAAGACATGCCAACCTAACCATAAAACAACACCAATAATAACTAGTGTCGTTTCCATTGATCCAGCACCAGGATAAACAGCACCTACAACTTCTTCTGCAGGTTTGTTTAGGTGATCGATCCAGTTTGTAACTGTAGCCATATATTATCTCCTTTACCTGGTTGCGGATGAAACTGCTCTTTCATCTTTTTTAGCAGATTCCATCATTTCATAGTCAAGTCCAGCTATTTCAACATCTCGTGGGATTCTTAATTTACCCATTCCATGAAGTACTTTAGCTATTATATAACCTGGTAGCATTCCAAGAACACCAAACATTATGATTGCTCCTAAGAATTGCCCCAATGGATTGATTGATGCATAAGTTGTCCCATCCCACATAGCGCCAACACTGTAACCAGATGATGGATAGCCATTTAAGACAAAACCACAAATTACTAAACCAACAAATCCAGCATAACCATGTACTGCTACTGCACCAACCGCATCATCAATTTTGAACTTACGTTCAACCCAGTAATGTAGTTTATATGCAATCACAACACCGATCATACCAATGATCATTGCTTGAATTGGATGATATAAATCATTTCCAGCTGAAGCACAGATAACACCTGCTAGTCCACTTGAATATGTCCAGAAAGGATCACCTTTTGCAATCCAATATCCAGCTAATAATCCTCCTGATAGTGACATCAAGAAGTTAAAAGTAATACCACTAAGTGTAGTAGGGGTTACGTATATGTTTGTAGCTGTCCAATAAGTTACACCTTCCATCCCATATTCGGGCCCAAGGTCAAAGATTGGTATATTACATGCTGCATAAAATCCCCAGAAACCAGTATAAATTAAAAATAATCCAACTGTTACAAGCCAAGGATTTCTTGGTCCTATGTTTCTTGGTTCACCACTTGATGAAAATTTACCAATTCTTGGTCCTAAAACACATAGAACACCCAAAGCAAATCCACCTGCAATTGCGTGAATTACTCCTGATGCATAAGCATCATGGTATCCTAAAATCTTTAGCATCCATCCATCAAAGTGCCATCCCCAAGCAGCATCAATTGTCCAAAATACAGATCCAATTGCTATTGCTAAAATTCCAAAAGCAAATGTTGTAATTCTTTCAATGATTGCTCCTGAAACAATAGAAGCAGCTGTCCATGAGAACAGTAAGAAAGCAGCCCAGAATACACCACTTATGTGGTCACCTAAGTTAATAGCCATATATTCTGTGTTAGCTAAGTACCATTTAGCACTAAAAGTACTTTCATCAGTAATTAAAGCAGTGCTTTCATTCATTATTGAAGGCGCTATACCCGGTCCTGTTGGGAACGCCCAGTAAATCCACCAACCAAAGAAAAACCAAGTTACTGTTACCAACGGTATCAGCATTGTATTTTTCATAAGAGTATGTTGATGGTGTTTGTATCGAGAAGCTCCAACCTCATACATACAGAAACCGACGTGAATTAAAAACATCAGCACCACTGTTACCCAGTAGTAAAATTCCGTAAATATGGTTGTAAGAGCACCTAACTGATCAGTCATATTCTCTCTCTCCTTATTTAGTTTCCAAAACCCTATAAAATTTAGAAAGATGTGACAAATGAAACAAACTTCTAAAACCTAGTATAGACACTAGGTTTTAAAAAATAATCAACTTGTGATTGTGTAATTAAAATTTTAAGTAAGCTTTTTTCAAATCAACAAGAGGATGTTTTGGAGACATTTGAAATTTAACTAAAAGTTCTCTAGCTATCATATCTCTGTCTTGTTGGTTGTTAGGAAGTTTGATTGATTTTGGAATAGTAACCCATCCATTCGCATTTCTACAAAATACTGCAGGTCTATCTTCTTCATATCCCATATGAACATCCTCTAACCAGTTCAAATCATCCCAACCCATTGCTTCTATATATTTTTTTAGAAATGGTGTTAGTTTGCTATAGTCTGGTAAAAGATTAACATCATAACGGTAACCAATTGATTGACCGATCATTTTTTCTCTGGCAGTCTCCTTTTTTTTGCCTAACTGACCTTTAATCTCTTTAACTTTTACCTTAGCTATTTTTTTACCTTTTTTCTTTGCCATAGTAATTTCCCTTATATTTTGTGATAGTTATCAACTCCAACAGTATAATTTGTTCCCGCTAGTGGAACTTTTGCTAATGCAGAAGCTTCAGATGTTAGTGCAGCTAAATCTTCAGGTTCAAGTGAGTGAATATTGGTTTTACCACATGCTCTAGCTAAAAGTTGAGCCTCTAAAGTCATAGAGTGTAAATAATTGTAAACTCTAAGAGCCGCATCATCAGGATTTAATCTTGCTCTCAATTTAGGATCTTGAGTAGCAACACCTACCGGACATCTACCAGTGTGACAGTGATAACACTCACCAGCTTTTACACCCATTTCTTTTTCAAAGTTTGCTTCTGGAATATCTTTATTGCAATTTAAAGCAATCATTGATCCAGTTCCAATTGCAATAGCATCAGCACCTAATGCTAAAGCTTTTGCCATGTCAGCTCCATCTCTAACTCCACCAGCATAAATTAAAGTTACTTTACCAGTTTTACCAACATCATCGATTGCTCTTCTTGCTTCTCTAATAGCAGCAATTCCTGGAATTCCAGTATTTGCAGCTGCGATGTGTGGACCAGCTCCTGTAGAACCTTCCATTCCATCTAAGTATATTGAGTCAGGATCACATTTTGCAGCCATACGAACATCATCATAAACTTTTGAAGCTCCAAGTTTTAATTGAATTGGAACTTTATTTTTTGTTAGCTGTCTTAATTCCTCAACTTTTAAAGCTAAGTCATCAGGACCTAACCAGTCAGGATGTCTTGCTGGAGATCTTTGATCGATACCTGATGGTAATGATCTCATCTCAGCAACTTGGTCAGTCACTTTCTGACCCATTAAGTGTCCACCCATTCCAACTTTTTGACCTTGTCCAATAAATACTTCAATTCCATCAGCTAATTGTGCGTGATGAGGATTAAATCCATATCTTGATTGAATACATTGGTAATACCATTTTTCAGAATATCTTCTTTCATCAGGTATCATTCCACCTTCACCTGAACATGTTGCGCTTCCTGCCATCGTAGCTCCTCTTGCTAAAGCAGTTTTTGCTTCATAAGATAGTGCTCCAAAACTCATTCCAGTAATATAAACAGGTATATCTAATTCAATTGGATTTTCACATCTTGGACCAATTACAGTTTTAGTTTCACATTTTTCTCTATAACCTTCGATTACAAATCTTGTTAGTGTTCCTGGCAGGAATACTAAATCATCAAAGGTAGGAATTTTTTTCATCAATGCCATTCCTCGCATTCTGTATCTTCCTAACTGTGACTTAATATGAATATCGTCTATTACTTCAGGAGTAAAAATAGCGTTATGTCCAAGAAGGCTTTTGTTTCTTTTTCCTTCTTCATGTGCATGAACATCTGCTTTTCCACCAACACCTTTACCGTTTGATTTCTTTTTCATTTTTCTTTTTGCCATTAAATCGCTCCTTTTTTCTCTGTAGGTTCTAAGTTGTCATAATTCCAAAGTTTTTTACCAGCCACTATTTTTTTCATTTTACTGACATCGAAATTTTCACCAATCTCTGCAACCTTTAATTTTCTTTTTAACCAATCCTGATCACTTTTTGTAAGTTCAGCATCTACAGCATCACTACCATAAGAGCCAATTTCTCCACCTACGAAAATTGTCCCATCATACATAGAGTCACCAAGGTTTATTCCAACGTCTCCTAAAATGATTATTCTTCCTCTTTGCATCATAAAACCTGTAAAAGCACCAGCGTCACCACCTATAATTATAGTGCCACCCTTCATGTCGATACCTGTTCTAGCTCCAACACTTCCTTTACAGATCAAATCTCCACCTCTAATCGCAGCACCAAAACATGACCCAGCATTTTTCTCAATAACTACTTTTCCTGCCATTAAGTTTTCAGCACAAGACCAGCCAACTCTTCCATTAATTCTAACAGTTGGTCCATCACATGATCCCATTCCAAAATATCCTAAGCTACCTTCAAAAATTAAATTTAATTTATTCAAGATACCAACGCCTAAACTGTGTTTTCCTTGAGGGTTTTTAATAACGATTGTTCCATAACCTTCGCTCATTAAACCATCTATTTTCTTATTGGCTTCTGCTGCGGTCATGTCTTTAACATCTAGATCTGTTCTCTTATTGAAATCTACATCGTATGTACCAAAATAGTAAAAATTTTCAGCTTCATCAGGGTTAAAAAACTTTTGTTGAGTTCTTCCTGTTAAAACCTCTGTATGCATTCCCATTGCTTGGGCTTTTGTTTTTTTTTCAGTATTTTTTAGATTTGCCATACCTTAACCTCCCCATCAAACGGATCATATGTATCAATCTCTTGTGGTAAAATTGATCTGATTGCTATTTCCTCTGATCCCATTGCTACTAAATCATCTGACTCATAAAGAACCAAAGGTTTTGCTGCCATAGTATCTTTTGCCATACCTAATGAGTCTTTTGTTGCTACAAAATATGTAAACACTCCATCTAAACCTGACAAAGATTCTTTCATACCTTCTTCTAGTGTTGCACCTTCTCTCATTCTTTGAGCAATATAAACAGCTATTAATTCTGAATCACATTCAGACATAAATCTCATACCTTTGTTTTCTAATGCTCTTCTATTGTTCCAATAGTTAGTTAATTGACCATTATGCACTACAGAAACATCACTAAAAGGGTATCCCCAAAAAGGGTGAGCTGACTTAATATCTACACCAGACTCAGTTGCCATCCTAGCATGACCAATAGCATGCGTTCCAACAACTTTATCTAAATTATATCTGTCACAAACCATCTTGGCATTTCCTAAATCTTTAATTACCTCTAAAGATTTACCCATAGATAGGATTTCAACACCAGGAATACTCTCGATTTTTTGTGAAAATTCCAATAAATCTTTTTTATCATATTCAACTTCATATCTAAGAGAGTAGGGTAAAGTTCTTTCCTCTTTAACAATTTTGGCACCCATTTCAGCAAGATAACTTTCTACAATTTTTTTTCTTTCGTCATAAACAGACACATCTTCAGCTACAGAAGAACTTCCCTCACCAACATTCTCACCAACTTTAATTCGCATAATAAAGTTTTTTCCTTCAGTATCGCCGTACAAAGCATAACCTGTAGAGTCTTCACCTCTATGCTTTAAAGCCTGCAACATTCCTTGTAGTTCAAAACCTACTTTTGAAGACTTACCTCTATGTATTAATCCCGCTATTCCGCACATATTTTTTCCCCTCTTTATAATTTAAAGTCTATGGTAGACAATCTAGATAAGTATCCAGATCCCATTGAGTTGTTGCACCTAAAAACTTTTCCCATTCATCATTTTTATACCAATGAAATATTTTATACATTTCATCAGGCATAGCAGATTGAACAACTTTATCTTCCGATAATCTATCAAGCGCTTCACCTAAACTTAAAGGTAATTTTTTAACTTCTTTTCCAGCTTTTTGAGCTTCATAAATATTTCTAGACTCTGGTTTACCTGGATCAATTTTATTTGAAATACCATCATCCATAGTTTTAAGCAATGCAGCACCCATTAAATAAGGGTTATGCATAGAGTCTACTGATCTATATTCAAATCTTCCTGGAGCTGAAACTCTTAAGCCACAAGTTCTATTTTGATATCCCCAATCAGCATAAACTGGTGCCCAAAATCCTTGATCCCATAATCTTCTATATGAATTAACTGTTGATGATCCTATTGCAGTCAAAGCTGGCAAATGTTTCATTATTCCACCAATAGATTGCAAACCAACTTTTCCTGGTAACTGCATATCCTTAGTATCTGGCATAAAAGTATTTGTTCCACCTTCAACGTAAGTAAACACCTCTTCAACACCAGGTAAAGATTTATGTCCTAATTTTTTGACCACATCTTTTCCACCTGTCCATAAAGACATGTTAGTGTGACATCCACTAGCAGATACACCCATGAATGGTTTTGTCATGAAACAAGCAATTAACCCATGTTCTCTAGCTACTTGTGCACAAATTTGTCTATAAGTTGAAAGTCTATCAGCATTTCTTAACACATCATCAAACATCCAGTTTAACTCTAATTGGCCTGGTGCATCTTCATGGTCTCCTTGAATCATATCAAGCCCCATTGCATTTGCGTATTCAATTACTTTCATAAAGACAGGTCTTAACGACTCAAACTGATCTATGTGATAACAGAAAGGTTTTGAAAAACCTTTTCCTGTAGGTGTGCCATCTTCGTTTTTAGTAAGCCACATCATCTCAGGTTCAGTACCAACTCTCATTTGATAACCATGTTTCTTTTTAAATTCTTCGGCAATTATTCTTAAATTTCCTCTGCAGTCAGAAGTTAAATGGCCGCCTGGGTTTTCTCTTTCTTCTCTATTTCTAAAACAAGTACAATAAACTCTTGCAACTCTTTTATCCCAAGGTAACTGAACAAATGTTTCTGGATCAGGAATACCAACTAACTCTTTAGCTTCTGGACCATATCCAATGTAATTGTTGTGACGATCTAAAAATAAATTTGCAGTTGCTCCGTAAACTAATTGAAATCCCTTTTCAGCAGTTCTTTCCCAGTGATCTGCTGGAATACCTTTACCAACAACTCTTCCTGTAACTGAGATGAATTGAAAATAAATATAAGTTATTCCTAACTCATTTATTTTATCTCTAACTTTTTTAACTAATTTTGCTCTACCTGGTTGGTTAACATGTTTTTCTAGATCAGTCATAGTCCCCTCTGTTAAGAATTTTTAGTTCAAAAAGGTAACTGAAAAAAAAACGTCTGTCTACTTAGATAAACTAACTCCAAGGAAATGGACTGTTCGAAGTAGGGTGAAGTTCACCCTTCTCGTATCGGTTGAATCTAAACGGTTTTAATAAGTCGCTTTCTTGTCCTAAAATTTCTTTTGCTACTAACTCGCCAACACCAATCATTTTATAACCATGGTTAGCATCAGCAATCATATAAACATTTTCTAAAAATCTATCAAATATAGGGAACGAGTCTGGTGTCATACACCCAAGACCACCTGACGGACCTTTTCTATAAAGATTAGATTTTCCCTCAAATCTTTTTTGACAATGAGCTAAAGCTGAGCACCACATATCGTTAAAAGCCTCTGTCGTTTGGTATTCTGGAGACTCAATTCCATATGGATCAACATTCACTTGATCAAAATGTTTGTCAACAATGTAAGGAGATGTTCCGCCTTGAACACCTAAACCCTCAATGTCAGGCTTATAATAAATTCCCCAAATTTTATCAGTTATTAATTTTTTTGTTTTATCAGAATACAATGGTGCAGTAGAATCAACATGTATCACTGGTGGCTGCTTACCATTGTTCATTTTTAAAAAGTCTGGTTCAACACCGATTACACCTTCTTGCAACATCCAGTATGTCCACATATCAGTTGTGTGCATTTTACCATCTTTACCTTTAATGTTAGCAGTTTTTGGAAGTTCTAACATATTCCAAAAATCTCTTGCCCAAGGACCTGCGCCTATAACTACTTGTTCACAATCAATTGTACCCTGATTAGTTTCAACACCAGTCACAGCTTTGCTATTACTACCTCTCTTAAATCCATTAACTTTAACACCTTTAATAACTTGAACTCCGTTTGAAGTAGATTTGTTTTCAAGAGCTTTGATAGAGTCTTTATTGAACGCATATCCACCTTTTTTTTCATGTAGTACAGATGTAATTCCTTGTGCTTGCCAGTCATCAAACATTCCCTTCATGTACTTCATACAATCTTTTTCACCTTCAATAAATTCAGATTCGTAACCAATAGCTTTTTGTTGTTCATATATTGTTGCAACGTCTTTATGCATTACTTCCGGTGATATTTGTAAATATCCTACAGCATTATACTTAAATGCCTTTGGATCACTTTCCCAAACTGAAACTGAATGTGCCATCAGTTCTCTCATTGCTGGTTGAAAATAATTATTTCTTACAACACCACAAGCTATTCCACTCGCACCAGCTGCAATATCTTTTTTTTCTAAAACTATAATGTCTCCTGGATTTTTATATGTCTCGGATAATTTCCAAGCAGTACTTAAACCGTGAATACCTCCACCAATTATTACTACTTTTGCTTTTGTCGGTAATGACATACCTACATCTTTATTTTTCGTGCGACTTAAATATATAGTTTTTTATATATATAAAAAATAGAAGTAATTAATTACTTATTCTTTAGAAACTAAGATTTTTTAAAGTTTCAAGGTATTGATTGAATTCTTTAATAAACCCTTCGCTAGGTTTGATATGTTTTTTTCTTTGATCACCTGAAGTTTTTTCTAAGAAAAAAAAACCTTTTTCACATGCCTCATTAATCATTAAAGCAGACTTTGGACGAGAAGTTTTAAACAATTTTGTCTTTAATTCCTCGACTGTTAGATTTTCTTTATATTTAAATGCATGCATAACTAGAAGCATCATATGATAATGTGAAGGTGACTTTCTAAAAAAATAATTACTTGATGTATGAGAAAGTTTCATTTGATCTTCCCAAAATTCCAATAAATCTTTAGTTGTTTTTGTCATTAAGATCTTACTCTTGTTTTCTTCGGATCAAAATGCGGGAATGGCACAACTTTAGCAGTAATTCTTTTTTGATGACCATCAATTTTTCCAACTTCAACTTCTGTTCCAGGTTCAGAATATTGAGTATCAATTCTACATAATGCTATATTTTTATTAAGAGTTGTTGATAGACAACCACTTGTAACTATTCCAACCTGTGATCTTCCAACATGTACACAATCACCATGTCCAGCGTGCTCTTTCCCAATAAGCTCCAAACCAACAAGTTTTTTTTGAGGATTAGTTTTTCTTTCTTTTAAAATTTCTTTTCCTATAAAATCCTCTTCTTTTGTTTTTAGTGGAACTGCAAAACCAATACCGGCTTCAAATGGATCTTGTTGACCATCAAATTCATTACCAAATAAAATTAAACCTGCTTCTATTCTTAATTTATCTAGAGCAGCAAAACCTGCAGGAATTAAACCATGATCTTTTCCAGCATCCATAAGTTTATCCCATACTTCAGGCGCATGTTTTGGATGACACCAAACTTCATAACCAAGTTCACCGGTGTAACCTGTTCTTGAAACAATTAATGGAATACCTTGAAGTTCTTCAACTCTACAAATTGTAAATCTAAACCATTCTAATTCATCTATTGATGGTTGGGTAGGTGGGGTAAAAATTAATTTTTTTAAGATTTCTCTACTCTTAGGTCCTTGAATAGAAACATTGCTAATTTGATCTGTTGAGTTCTTTACATTTACTTTAAAGTTTTTTTTCTTTGCTACTTCTTTTAACCATTGACCAGCATATTCATCGCCACAAATCCATCTAAATCCTGTTTCGCTTAATCTTAATAGTGTACCATCATCAAACATCATTCCATTTTCATAACACATTGCTGAATACACTACTTGACCAACAGAAAGCTTTTTAATATTTCTCGTCAATGTGTAATTCATTAACTCTTCAGCATCAGGTCCAATAATTTCAAATTTTCTTAAAGAAGATAAATCAATTAGGACAGCTTTTTCTCTACACGCACTATATTCTTCAACAACACCATGTTTAGTGTAATCATTTGGCAACCAAAAACCTCGAGCATCAATAAAGTTTCTAGTTAATTTTGAGGTTCTTTCATAAAAACCAGAATTTCTAGTAAGTTTTTTTTCTGAGTCTGTTTTCATTCTAAAAGCAAATGATTTTGTAAATTCTTTTTTTTTGTCATAAGTTCTAACAAAAATATCAGTTGGATTCCACGAATTACATGCATCAATATCACTAGGACATGCGGTAGTTCCGATTGTTAGATCTTTGAGTGCTCTAAACATTACATAATCCCCAGGTCTTGCAAATGACTCATCAGAAATAACTGAATTTAATCCTGAAGCTGAAGTATTAAAAAATAAATTAATAGCATGCCAACCTTTTTGTTTTTGAACACCATATTTAGACATTGAATTCGTTAAATTATCAGAGCAGTTTGGATGACCAAAATAACCAGCGTCTTCATAATATTTAGAAGTGCAAGCTAGGTTAAAAGTATCGTGTTTGCCAACTGTATCTCTAATAACTTCTACTAATGGTTCATGATCAGTGTCATAAAATTTTGAGAAGAGTCCTGGTCCTGGAAAAGTATTACCCATGAAAGTTCTTGTTGTTTGCCAATCAAGACCTTTTTCAATTTTTTTATCGAGCTTTTTTGTATCAAATGCCACAAAGTCAGAACATTGCCTTCCAGCTGGGCTAATAACCTGAATATAATCACCCTCTTTAACTTGATAAGAAATTGAAGTTTCTCTATAAATATTTTTTTCGTAATTAGGTTCATAAATTGGATCAGGTATTACTGATAACTCTTTATCATTAACAATTTTTGCTCTTTTTATAAATATTGTTAAATCGCTTGCAGGATTTTGTTCACTTACCAACATATCATTTTGTGGAGCTGAAAAAATCACATAGCATTTATCTTTTGATTTAATTTTTATTTTTTCTCCACTCGGTGTCTTGTCGTCAAAAAGGATGGATGATTTAGATTTATTTATGTCTAAATTTCTTTTTTTTAATT
>CACDVM010000018.1 GCA_902556265.1 uncultured Pelagibacteraceae bacterium
CTGGAAAGACCCAACTCCTAAGAGCGAATACGATGTGGTGATCATTGGAGGTGGTGGCCATGGTTTAGCGACCGCATATTATTTAGCAAAAGAGCATAATATTACCAATGTTGCTATCATTGAAAAAGGATGGATTGGTGGAGGAAATGTTGGACGAAACACAACGATAATAAGATCAAATTATATGCATGATGACAATGCACTTTTTAGTGAATTTGGAATGGATTTGTGGAGAAGAATGAGCCAAGATTTAAATTATAACGTTATGTTTTCTCCTAGAGGAATAATTAATCTTGCACACTCAGATGCACAAATGAATGTTTATGCAAGAAGAGGTAATTCAATGAGATTGAATGGAATTGATGCAGTCCTTTTAAATAGAGATCAAGTAAAAGAGATTATTCCAATGGCAGACTTTTCTGAGAATGTAAGATTTCCTATTTTTGGTGGGCTTATGCAACCAAGTGCAGGAACTGCAAGACATGATGCGGTAGCCTGGGGTTACGCTCGTCAGGCAGATTCAATGGGTGTAGACATAATTCAAAATTGTGAAGTAATTGGCTTTGATGTTTCAGCTGGAAAAATTAATGGAGTAAGAACATCTCGTGGAAATATTAAAGCAAAAAAAATTGGTTTATGTGTTGCTGGTAGTACAAATATTTTAGCTGAAAAATTAAATATGACATTACCTGTAGAAACTCACCTTTTACAAGCATGTGTTTCGGAACCAGTAAAACCAGTTTTAGATAAAGTAGTAACTTTTGGTGCTGGTCATTTTTATATAAGTCAATCTGATAAAGGTGAAATGGTTATGGGTGGAGATCTAGATGGATATAATAGTTATGCACAAAGAGGAAATCTTCCAACATTACAACATGTATTAACAGAGGGAATTGCAATGATGCCTTTCTTAAGTAAATTAAAAATGTTGAGAACTTGGGGTGGAATAATGGATATGTCCATGGATGGTTCACCAATAATAGACAAAACACATATTGAGGGCTTATATTTAAATTGTGGTTGGTGCTATGGTGGCTTTAAAGCAACTCCAGCATCTGGATGGACTTTTGCCCACACAATTGCACAAGATAGAGTTCATGAATTAAACGCAGGATATAATCTAAATAGATTTAATACAGGTCACTTACTGGATGAAAAGGGACTTGGTACAAAAACTTGGATTTCATAAATGCTTCATATTAAATGTCCACATTGTGGAATGAGATCACAAAATGAATTTTCTTATGGTGGAGATGCTAGTGTTAAAAGACCTGAATTAGGAAAGGAAATTTCTGATCAAGATTGGAATAACTTTGTTTATAATAGAAAAAGCTTAAGAGGAAAGCATTGGGAGTTATGGCAACACTTATCAGGTTGTAGACAATGGATAAAAGTTGAAAGAGATACAGCTACCCATGAAATTTTTAAAACACTAAAAGCTAATGAGGAAATTTCATAATGTCACAAAGTTTTAGATTAGAGAATGTTGGGCTAATTAATAAAAATAAAAAATTATCATTTAAATTTAATGGTAAAACTTACTTTGGCTATGAAGGAGATACTTTAGCCTCAGCTTTGATTGCAAATGGTATACATTTAGTTGGTAGAAGTTTTAAATATCATAGACCCAGAGGTTTCTTTGGTGCAGGAGTGGATGAGCCTTATGCGATAGTTCAATTATTTAGAAATGGTGAAACTGAACCAAATATTAAAGCAACAGAACAAGAGCTTTTTGAGGGATTAGAGGCAAAAAGCGTAAATTGTTGGCCAAGTGTTAACTTTGATATTGGAGCAATAAATAATTTTTTAAAGATATTTTTGCCTGCAGGATTTTATTACAAAACTTTTATGTGGCCAAAAAGCTTTTGGTATAAAGTCTATGAACCATTCATTCGAAAAGCAGCAGGGCTGGGAGTAGCATCAATAAAACATGATAAAGAAAGATATGAACACAAATATGAGTATTGTGATTTATTGATTGCTGGTTCAGGTCCATCAGGATTGGCAAGTGCATATGCTGCTGCAAAGAATGGGGCAAGAGTAATCTTAGCTGAAGATAAAGCTAGATTTGGCGGCACTTTACTAACAAGTGAAGTTAATATTGGAAATAAATCAGGTAAAGAATGGGCTGAAGGAATAATCTCTGAGCTTAAAGAAATGCCTAATGTGACTGTTAAAAATAGATCTCAAGTTTTTGGTTATTACGATCACAATATGCTAGTGATGTCTGAAAGAATTAGTGATCACTTACCAGAAACAAAAAAATTTCATCCCAAACAAAGACTTTGGTATATTAGAGCAAAAGAGGTTCTAATTTCCTCAGGCTCAATTGAAAGACCAATAGTTTTTGGTAATAACGATACACCAGGTGTTATGCTGTCATCTGCTGCAAAAGAATATTTAAAAGTTTATGGAGTATTGGTTGGAAAAAATCCTTTGATATTCACGAACAATGATAGTGGTTATGAAACAGCAATTGAATTTAAAAAAAATGGGATTGATTCAATTATTTTAGATACAAGAAAAGATCCTTTATCTGAAATTGTAGAAGAGGCAAAAAACCTAGGAATAAAAATTAAGTTTTCTTATGTAGTTGTAGCTGCTCAAGGATACAAAAAAGTAAAATCAGCAGATATCGCTAAACTTTCAGATGACAAAGAACAGCTCGGTAAAATAGAAAATATAAAGTGTGATTGTATATGTGTTTCTGGTTTTTGGACACCAACAATTCACTTGGCCTCACAATCAGGAAACAAAACAAAATTCAAAGAAGATATTGATGCGTTTGTACCAGGATCTTCAAAACAAAAAGAGAAAACATTAGGTGCTGCTAATGGGATTTATACTTTAGATGAGACTTTAAAAAGTTCATTTGAAGCTGGACACGAAATATCAAAAAAAATTACAAATAATGATAATAAGATTTCTTTTCCAAATGTTGTTGAAAAAAAATCAACAACACACGATAAGTTTTGGTGCGTGCCACTACCTAAAGGAAAAAATTATAAAAGATTTTTGGACTTTCAAAATGATGTTGCTGTTTCTGATATTGAGATAGCACTGAAAGAGGGCTACAGATCAATTGAACATGTAAAAAGATATACCACACTCGGAATGGCAACTGATCAAGGTAAAACCAGTAATTTAAATGGTTTGCAATTAGTATCTAAAATTGAAAATAAAGTAGTACCTAATGTTGGCCACACTACATTTAGACCACCATATACACCAGTTTCTATAGGTGCAATAGTTGGTAGAGAGGTCGGCAAACATTCAAAACCAACAAGAAAATCTCCAATGCATTCATGGCATGAAAAAAATAATGCAGTATTTGTTGATGCAGGAGTTTGGTTAAGACCAAGATATTACAAAAAAGGAGATGAAAATTTATTTGAAGCATCAAAAAGAGAAGCGAAAAATGTAAGAACAAATGTTGGAGTTTGTGATGTAACTACATTGGGTAAAATAGATATTAAAGGACCCGATGCATCAGAATTGCTTAATAGAGTTTATACAAATGCTTGGCTAAAATTGCCAGTTGGAAAAGCGAGATACGGCGTGATGTTACGTGAAGACGGTATCGTTATGGATGATGGAACAACCACAAGAATTTCGGAAAATCATTACCATATGACAACGACTACTGCTCAAGCAGCAAACGTGCTTTCACATTTGGAATATTATTTACAACTAGTATGGCCAGAGTTAAATGTTAATGTAGTTTCTACGACAGAACAGTGGGCGGGTGCTGCAATTGCTGGGCCAAAATCAAGAGATTTGTTACAAAAAATATTTCCAAACTCAGATGTATCCAATGAGGGTTTACCTTTCATGGGCTATATGGAAGGAGATTTATTTGGAGTTAAGGCAAGAATTTTTAGAATTTCATTTTCTGGTGAACTTGCTTACGAGGTGAATGTTGAGTCTGATAATGGAAATTATATGTGGGAAAAAATTGTTGAAAATGGTGAAGAATTTAGAATTCAACCTTATGGAACAGAGGCTTTATCAACTCTTAGGATTGAAATGGGTCATGTTGCTGGATCAGAGCTTGATGGAAGAACAATACCTTATGACAACTCTTTAGAAGGATTATTGAGTAAAAAGAAAGATTTTATTGGAAAAAGATCTTTAGTAAGAGAAGCGTTCAATGCTGAAGATAGACAAAAAGTAGTTGGAGTTGTTCCTTTAGATAAAAAAACAAGCATTCCAGAAGGCTCACATTTAGTTAAAGATTCTAATGCACCATTGCCAAATCCAAAATTAGGTTATATTTCAGCTTCATGCTGGAGTGTTGAGCATGACAATCCATTCTCTCTAGCAATATTGAAAGATGGAAAAAATATGATTGGTAAAAAGTTATTTGTAATGTCTCCTCTAAAAAATAAAGTAATTCCAGTTGAAATAGTTTCCTCACATTATGTAGATCCAAAAGGTGAAAGGGTTAGATCGTGAGTTTAATATCAGCACTAGCTAATGTTCATTCAATAGGTCAATTTGGTGATTGTGAAGGCAGAAATGAAAATAATCTTTTAAAAATCTCAGAGGTAAAAAATTTATTAATAGTCCAAATAGTTCAATATAAAAATTCCAAAGTTTCAATTGATAATATTGATATTGATAGTTTGAAATTAAAAGATGTACCGTTAAGTGTAACAAATAATAATGATACAAGAATTTTATGGAATGGACCAAAAAATTGGCTTTTAGTTTCAACAAAAAAAAATTTACTTAAAGATATTTCAAAAAATTTTAAAGAAATAGATTTTGCTATTACAGATCTGTCCCATTCTAAAGCTATAATTGAATTAGAGGGAAAAGATGTAAAAGAAGTTTTAAAAAAAGGTTGTCCATTCAATTTTAATATATTAGGAAAAAATAATTCAATAAATTCTATTTATAACGGAATAGCGATTACTGTTGATATGCTTAGTGAAAATCCTGATAAGGTAAGATTGTTTGCTCTTAGAAGTTTCGGAGAGTCATTATATCATTCGATAACTGATGCATCTTTAGAGTTTGGTTTTAAATCAATTTAAAGGTTAGTCTCGGGTAGCAATATAAACTCCAATAGTAGTTATAAAAAAACCTAAAAGATCTAAATTAGTTAAATTTTCATTTAAAAAAAGCCAAGCCATAAAAGCAGACGTAGCAGGAATTAAAAAAAATATTGAAACAGTTTTACTCGCTGAATTTTTTTTGATTAGATACATCAATATAGTAAAAGCACCAAATGATACTAGAAATACTTGATGACTCATTGCAATTAAAAATGTTTTATTAAAATCAATATATGGTTCAGCAAAAAGAATAACTATTAAGACATGAAACAAACACCCACCGACCGCCTGATAAAAATTACTAACTGGTAAAGGTAAATTGTTACTTAATTTTTTTTGCCAAATGGTTGAAGTTGTAATTGCAATTAACGCTACTATCGTTGATACCAACCCTACTAGAGGTATGCTTGAACCAACATCAAAACCCAAAACTAATACTGCACCAACAAATCCAAGTAAAACACCAATCCATTGTTTAATAGTTACTTTTTCACCTAATATTGGTCCACTTAGTGCATTTGTTAAAACTGGCTGGAGTGTTACTATCAATGCAGCTATACCTGTTGGCATTCCAATTGAAATTGAATAAAACACTCCTCCTAAATAAAATCCATGAAAAAGAACTCCACTAGTGAAAGATTCTATCAAATTTTTTTTACTAATATGAATTGATTGATTTGTAAAAAGTGAAAATAAATAAAAACCCATAGCTACAAAGAAAAATCTAAATGCCAAAGCTGCGAATGGATCACTATTATCAATAATTGGCTTAGTAGTAATAAATGCAGAAGACCAAAGTAATATAAAAATTAGTGGAAAGATTCTGACCATTTCAGGTTTTATAGAACATTTATCCTTACTTTAGTCTGTTAAATTTAGTTAAATTTGTTATGAAAAACCGGGTTTTTAATTCTATCTTGAGTTGTATTACAAAATGTATAAGATTCTCTCAATTTATGAATAATAGAAAAATAATTTTTAGTCTGTTTATCTTAAGCTTTTTGGGGGCTTGCACAACTCCAACGGCAATGCTTGGTCCCGCATATACATTAGGTACAAATGGAAATATATTTCAAGCTGGACTTACATATGGATCTAACGAATTGATTACAATGTACACAGGAAACACACCAATTGAAAATATAAAAAAGATTACAACTACTGAAAATATTAATAGCAAAAATATTCAAAAAAAAACTTTAGAAAGCGAAGATTTTTATATTTTAGTTAAAAATAAAATAGAAAAAACAGGAAGAATAATTAATAATTCTAATCAATAATATTTAGAAATATTAAGTTCTGTTGGTCAGTTTCTTTACACCATAATTCATAACTTTCACATATTCTCCACAAATGATCAAAAGCTCTTTGTGAAATTTCTAATGGGTAATGACTTTTAGTGTAATATAAACTAGGAAATTGAATTAATTGTTTAATCATCATATCTTTTTGCATTTCCAGTAATTTAATGGTTTCTTTAGGAATTCTTTTTTTTGTATTTGAGTCAATAAAATCATCTTTATTTAATTGTTTAAACCATTTGTCATGAAATTCTCCATTTCCAATAGTTTTATATGTTTTAGTACCTATAAAATTATCGACCGCATCTATATTAGTAAAACTAGGGTTGTTTTTTTTTATTTTTGAAATTTCTAAATAGATTACTTCAGCAACATACAAAACATAAGGTCTTTCCTTAGATTTCATTTATTCTTCTTATATCTTATCATAGCTGAATTAGCTAAAATCAAATTAGGATCTAAAAAAATTTTAGATGATTTGATTGTTTTAAATGATTTAAATGCAAATATTGCTATAGGAAGCTCAGTACATCCGAGTATTATTTTTTTACATTTTTTTTTAATTAAGTAATCAATTGCTGGTTTTATTGCTTTATTTGCTGCTTTTACTTTTCCTAATTTGACAAGTTTAATAGCTTTGTTAACAGATTTTTTTTGATTTAAGATATTTGGATATATAAGATCATATTCCTTATTAAAAAATTTACCATAAACACCAGTTTTTAAAGTACCCTCTGTTGCCAACAATCCAATCATTGAATTTTTTTTACATTTTTTTTTTGTGTGATCAAAAACTTCTTTAGGCATATTTA
>CACDVM010000019.1 GCA_902556265.1 uncultured Pelagibacteraceae bacterium
TCAGGCTTAGCTGCTACAGCTGAACTGATGAGACGAAACATACCTGTTCTTTGTATAGAAGGTATGAATAGAATTGGTGGTAGGTGTTACACTGACACAACATCTTTCAATGGTCTGCCAGCAGATCATGGTGCACACTGGCTTCATGCTAGAAAAGGCAATGAACTATATAAGTTTGGGAGAGAAAATAAAGATAGATTTAAAATTTATGACGAACCTTCTAGATCGGTTGTTTATGATGGAACAAAAAAAGTAAGTGGAGGTTCTTTTTGGAAGATATATAAAAAAATAAAAAATATCTATTCAGAAGGTGGCATTGATGAACCACTTATGGATAAAATTCCAGAAGGTATTAAAAAAAACCCTTGGTTTGATACTGTTCATGCAGCAATTAACGCAAGAGACTTTGATAATCTTTCTATAGCTGATGACAGCCTAAATTATGAAGACAATTATTGGGAAAGTGGAAATGCACTTTGTAGAGAAGGGTACGGAACATTATTAGCTTATTATAGAAAAGATGTGCCCGTAAAATTAAATACGATTGTTAGTGAAATTAAATGGGGTGGAAAAGGAGTTGAAATTGTAACTAATAAAGGAACGATAAAAGCTAAAGCATGTATCGTAACCACGTCTGTTGGAGTTCTAAGAGCAGAAAAAATAAAATTTTCACCAAAATTACCTTTAAGAAAATATGAAGCTTTTGAGGGAATTACTATGGGACCATCTAATCGGGTGATTATAGAATTAAAGAAAAAATTTGTAAGTAAATTTAAAGGAGACACTAATTTTTATTCTAAAATTAATAGTAACGGTGTAAAATCACCAGAGGGCATTGGTTACGGTCTACTAAGAATGGGTGGAACAAATTTATGTCTTTTTGCACTTAATGGAGAATTTTCAAAAAATTTAGAAAATGAAGGTAGTGAAGCAATGATAGATTTTGTCGTTAATCAACTAAAATCAAATTTTGGTTCAAAGTTTTATGATAAATATTTTGTTAAAGCCATAGCTACAGGTTGGAATAAAAATCCATTTACTTTAGGCGCTTACTCTGGCGCAATACCAGGAAAAGCAAATCTAAGACCCAGATTAAAAAGGCCTGTAGGAGAAAGAATTTTTTTCGCTGGCGAAGCAACTGCTAGTGCCTATGGAACTGTTCATGGTGCTAATAGAAGTGGAATAAGAGCCGCTACTGATGTTTTTATTTCAGATGCATTAGATTAAGGAACTAACCAATCATTCTTATTAGCCTCTAAATCAAATTTAGCTCTTCGATGTCCTTTAGCTGCTAGATAAAGCCATTCAATAGATTTAATTTTACATTTTATAACTGTAAAGTTTTTATAACCTTCTTCACTTTGCTCCATAGTGTAATCAAAATCCTCTAATTTAGATATCATTCCAGAAGTTGGATTTTTTGATGCAGTTCCTGGAGGACTATCGGTTAAATAACAACGCCTGCTTATATGCTGAGTTTTTTTCCAAGATGCTTCTGTTGTAGAATTTTGATTATTTACTTCACATTCTACTTTTACTCTTAATTGTATCTTTTCTTCTTTATCGTAGAAAACTAGAGAGGCATTTTTATTTTTTTTAAGAATATCCACCTTTGCAGATCTTAAATCAGTATGAAATTGTAATACATTATTTGCTCTATCTGATTTACGTAAAACAACAATTCTACCATCGACTTCATCTTGGTGAGCACATATGAAAACAGGAATTCTAAACGGTGAACCTCTATTGGTTACTGCATCATCTAACATAGACCAGTACTTATTTTGAATTTCCTTTAGATCTTCATAGTATGCTGGCTGCATACATTACTTTCTAAATCTTTTAATTAAACTTGATGTATCCCAACGATTTCCACCTAAACCTTGTACTTCCCCATAAAATTTATCAACTAGTTCTGTAATAGGTAATAATGAACCATTATTTTTGGCTTCATCCATTGCAATCTTTAAATCTTTTCTCATCCAATCAACTGCAAAACCAAAATCAAACTTGTCATCAATCATTGTTTTATATCTGTTTTCCATTTGCCAAGATTGAGCTGCACCTTTTGAAATAACTTCAATAACATCCTCCATATTAAGACCAGCTTTCATTCCAAAGTTTATACCTTCAGATAAACCTTGAACTAATCCTGCTATACAAATTTGATTAACCATTTTTGCTAGTTGTCCAGAACCAGCTTTACCAAGCAATTTCATTTTTTTGCTGTAGCAATCAATTTTATCTTTTGCTTTGTCAAAGTCTGCCTGATCACCGCCGATCATAACTGTTAATGCACCATTCTCTGCGCCAGCTTGTCCACCAGATACAGGTGCATCTAAAAAACCCCAACCATGTGCTTTTGAATTACTATAAAGTTTTCTAGCTATTTCCGCTGATGCAGTAGTGTTATCAATATGGACTGCACCTTTCTTTATCGTGTTATAAATTCCATCTTTTCCAATTGTAACTTCTGATAAATCATTATCATTTCCAACGCATGTAAAAATATATTCAGCATCTTTTGCAGCTTCAGCTGGTGTTTCTGCCATTTTACCTTTGTAATCTTTAATCCATTTTTCTGCTTTTGATTTTGTTCTATTAAAAACAGTTACATTGTGACCACCTTTTGATATATAACCAGCCATTGGATAACCCATGACACCAAGACCTATGAAAGCAACATTACAGCTCATAATTTATTATGTTTAATAGTTTAAGTTTAAAAGTAATTATATTTGGTTTTATTTTTACATTTTTTTCTAGTTTTGGACAGAGTTTTTTTCTTGGTTTGTTTAATTCTAGTATCAGAGAAACACTTTCAATTACCCATGGTCAATTTGGCTCAATTTATGCCTCAGCAACATTATTAAGTAGCTTTCTTCTAATTTGGGTTGGAAAAAAAATTGATGACATCAATATTTTAAAATTTGCTTTTTATGTTACTTTACTTCTATCTTTTTCTTGTTTTTTCTTTTCAAAGGTATCATCTTTAGCTCTTCTATTTGTTGCTGTTTTTTTAATGAGATTTTCTGGTCAAGGATTGATGTCTCATACTGCAACAACAACCATTACAAGATATTTTACTAAATCAAGAGGCAAAGCTCTTAGTGTTGGATGGTTTGGTCTTTCAATGGCAGAATTTATTTTACCTGTTTTGATTGTTTATTTACTCACAATTACTGCTTGGCAAAATATTTGGACATTTATTTCTATTTTAGTTTTAATTTTTTTGCCATTAAGTTCGTTTTTTTTAATCAAAAAATTAAATTTCGATACAAGAGAAAAAGTAGACTCAAATGATTTTAAAGAAAAAAAAATCAAGCAATGGAAAAGAATTGAAGTTATTAAGGATTATAGATTTTATATAATTTGTTTAAATATGCTTGCGATGCCATGGATTGCAACTGGTGTATTCGTCTATCAATCTTTTATCACTGAAGCTAAAGAATGGGGCTCTTTTGTAATTGCTCAATCATTTATGGTGTATTCAATATTATCAGTTGTAACTTTATTAGGTTCTGGTTTTTTAATTGATAGATTTACAAGTAGAAAACTTTTAATCTTTATGAACATACCTTTGCTGTTATCTACGTTGGTTTTGTTTTATTTTGACAATCCAATTACGTCTTTTATTTTTCTTGGACTAATTGGTATCTCAAATGGACTTGCAAACTTATTAGGCTCATCTACTTGGGCGGAAATTTATGGAGTAAAATTTATAGGTTCTATTAAAGCATTAACTACCGCTTTAATGGTTTTTTCAACGGCGTTTGGAACAGCTTTATTCGGTTTTTTAATAGATCAAGGATTCTCTATTGAACAAATTGCTTTAGTCTCATTTTTTTATATTTCTATTTCTTTAATCTTGTTATTTTTTGTAAAAAATAAGCTTAATCCAGATTATATTCATTAAAATCTACTTGATTTTTACCTGATCACTGTATAGATACTGCGCATGGCAAGAGTTACCGTAGAAGACTGTATAGATAAAGTTGATAGTCCGTATGAATTAGTTTTAGTTGCGAAAGAAAGAGCTACACAGTTAAATTCTGGAATAGAACCTTCAATAGATAGAGACAACGATAAAAATACTGTAATTTCTTTAAGGGAAATTGCTGAGGAAAATATTAAGGTTTCTGATTTAACAGAAAGCGCTATCTACAAATTAAGAAAACATGTCGAACAAATAGACGATGGTAATGAGGCAGATGAAGACATAGGAGATGATTTTGAAAGTCTTTACAAAGGTGAAATATCAAAAAGTGGAACACCAATATTACCATCCAAAAGAGCTAGAAAAACTCCTGAAAAAATTCAAGTTTCTAAAGAAGATTTAGCTGAACTTTCTCAAACTGCTAAACCTGATATTGAGACTTCAGAAATTGATGAAGCAGAATCAGAGCAAAGTGACGTTTCATTAACGGAAGTTTCTGAAACAGAAAATCAAGATTCAGAAGTTAATACAGAAGATTCAGAAGCTTCAAACTCATAAAAAAATATTATAAAGTAAAATCATGAACAGGAAAGTATCAGTTGCTCCTATGATGGATTGTACAGATCGTCATGAGCGTTTTTTTTTAAGATTAATATCTAAAAATGTATTACTGTATACAGAAATGGTTGTAGATCAGGCAATCAACAGAGGGAATAAAAAAAAATTATTAGCATTTAATATCAATGAAAAACCAGTTGCACTTCAATTGGGTGGATCATCTCCCAAACTTTTGGCAGAAGCTGCCAAGGTGGGAGAAGATTTTGGATATGATGAAATTAATTTAAACTTAGGTTGTCCTAGTAGAAAAGTCGAAAAAAATAAATTTGGGGCCTGTTTAATGAAAGAGCCAAATTTAGTTGCAGAATGTTTAAGTAAAATTCAATCAAAAATTAAACTTCCTGTTACAATCAAAACAAGAATAGGATATGATGATATAGAAGATTATGAAAGCCTTCATAATTTTATCTCAATTTTAAAACAAACTGGTATTAACACATTTATCATTCATGCGAGAAAAGCAATGTTAGGAAAATTTACACCTAAACAAAATTTAAATATTCCTCCTTTAAAGTATGAATATGTTTATAAATTAAAAAAAGATTTTCCTGATGAGGAAATAATTATTAATGGTGGCATTAAGTCAGTAGAGGAAATTAAACTTCACCTAAAAAAAACAGATGGTGTAATGATAGGGAGAGCAGCTTATTATACACCTTATTTATTGGCAGATATAGAAAAAGAGATTTTTAAAAATGATGAAGTTCCATCTAGACAAAATGTAATTGAAAAATTAATTCCATATGTGAAGGAAGAACTTAAGAAAGGCACGCGATTAAACCAAATTATGAGACACACCCTTGGTTTGTTTCACGGTCAAACCGGTTCAAGTCATTGGAAAAGATATTTAAGTGAAAACATGTGTGTACGTGAAGCTGATGTAAAAAAAATAGATCATATCATGGATAATATTAAATATACAAATATTCAAGCAAGAGTAGGTTAATCTGCTTGATTTAATTTTAGGAAACGAAAAATTATATTTTTATTTTTTAATGGCAATTACAGCAATTCCTGTAGGTTTTGTAGCCGGTTTGTTTGGAATAGGTGGTGGATTGATAACAGTGCCTATTCTTTATTATATCTTTAATTCATTAGGAATTGATCAAGATTATTTGATGCACCTAGCAGTTGGAACTTCTTTTGCAATAATAATTCCCACATCTATTGCATCAGTTATGACACATCATAAATTTAATGCAGTAGATTTTAAAATTGTGAAAAGTTACGGTCTATATGTAATTTTAGGTGTTATTATTGGGACTTTATTTGCAGCCTCATTAAAAACAAAATCACTGGTACTATTTTTTACTATCATAATATTTTTTTTAAGCATTTATCTATTAATGATTAAAGAAAAAGAGAAAGATGTAATTATTGAAATTAAATTATACTTTAAGATAATTTTAGGAATTATTGTTGGTTTTATATCAGCTCCAATGGGTATTGGAGGTGCAATAATGAACGTACCAATCTTAAAATTTTTTGGTTATACAATTAATAAAGCAATTGGAAGTGCAGCAGCAATAGGCTTTTTGATTGCTTTATTTGGTGCCTTGGGTTTTTTATTTACTGGAAGTTATTTAAATTCGAATTTACCATTAAGTATAGGATTTTTAAATGTTCCAGCTTTTTTAATTTTTATCCCAATTACAACATTTATGGCCAGGATAGGAGCCAGAACAGTTCATAAGATAGATAAAAAAAAAATCACAAAGTATTTTGGAATTTTTTTGTTAATTATAGCTATAAAATTTTTATTAGAATATTTTAAACTATGAGTAGGGGTGGCTTCAGTCTCCCTCTACCACCCTTAAAGTGAAATTAGGTGATTCTTAATTTTTTTTAAAACACTTTGTAATTGAATTATAGAGTGGGGATAAAATTGAATTAAATTTTTCTTCTATGGAAGTAATTTAAATATTCAAAAATCTTTTCGCTATTTTTGTGAATTTCTGACTTAATTTTTTTGCCATGTCGTTTAAATAATTGGTTTGAGCTTATTGAGGAAGCTAATGATAGCGATGCTTGGTGAGCACTTTTAGTTTTTGCACCAGTTATTACTGGACTTAACAGTGCTGTTCCAGGCGCAGCACAATTAGTAAGTAAAATAAATATAATTAAACTGGAAATTTTTTTTAATTTAATCATTATGTTTTTGCTAATACACGATTCTCAATAAATTAAAATTTTT
>CACDVM010000020.1 GCA_902556265.1 uncultured Pelagibacteraceae bacterium
CTATGATGAACGCTTTAATGAATAAAGGTAAGTCTTTTAGATTTGCACACAGACAGGCAATGAAAATTGCAGGAAAGTAGGTGGCAAAGAAGAAGAATAATCTTCTCAATAAAATAGAACACGAGACAGGCAGTAGATTTAAAAAGACTAGCCAAAGTAAAAGAAGACCTAAGTTTTCATCAATGAATAAATCAAAAAGAAGAAGTTTTAAAAAAGCAAATAGAGGTGGCAGATAAACCATTAAACAAAATTATTCGTGAAACGAAAGGGAATAAAAAATATAAAGTCTTTGTTAAAGATGGCGATAAAATAAAGACAGTAAGATTTGGAGACGCTTCAATGTCCAACAATAGAGATAAGACAAAGAACAGAGAGAGCTTTATGGCTCGAATGAAACCAATACTTGCTAATGTCAAAGGAAATAAAAAACTTTCGCCAGTCTACTGGAGTATCAGGTCGTGGAAACTTGGTACAAAAATATCGTAGAAAGAAAAAGAAAAAAATTTCTGAAGAAGAATTTTGGAAAGTAATGTCTAAAAGATTTCACAAATGAACACCACTTCTCATAAGAGGGGTGTACTTATTAAAATCTAACTTAGCCACTTACGAGTGACAACTTAGGAATGAAAGTAAATAGGTAGATAAATAAAAATAGTTATAAGGAGAAAATAAACTATGGCAAACGCTACACCAACAAGACTAGGTCAAAACCTAGCAACAGGTGACGCTAATGCTCTTTTCCTAAAGATTTTTTCTGGAGAAGTCTTATCTGCTTTTGGTAGAGAAAACCAAATGATGAATATGACAACTGTCAGAAACATTCAAAATGGTAAATCTGCTTCTTTCCCAGTCACTGGTAAAATTACAGCAGAATATCATACAGCAGGAAATGAGATAACTGGCTCAACTGTTAAACAAACAGAAAAGCTAATCAACATAGATGATATGCTAATTTCTTCTACATTCGTTGCAGAAGTAGATGAATTACGTAATCATTTCGATGTACGTTCTATCTTCAGTAATGAAATGGGTCGTGCTTTAGCAAAAAAAGTTGATAAGCACTTACTACAACTAATCGTTAAAGCGTCAAGAACTTCAGCTAATATCAGTGGTGACACTGGTGCAGGTACTGAAATCGTAGACGCAGACGCTGACACAAATATGACATCGTTAATCGAAAGTGTATTTGAAGCAATTCAAAAATTAGACGAAAACGATGTGCCTACAACAGAACGTTATATGGTGGTCACGCCTGACATTTACTACAAGTTAGCAAATGTTGATAAACTTGTAAGCAGAGATTTCTCAGCTAACAATGGTGACTTCGGTAAAGGGTCAGTTGTTGCAATCGGTGGTGTTCCAGTAATCAAATCAAACACAGCAGTAGACAGTTATGTAAACTCTGCAACTGATAGTGCAACTGGACAAAACAACGATTACTTAGTCAATGCTTCAGACGTTGTTGCAACTATTTTTCAAAAAGGTGCAATAGGAACTGTAAAGAGAAAAGACTTAACTCTTGAAAGTACTTATGACCCAAGAAGAATGGGAACATTAATGACTGCAAGAATGATGGTTGGACATAACATTCTAAGACCAGAATGTGCTGTTTCAATTAACAAATCATAATAAATGATAACTTCAGGCGTAGAGATTAACACAGACAATCTACGCCTGTTGTTTAAAGGAGAAATTTATGCCGTGTTGGTTTTGTAAATTAAAAAGATGGTTAGGAAAAAAGATAGACGATTTCTTCGATAGCTTTTTACCATAATGACTACAACAGCAAGAAGTACGGAATTAGAAGCCGTAAATGTTATTCTTTCAACAATTGGAGAAGCACCGTTAAACTCTTTGAGTGGTTCTTTACCAGTAGATGGAACAGTAGCTAAAAACGTATTATCAGAAATTTCTAGAGAAGTTCAATCAGCAGGTTGGCACTTTAACACCCACTATAAAGCTACATTAACAAGAGATACAAATAACAAAATTCCAGTAGGAACTAACGTAGTCAGAGTAGAACTAGACCCAAATCTAGTACCCAAAGCTGATTATGATTTAGTTCAACGTGATGGCTTCCTATTTAATATGGCAAAAAATACTGACATATTTGATAGAAACTTTGAAGATGTCACTCAGGTTTTATTATTACCTTTTAATGAAATACCTGAACAAGCAAAAAGATATATTACAATAAGAAGTGCTAGAGTGTTTCACGATAGAACACTTGGTGCAAATACTTTACATAAATTTTCACAAGAAGATGAAAAACAAGCATTATCAATTTTAAGAAATGCTGAAGCAAGAACTGGTGATTTCACAATCTTTGATACACCAGAACAAATATACACAATAGCAAGAAACAATAGAGGTTATTAATGCCTTTAGTATCACGAACAATTCCTAATTTAGTTCAGGGTGTAAGTCAGCAACCAGAGGTTCTAAGACTTAGTTCACAAGCTACTGAACAAATAAACGGATTTAGTTCTGTTGTTGAGGGTCTTAAAAAAAGACCACCAACTAATTATATTGCTAAATTATCTTCATCTAGTTTTGGTAATTGTTTTGTTCATACAATCAATAGAGACGCAAATGAAAGATATGTTGTTATTGTAAAGAATGGCTCAATTGAAGTTTACGATATTAATGGAACACAAAAAACAGTAGTCAATCAAACTGGTGCTACTGCATACTTAACTTCTTCAGACCCAAAGAATGATTTTGTTTTAGTCACAGTAGCTGACAATACCTTTGTTTTAAATAAAAGTATTGCCAATGAAATGGATACTACAACCAGTCCTGCAAAAGTAGAACAAGCAGTTTATTCAGTATTACAAGGAGTTGATAGCACACCATACTCAATTACAATTGATGGAACTACGACTACGTTTACTTCATCAAACACAAACACTAAAGATATTCGAGACGGATTAAAAAGTGCAATAGGAAGTCCGTCAGGAATAACTTTAGCAAACATTGGAGACAGTAGTTTTTCTATTGTTAAATCTTCAGGAACTTTAAGTATATCAGCTTCTGATGGATTTGGTGATGACGCTTCACAAGTTGTTGCAGATACAGTACAGAATTTTTCTGATTTACCTCAACCTGCAATTAATGGAATGGTTGTTGAAGTGACAGGAGACGCTTCAAATAATTTTGATAATTATTTTGTTAAATATAATAGTGATGTTTGGGAAGAAACTGTAAAACCTGCAACACCAATAAATATTAAAGAAACAAAATTTCCTCATTTACTAATTCGGACTGCTGACGGAAACTTTAGGTTTACTCAGATAGACGGAAGTTCTTATACGATTTCAGCTACTTCATATGATGTACCCACGTTAGGTAGCAGAGTAGCAGGAGACTTAAACTCTGCACCTGACCCAAGTTTTATAGGTAAGAAGATAAATGATATTTTCTTTCATAGAAATAGACTAGGTGTACTTGCAGATGAAAATGTAGTTATGTCTAGAAGTGGAGAGTTCTTTGAGTTCTTTCCTGAAACGGTGACTTCAGCTTTGGATACTGACCCAATAGATGTTGCAAGTACTCACACTAAAGTAAGTATATTACAACACGCAGTTTCTTTTGATGAAGAACTTTTATTATTTTCAGAACAATCACAGTTTATGGTGACTGGTGGTGCAACACTAACAGCAAGTAATATATCAATAAATGTCACAACAGAATTTGAAGCAGACAAAAAAGTTAAGCCAGTCGGTTCAGGGTCTAATGTCTTCTTTACATTTAACAAAGGAAATTTCTCAGGGGTTAGAGAGTTTTTCGTTGCGTCTGATACAGATACGAAGAAAGCTGACGATATTACTGCTAATGTTCCAAAGTTTGTACCTGCTAATGTTTTTAAACTTGCTACTTCTACTACTGAAAACATCTTAATAGCTTTGTCTTCTGATGAAGATAATGCTCTTTATGTATTTCAATATTATGTAGCACAAAACAAAAGACTACAATCTGCGTGGCATAAATGGACTTATGGTACTTCTACTTCAGATAAAATCTTAAATATTGATTTTATTGAAAATACTTTATTTATTGTAAACGAAAGAAGTGATGGAGTTTATTTAGAAAGTATTGATGTTTCACCTGCACTTACAGATAGTGGAGAAACTTATCTTACTCATTTAGATAGAAAAATTAATAACACTCAGATTACAGAAAGCTATAACGCAGGAACTAATCAGACTACTTTAACTTTACCATACGCAATTAATAACACTATGAAAGTTGTAGGTAAGTCTGGGTCTACAAATAAAGCAGGTCAGGAGATAGCAACAGTTAGTCAATCAGGAACAAGTATTGTTGTTTCTGGTGATATTACTGCACAGAATTTTTTCATAGGAGAGCAATATGAATTTGTATTTCAATTCTCTCAACAATTTATCCAAGTAGCTGATAGCGTAGGAAGTAGAATATCAGTTAAAGAGGGAAGATTACAAATAAGAAACTGGTCGGTTTCTTTTAATGATACAGGATTTTTTACGACAGAGGTGACACCAGTAGGGCGTAGTACATCAAATGCTACATTCACAGGTACGGTTTTGGGGTCAGGTTTAACTGGCACAATTAATTTAGAAGATGGAGATTTCGACTTTGCAGTACAATCTGAAAATGACAAACTCATAGTCAAACTTAAAAATAATAGTCACTTACCTAGCAACTTCATTAATGCAAGTTGGCAAGGTTTCTATGTCACAGCAAGTCAAAGAATTTAACGGATTTCGTTTATCTATACACGAAGACTGCATTTATTTAGCAGAGAAACTTCGATACGAAGATAAAAGAGAAATCTTAGACGCAAGTGGTTTTGCACCATACGGTGGTCTACTAAAGAGTTTTGTAAACTCAGAAGTTTGTTTCACCATTATAGATAAAGATGACGTACCAGTTGGTATGTTTGGTGTTAGTAAAGATGGTGGAATATGGCTATTAGCGTCTGATGAAATATTTAGGATACGATTT
This sequence comes from uncultured Pelagibacteraceae bacterium, assembly GCA_902556265.1. Classification (GTDB taxonomy): domain Bacteria; phylum Pseudomonadota; class Alphaproteobacteria; order Pelagibacterales; family Pelagibacteraceae; genus Pelagibacter. The sequence goes on from CACDVM010000020.1 coordinate 4,984, forward strand.
TCTTTCTTACGAGAAAGTAGAAAGGTCGTAGACTTTTTAAACAACAAATATCCAAAGCTATGGAACTACGTTGATTGTAGAAATGAACTACATATCAGGTGGCTTAAATGGTGTGGATTTAAATTTTTACGAAAAATTAAATATGGAGTATCTCAAAAACCTTTTTATGAGTTTATAAGAATATGTGTGTAGAACCAACAACAGCTTTGATGATTGCAAGTGCAGGTTCGTCATTGATACAATTTCAACAGGCGAAAGCACAGCAAAAGGCACAATTCGTAGCACAAAAAAGACAGAATGAATTAGCAAGACAAAATGCAATTAGAAGATACGCAACTGAACAATTAAAGATTAGACAAACTTTAGCAAAAAGTTCTGAAAAAGGATTTCAAGCAAGTATCAAAGCAAAAAGAACTAGAGCAAAATTTATAGCAGGTTCAGAGGGATTAGCTTTATCTGGTTCACAAGAAAGATTACTTGGTGATTATTATAGAGTTCAAGGTAATTACAATTCAGCACTGCAAAGAAATATGGCAGTTAATATTGCACAGTTTGAAAGAAACTTAGAAGCTATTCAGTTTGGACAACAAGCACAATCAACATATGAACAACCACCTAATCCTGCTTTAGCTTTTGCGTCAGCTTCATTGAATGTTGCAAATACTTATTACGGATTAGAATTTCAAAAACAACAAGCAGGTCTTATGACTAATGCCGAAAAGAGAAGACAAAAAAATAGTGTAAGTGGGATTAATGTATAATGGCTAAAAAAAGAACTACACCAGAATTAAATCTTACACCTGAATTACCAGAAGTAGTTTCAAGAGATTTTAATTTATTTTTTAAACCAGACCCAGAACCTGAAATTGCTGGACTAAGTGAATTTACAAGGTCGTTAGATAATTTTATAAATGATGGTGGAACTAAAATAGTTATTGGTAAAGAGTTAGAACAAAAAAATATTGACGTAGCTAAAGCACAAAAAGACTACATAGAAAACAAAAAGAAATTTAGAGACGCAGTTAAAGATGGAAAAATAGATGAAACTGCAAGTCCATATTACATTGAAAAATATAAAGAACTTACTCTCAATGAAATGGCTAGTAAATTTTCTGATAGATTAAATAAGAATTATGTAGATAAAAAAGTACTTCA
>CACDVM010000021.1 GCA_902556265.1 uncultured Pelagibacteraceae bacterium
TATTTGGTTATCTTTTTGTAATAAATGTCTAACACTAATTCCAGTATTTCCAAACAAACATAATCTCAAATCTCCTCTAGAAGTAATTCTTAAACGATTACAAGTTTTACAAAAATCTTTAGAGTAGGGAGCTATAATTCCAAATTTCCCTTTATATTCAGGATTAATATAGTTTAGAGATGGTCCAGCATTTTTTCCAAAAGTTTGATAAATCCAATTATTTTTATCCAAATATTTTTTAAAGATTTTAGAGGAGACATGATACTTATTAAAATAATCTAAGTTATCTCCAGTTTGCATTAATTCTATATATCTAAAATCTACTTTATTTTTTTTTATAAAATTTGCCCAACTATTAAAATCTTTTATGGAAGCATTAACTCCATTTAAAAGCACAGCATTAACTTTAATATTTTCAAAATTTAAATCTTGAAGATTTTGTATTCCTTTTAAAATTTCTGGTAAACGGTCGTGACCTGTAACATTTTTAAATATGTTCCTATCTAGACTATCTATGCTAATGTTAATACCATTCAATCCACTATCTACTAGTCTCTTTGCTTTTTCATCTAAATGATAACCATTTGTTGTAATTACAACCTTTTTAATCCCAACTTCATTTTTTAATATTTTAATAATATCAAAAAAATCTTTTCTTACCGTTGGTTCTCCTCCAGTAAGTCTTATTTTTTGTACACCTAATTTTGAAAAAACTCTTGTAAGACGTCTTATTTCTTCTAGATGAAGAAATTTTCTATTATCACTTTTGTCAATTTGATAACCATTAGGTAAACAATATCCACACTTAAAATTACAAACATCAGTTATTGATAGTCTTATGTAAGGGAATGTTCTTCCAAAATTATCTTTGAGCATTTTTATATTTAATTTATATTACACCTTATCATGAATAAAATTCTTACACCAAATGAAATTAATCAGTTTAAGACTGATGGGGCAATTTTTTTAAAAGGTAAATTTGATGTTAGTTGGATAAAAAAACTACAAAAAGGAATAGAAAGAGATATTAAAAATCCAAGCCCTCGGTTTAAATCACACACTGTACAAAAAGGGGTTCCCGCATACCTTGAGGATTATTGGACCTGGCATCTTGTACCTGAATTTAAAGAATTTGTTTACAATTCTCCTTATGCAAAAATAGCATCAGAACTTATGTTGGCAAAAAAAATTAACTTAGTTATGGATAATTGGTTTTTACGTGAAGCAGGGTCTAAATCTTCTACTCCATTTCATCATGACATAAGTTATTTTGATATGGACGGTACAATGTGTGTCCTATGGTTGCCCTTGCAACCTACAAAAAAAGATGAGGGAGTGGTTTGGGTTAAAGGATCTCACTTGTGGAATAAGTTATTCTTAAGAGTTTTGTTTAAAGATGGACATAAAATTGAAGGTAATGAATGTATTGTGAATGGAAAAAAATATGAATTACCTCCAGACATATTAGGAAATAAAGATAAATACGAATTTTTACAATGGGATTGTGATTTAGGTGATGCAGTTATTTTTGATATGAGAACCCTCCATGGAACACTAAGTGAAAATATTCCTAATAAAACTTTAAGTCGTTATACTTTACGGGTTGCAAAAGAAGGTGCAAAAATTAGTTATGATGGAGATTGGACTAGTTTCAATTATAGAAAGGCAATGCAAAAAGCTGGATATAAAAATGGCGACCCTGTTGAAGGGGAAATGTTTCCTACTTTATACAAAGTAAATTAACTTCCAGTCCGCTACTGGAAGTTAATTTTATTTAATTTATTTTCCTACTGGCCTGTATGATGCAGCAGCTTTGGATGCAATTTCAGCAGCTTTATTAAAATTAACTGACTCCATTATAGTCATATCTTTAATTGTTCCTGTTGCTTCCATCAACATCTTCATCCCAGCAGCAGTTTCAAAATTTGGACCTTCAACAATAGCTATGAAATCATAAGCACCTCTTAGAGTCATCATTTCAATTAGTTTTGCACCAGCAGCTTCAGTTATTTTTTTTGCTGCTTCTTGTCTATTATCTGAAGGATTTTTTACGAAACCACCAAGACCTTGCTCAGTATATCTTCCTAGAACTACAAATTTCATAGGACCTCCTTTATTTAATTTGAAAGATTAAACCATATTTGATAAAAAATTTCTTAATTAAATTATTTACTCAACTCCAAGTTTAGCAAATTATGTACGAAAAGTTTGGACAATTTATTGATGGCAATTGGTCACCCTCATCAAATGGTGAAACTTATGAAGTTATCAATCCTGCAACAGAAGAAGTTTTGGGCAAAGCATCTAAGGCTTCATCAGAAGATGTTGATAGAGCATTGAAGGCAGCAGAAAAAGGATTACAAGTTTGGAAAAAAACTGCACCTTGGCAAAGAGCATATACTATTAGAAAAATTGCGGACAAAATGAGAGAGAAACAAGATGTGCTTGCTAAATGGATGACACTTGAAGTTGGAAAACCTTTAGCTGAAGCAAAAGGTGAAATTGCTGGAGCAGCAGATATTTTTGAATGGAATGCTGAAGAGACAAAAAGAATTTATGGTCAAACAGTTGAAAGTAGATTTGAAGATACTAGGGTCCATGTTTACTATCAACCAGTTGGGGTTGTTGCTGCATTATCTCCTTGGAATTTTCCAGCAGTATTGTCAGCAAGAAAAATTTCAACAGCGTTAGCAGCAGGTTGTTCGGTCATTATAAAACCAGATGTTATTACGCCAGGAGTTGTAATGGAGATGGTTGATATCTGTAGAGAGTGTGGAGTACCGCCAGGAGTAGTTAATCTTTTATCAGGTGATCCACCTAGTATTGCTCAACAATTGATTGCTTCTGACATTGTAAAAAAGATTTCTATTACAGGCTCATCACGAGTTGGAAAATTAATATTAAAACAAGCAGCAGATAAAGTTCAAAGGGTAACCATGGAGTTGTCTGGTCATTCACCTTTTATAGTATTTGATGATGCGGATATAAAAAAGGCTGCTGATATGGCAATTGCTGCAAAATTTAGAAATAACGGACAGGTATGTATTTCACCTAATAGATTTTATATTCATGAAAGTAAAAAGGATGAGTTTGTAAATTTGTTCGTAGATAAAACAAAAAAACTTAAAATTGGTAACGGAATGGATGCTGATACTCAATTAGGCCCTATTACAACGAAGAAAAGATTAAATGAAATTGAAGAATTAGTTGAAAAAACAAAACAAGAGGGAGCAAAAGTTTTATTAGGAGGCAAAAGACCTGCTGGTTTTAATAAAGGTTTTTTCTATGAACCAACTATATTTGATGATGTAAAAGATGATTTTACTATTATGAAACAAGAACCTTTTGGGCCTCTAGTTCCAATGCTATCTTTTAAATCATTTGAAGAAGTTATTGAAAGAGCTAACAATCATGAGCTTGGTCTATGTAGTTATGTTTGTACTAATTCAATGGAGAAAGCCCATTTAGCTTCAGAGCAATTGGAAACTGGGACAGTAGGAGTTAATACAGGTATGATTGCAATAGCAGAAGCACCGTTTGGAGGTATTAAGCAAAGTGGTTATGGAAGAGAGGGTGGGTCTAACGCAATCAAAGATTATTTAAATGTTAAATATACTCATTTAGGTTTAAAAGGTTAATTATATGCAAATAGGAATTGACCTTGGTGCATCTAAAATTGAAAGTGTTATTTTAGATGAACAAGGTAATGAAAAGCATAGAGAAAGAGTAGATTGTCCAAAAAATTATAATTCAATTATTGAACAAATTAAAAAAATTGTTTCAGATATAGAAAAAAAAGTACAAAAGACATTACCATTAGGTGTTTGTCATCCTGGGGTGCATTCTCCACAGAGTGGACTAGTTAAAAATGCTCCAAATTGTATATGGATAGAAAAAAAACCATTTCAAAAAGATTTACGTGAAGCCTTAGGACGAGAAGTTTTTTGTGAAAATGATGCAAATTGTTTTGCATTATCAGAAGCAATAGATGGTGCTGGTAAACATTACAAGATTGTGTATGGGATTATTCTAGGTTCTGGCGCTGGAGGCGGTCTAGTAATTGATAAACAAATTGTCAACGGACCGAATGGAATTGCAGGAGAATGGGGACACAACCAATTACCTTATATGGCTGCTAAAAAAGAGGAATTAAACACAACTAGTTTAAGAGAGAGCGAAATTGAAAGTTTTATTTCAGGCCTTGGTTTAGCTAAAAAATATAACAAAAAATATAAAAAAAATTTAAAAGCTAAAGAAATTTTTGATCTTTACAGAAAACATGACATTGAAGCTGATAAATTTATAGATGAATTTAAAATAAACCTTGCTATGTCATTATCTACAATAATAAATATTTTAGATCCTGATGCATTTGTCTTTGGAGGTGGAGTTTCTAATTCAATAGACTTTTTTAATGAGATTCAAACTTTAGTAAAAAAATATGTCATAGGAAGAGAATATGATGGAGTTTTTTTAAAACCAAAATTTGGTGATGCAAGTGGTGTAAGAGGTGCTGCAAGATTAGGTAGAAAAACCACTTATTGATAAATTTCACGTAAAAAGTGATTTTTACATTTTAAAATAAATAATTTCTTAGGTATTTCCATAATTAAAAATAAAAAAATTAAAATCAACTTTAAATTGTATTGTCATAATTACCCATATTTAATTGGATTTTTTTTTTATATTAACTAAACCACAAATTAATTTGTAAATATTAACTTAAGAGGAAAACATGAATATAAAAAAAATATTAGTTGCAATTTTTGCAATCTCTTTAGTTCCAAATATATCGTTAGCTGGACCTAAAGCAGAAGTACTTCACTGGTGGACTTCAGGTGGAGAAGCAAAAGCATTAAGCGTACTTAAAGCTGACTTTGCTGACAAAGGTGGAGAATGGACGGATATGCCCGTTGCTGGCGGAGGTGGAGATGCTGCAATGCAAACATTAAAAGCTCGTATTGTTGCTGGTGATGCACCTGCTGCAGCACAAGTTAAAGGTCCCGCTATTCAAGAATATGATGATCAAGGTGTAATAAAACCTTACAACATTGATGCTGTTGCTAAAGCTGAAGGTTGGGATAAATTAGTAAGTAAACAAGTTGCTCAACACATGAAGTGTAATAATTTTACACAATATTGTGCAGCCCCAGTTAACATTCATAGAATAGATTGGTTTTGGGCAAATAAAAGTGTTTTAGATTCTAATGGAATTAAGATGCCTACAAATTGGAATGAATTTAATGCTGCTGCAGACAAACTTCAAGCAGCTGGAATTATTCCATTTGCACATGGTGGACAACCTTGGCAAGATGCTACAGTATTTGAAGCAGTAGCTCTAGGTATTGGTGGAAATGATTTCTACAAAAAAGCTTTTATTGATTTAGATCAAAAAGCATTAAGTGGTTCTACTATGGTTAAAGTATTTGACCAAATGAGAAAACTTAAATCTTATACTGATGCAGGGTCACCAGGAAGAGACTGGAACGTTGCAACAGGTATGGTTATGGATGGAAAAGCAGCATTCCAAATTATGGGTGACTGGGCTAAAGGTGAATTTTCTGCAAAAGGTTTAAAACCTGGAAAAGATTATTATTGTTCACCAACACCATCTAATAAAGGATATCTTTACAATGTAGACTCATTTGTATTTTACAACGTTAAAGGTGCTGATAAATTAGAAGGACAGAAGTTACTTGCTAGTTTAATTATGGGTAAAAACTTTCAAAAAGTTTTTAATATGTATAAAGGCTCGATTCCTGCAAGACTAGATGTATCAATGGCTGATTTTGATGATTGTGCAAAGAAATCAAACGCGGACTTGAATGCAGCTAGTAAAGCTGGTGGCTTAATGCCAAGTTATGCCCATGGAATGGCACTAAAAGGTGCTCAGTCTGGTGCAATAACTGACGTTGTTACTGAACATTTCAATTCAAATATGTCTTCAAAAGATGCTGCAAAAAAATTAGCAGCAGCTGTTAAAGCATCTTTGTAATTTAAACTTAACAGTTCTTAAAATCTGCGCTACTTTAGGTAGCGCAGATTTATTTTTTTATGGATTGGTTAAAAAAAAATTTACCTAAAATAGTTGTTGCTCCTTCATTTGCAGTTTTGC
>CACDVM010000022.1 GCA_902556265.1 uncultured Pelagibacteraceae bacterium
CCTGAAGGTTTAGCGGAAAGAGCTAAAGTTGCAGTAGTAGAAAAAACTATTGGAACGGTAACCCCAGATAAAAGTACTGTAATGTTTAAGATATTTTGTACTGATGAACCTGCATTACATAAGTTTATTGAAGGAACTGAAGTATCAAAACCTATCATGGATGCTGTTTTAGATAGCTATTCGATCTATGATTTAACAAAAGTAAAATAGGATAAATATGAAAAACTATATAGTAACACATACTTTTAAATCAAAAGAAGCAAAAGCTAAAATGATTGAAGTTACTGGTTCAATGTCAATGGAAGATATGACTAAAGCAATGACAAGTGATAATGCTAAGTGTCAAATGAGCTGGAATACACCTGGAGACAATCTAACAATGTATTGTTGGTGGAAAGGTACTGATCCAGATGCAATTAATAAACAATTAGAGTCTATGAACGATTTCTATGAACCTCATAAATTTGTTGAGTGTACAGATGATGTTATAGATTTTAATGCTAAATAAAAAAAAGGATCAGAAGTGAAAGTAATTTATACAAGAACAATGAGAGTAAAAGATGATGGCCTAGTAAAAGCAATGGAAATTGGAAAAGGCTTAGCAGCAGTTAGAAAAAAACATTATCCTAAGCATGACGTCTACTTTTCTTTTCAAATGGGTGGAGACCCAAGAACAATAAGAGAAACTTTAATAGGACCTATGTTTGAAGGTGATAATGATGCTGACGCTAACATGTCTGCAGATCCTGAATATATAAAACTTCAAGAGAAATTGAAAGAAGTTGCAATAGAAGGTACTATTGAAGATGAGATAAGACCAATATTTAGTTAAGGAATTTAAAATATGATAGAAAAATTTAATGGAATATTTTATTTAGCAGTTTTTATAATTCATTTTATAGGATTTGCCTTTTATGGATTTAGATGTGTTTTCCAAACTAAATCTTTTTTAGATCAGTATGGTATTGATGATACTGGTGCGGGGATGGTTAGATTTTTTGGATCAATATTTTTTGGTTCAGTAGCTATGGCTATTTATGTAGGCTTCATAAGATCTAATGGTTTGGAAGCAACGTGGGGATTCTTTAACCTTATATTTTTACAGAACTTATCAGCTTTTATAGTTGGTTTTTATAATACAAAAATAAATAAACTTGGTCATACAGACAAAACTTCCGATGAAGCGATATATGCACCGTTAGTTCTAACTATTTTAAGCGCTGTATTATGTTATGGTCTAGCTGATAAAATTTATATTTAATTTAAATTAAAGAGAGAAATAATGTCGATATTAAAAAGATATACAGATGCAATAGATAAGAAAGATGAAGCAACTATGAATGAGCTTTTGCATGATGATTTTAAGTTCACGATGCATAAATCTGGAAATTCATTAGGAAAAGCTGATGTAATAAAATGGGCAATGAGTGGTGATATTAATCAAGATAAAGCACGAATTGTTTATGAAAATGATGAAATAGGTATACACCATTCAATCGTAACTTTTAATGATGGAAATGTGGAAGCTGTAATGGCAGTTTATAAATATAAAGATGGAAAGATCACTAGCTTAGAAACTGGTGCTACTCCAATGTCTAAATAATGTTTCCAAAAAAATATTTTGATTTCATATTCATTTTAATTATGGGTTTTGGCATGAGTTTGCTTATGACGCTTATAATTACCTATATAAATACTGGAATGGATGATGAATATATTGACAGATTTTTAAAAGCATGGTCAGTAAGTTTGCCTATAGCAATTATAGCTGCACTTGTTCTTGGTCCACCGATAAAAAAATTGGTAGATAAAATTACCAAATAAGAATAATCTTTAAATGTGAGTAATATAATTGCATACATAGTTCTTTTACTTGCAGTTATTTTAGGTACTGCAGCAAATGGTTTTGCCAAAGGTGCAAATGGATTTACTTTGTTAATACCAAGTTTATTAACAGCAGTATTTATAGTTGGCTGCATGTATACATTGTCTATTGTTATGAAAACTATTCCAGTTGGGATTACTTATGCTTCATTTGCAGGTCTTTGTATAATAGCTACAACGTTGGTTGGAATTTATAAATTTAATCAAATGCCAGATTTTTATACTATTGTTGGTTTAATTTTGATTATTTCAGGAGTTTTAATAGTAAACCTACTTGGTAAAACAGGATAATATATGACAAATTTATCTGGATATATCTTTTTATTATTAGCTATTATTTTAGGAATAACTTCTAATGGTTTTTTAAAATCAACTAATGGATTTACAAATCTTGGACCAACTATTTTTTGTGCAATTACAATAGTAGCCTGTATTTTTTGTTTATCAAAAGCAATGAATATTATTCCCGTTGGTTTTACGTATGCAACATATGGTGGATTAACTATTACTGCAGTCACTTTGTTTGGTGTTTTTAAATATAGTCAAATACCAAACTTGTATGGAGTAATTGGAATAGCACTAATTATTATTGGTGTAATTTTGCTTAATACACTTGGAAAAACTACTTAGACACAGGTTTTAAAATTTTCAGAATTTTATTGTGAAGACTTTTGTTTGCTGAACAAACTATATTTCCTGCTCTTTCAGGATTTTTATTATTCCAAGTTGTAACTATTCCGCCTGCAGCTTTGATAATTGGAATCAAAGGATGAATATCCCAAATCTTATTTGAACATTGTAATACAGTATCTAATTTACCTTCAGCAAAATGAGAATAGCTCAAAGCGTCTGCACAAGGAAATTGCATTCTTTTTAAAATTTGGGGAATTTTCTTTTGTTGATTTAAAGTCAGGCTTCCATGAAAGGCTGCTGATAATTTCATATTTGAAAAAGTTGCTCTATGATTTACTTTTATTTTTCTTTTCTTTCCATTACCTGAAACATAAGCTGAATTTAATGAAGTATTAAAATAATACTTTTTCAATATTGGAAAATTTGCCAGACCTAAAACAGGACTTCCTTTATAATTTAAAGAAATTAAGTTACTCCATGTTGGATTTCCAATAACAAACGATCGTGTTCCATCAATAGGGTCTATCACCCAAGAATATTCACTTTTTGATTTCTTATGACCAAATTCTTCCCCAATAACTTGGTGATTAGGAAATTTTTTATTGATTTCCTTTCTGATAAACTTTTCAAATGCTTTATCTGCAGTTGTAACTGGATCATAACCTTTCCCTTTAAGCTTATTTGATACTTTGAAAGATTTATTTAATTTAGAGTAGTAAAATTTAGTTAATTTCTTAGCTAAACTTTCAATGAATTTTGAATAAGCTTTATAATCTGAAGATTTTAACATTGGCACAAAGGACTAATACTATTTTATTCCTATTGATTAAAGCTAAATTTTAAATAATGATTTAGTTAATTTATGAAAATTGAATTAAAGAATAACAAGGTATTTTTTGAAAACAAGGGATTAAAAAAAGAAATTCATCCTTTTTGGTTGAGAGAAAGAGTTGATGGAGATATTTTTGTGGATAAAGCCACACAACAAAGATTATTTGATCCCACAGAACTTAAAGAAAATATTCAAATTAATTCAATGAGTCTGTCCAATGATTTTTTGGAAATAACTTTTGATGATGGAGTTCATACAAAACTAGCAATTCAAAATATTCTAAAAGAATTTTCAAATATTAATGACGTAAAATATATTAGCAAAATTAATTGGGACTCTTCTTTAAAAGATTTTAATAATTTTGAATTTAAAGATAATTTTTTTGAAGAGGAAGAAATGTATAAAGCTCTAATAAGTTTTTACCAATATGGCTTTGTAATATTCAAAAAAGTTCCTACTAAAAATAATTTTATTGTAAATTTTGCAAATTCGATAGGTAGTATTAGAAGAACAAACTTTGGAGAATTTTTTAATGTTAAATCTAAACCAAATCCAAATGATTTAGCATATACTTCACTTCCATTGGCTCCTCATACAGACAATCCTTATCGAAATCCTGTTCCGTGTATTCAAATTTTACATTGTATCGAAAATGAGGTAAGTGGAGGATTATCTACTTTAGTCGATGGTTTCACAGTTACAGAACAGCTAAAAAAAGATTTTCCTAAATATTATAAAATTTTAACTGAAATTAAAGTAAGGTTTCAATTCATAGATCAAAGTGTAGTGCTAGAAAATTGGGCAGAGATGATACAGCTAGATGAGTTTAAAGAATTTAAACAAGTAAGATTTAGTCCAAGATTAGATTTTGTGCCTCTAATGGATAAAGAAAAATTAGAATTATACTACTCAGCAAGAAAAAAAATATCTGAACTTTATAATTCTGATGATTATAGAATTGAATTTAAGCTTCAACCGGGTGATTTATTAATGATGGATAACCATAGATTGCTTCATGGTAGAACAACTTATGATGCTAATGAAGGCAATCGTTTTTTACAAGGTTGCTATATTGATTACGACAGTACAGAAGGAAAATTAAAACACTTAAAAAGAAAATTTAATCTTTAAGAAATATTTTCAATTTGTTTTTCAGCATCTTTAATTGATTTTTCATAATCTAATGCCATTTGATCAGCACAAATTGTATCAATTTTTTCGATCCCAAAAAAATTTAAAATAAATCTTAACCATGGTGTGAGAAAATCTTCATCACTGTTTAATTTAGTCCCACCAGAAGTTATTACCAAATATGCCCTTTTATTTTTTAATAATCCTTCTCTTCTTCCATTTGGTTTGAATCTAAAAGTTTCTCCGACCCTAGCAGCAAGATCAGACCAAGCTTTGAGAGTAGCTGGAGGCCCATAATTATATATTGGGGCTGAAATTATTATTATATCACTCTCTTTGAGTTCCTTAACTAAAATGTCTGAAAGTTCAAACATTTTTTTATGATGTTCTGTTTGATCTTTTTTTTCAATTTTCATTCCAGATTCTGTAAGTCCTGATACAAAAACCATTTCATCATCAAGATCTCGGTATACAAGTTGATCTTCTGGTTTTTTAATCTTATCTAATAGTTTTTTTGCTAAAGCTCTTGAGGTTGAACCTTCTTTTCTTGCGCTCGAGTCTATTTGATAAATTTTCATAATTTATTTAACCAAAATTTTGTAAGAATGGGAAAATATTTAATAAATAATACCCCAAAGCTTGTAATTGATTAGTTAATATTAAAATACCAGTAATTAGAAGAATAAATCCGCCTATTTTTGATACTAAATTAATATTCTTTTTAAAGTTTTTAGAAAATATAAGAAATTTTTGTATTAAATATCCTGACAAAATAAAAGGTAAAGCTAATCCTAAAGAGTAAGAAATCAAAAGCATAATTCCTTTATTAATACTTTCTTCAGTAGCGGCTAGAACTAAAATTGAACCTAAAATAGGACCAATACATGGTGTCCATCCAAAAGCAAAAGCCATACCAATTAATATAGGGCTATAAAAATTGGTATTTGTATTTGTCTGAATTCTTTTTTCATAATTTAAAAATTTAAGATTTATTATTCCTATTATATGAAGCGATAAAATGACTATTAATAATCCAGCTGCTATTCTAAGTTCATAGGAGTTTTGAAGAAGTACTTGACCTAAAAAAGTTGAAGCAGCACCAAAAATTATAAATACTAATGAAAAACCTAGCGTAAATAAAATTATTGGAATTAAATTTACCTTTTTTTTCTCTATTAATTCGTTTAAGGAACTTCCTGAAATATAAGAAATATATCCAGGAATTAATGGAAGTACACAAGGAGATAAGAAACTTATTAAACCTGCTCCAAATGCTACAAATAATTCAAACATTTTTTCTTTATAGACTAAATTCTTCTTTTTGTATCTTTGTCAAAAATAGACACACTATTAAAATCTATAA
>CACDVM010000023.1 GCA_902556265.1 uncultured Pelagibacteraceae bacterium
AGGAGACAAATTTAATTTATCAAAAGAATATTTTAAAAATATAAAAGGTTTTATTTACGGTAAAAATAAAAAATTTTTTAATCGAAAACTTAAAGGTAAAATAGAATATAAAAATTTTCATAATCTCAAAGATGCTATTAAAAAAATATTTATGATTATAAATAAGGAAAAATTTAATCATAAAACAATATTATTTAGTCCATGTGCAGCATCATTTGATAGTTTTAAAAATTTTGAAGATAGAGGTTTATATTTTAATAGATGCATAAAAAAACATTTAGATGGAGCAAAATAGATTAATACATAATTTATATTACGAATGGTGGAAAAATATAGATAAGTTCATATTTTTTTTAATAATTTTGTTATTTATTACAGGATTATTTTTTTCATTAGTATCAACATCATTATTGGTTTCTGATAAATTAGATACAAATGATTATACGTTTTTCTTTAAGCATTTATCATTTGTTTTTTTAGGACTAGTAATTATTTTTATTTTATCTTCTATTAAAGAAGAAATGCTGTTTAAAATTTCACCCATAATTTTTCTCATTTCTTTAATTACACTATCCTTAGTTCCCTTAATAGGTGTTGAGGTAAATAGTGCTCAACGATGGATAGATTTTTATTTTTTGCCAAGATTTCAACCTATAGAAATAGTTAAACCTTTTTTAATAATATTAATTTGTATAATTTTAAGTAGTGAAAAAAATAAAAGTATCTTCTTTAAATACCTAATCTCTTTTTTTATCACATTTGTAATAGCTTTGCTATTAGCGGCTCAACCCGATATTGGACAAACTTTATTAATTTTTTTTACTTGGTCAGTATTAATTTTCATATCAGGAATTAACGTTATACTTCTAATAACATCTAGTTTAATTCTTTTAATTGCATTATACTTTTCGATAAATTTTATTCCTAAATTTACATACATAAAAAATAGGATACTGTCTTTTTTTAATACTGAAACTGGAACTCATAACGCTCAATCAGAAAAGGCAATGGATTCAATAACAAGTGGAGGATATTTTGGAAAAGGAATAGGTGAAGGGACCTTAAAAAATAGAGTGCCTGAAGCTCATACGGATTATATTATCTCAGTGATTTCAGAAGAGTTTGGTGTGATTGCCATAATTTTAATTTTATTGATGTTTTTAATATTCATTTATTCTGTTTTTAAAAAAGTGAATTTAAAAAATGAAGAAAGGACAAAATTAGTTTTAGTAGGCTGTATAAGCCTAATTTTAGTGCAAGCAATGATACATATTGGAGTTAACATAAGACTTTTACCAACAACAGGAATGACACTTCCCTTTATAAGCTATGGGGGATCTTCAATAATAAGCACGTCAATTTTGTCAGGTATAATTCTAAATTTAACAAAGAGAAAAATTAATTAAAATGAAAAAAAATTTTTTAATTTCAACAGGTGGATCTGGAGGACATGTAATTCCTGCAACAATTCTTTGTGAACATTTGTCAGTGGAAGCGAGCGTAATTATCTCATCTGATAAAAGAGGATTGAAATATTTAGAACAATCAAAATACAAATTAGAAGTTATAAATACACCAAAACTTAATAATATTTTTTTTTTACCTTTTAATATTATTCAAATTTTATTTTTAAGTTTGAAATCAATTTTTTTATTAAAGAGTAGAAAGATTGAAAAAGTTTTTTCGACAGGTGGATATATGTCTTTACCATTAATTTTAGCAGCTAAATTTCTAAAATTGGATATCTATTTAATAGAACCAAATCAAATTTTAGGTCGTGCGAATAAGTATTTTTTGCAATTTTGTCGAAAAATATTTTGTTATACAAAAAATATAAAAAATTTTCCAATATCATTAAGAAATAAGATAATAGTCATAAATCCATTAGTAAGAAAAAATATCTATAATTTAAATTCAATTAAAAGGAACAAAAACGAATTTACTTTATTGATAGTTGGTGGGAGTCAGGGTGCTAATATTTTTGACAAAAATTTAAAAGACTCTATTTTAAAAGTATCAAAAAAAATACCAATCGAAGTGATACAACAAACAAAAGAAAAAAATATTTTCTTCCTAAACAATTTTTATTTAAAAAATAAAATTAAAAATATAATTTTTAGTTATGATAATAATTTTCCTGATAAAATGCAAAGAGCCGATCTATGCATAACAAGAGCTGGCGCGTCAACTTTAGCTGAATTATCGGTTTTAAATATTCCATTTATTGCAGTCCCATTACCAACATCTAAAGACAATCATCAGTTTGAAAATGCAAACTTTTACAAAGATAGAGAATGTTGCTGGATAATTGAACAAAATAGTTTTGATGAAAAAATTGAGGGTTTTTTGGTGGATATTTTAGATAGTCGAAGTGATTATTTAAAAAAAAAGGAAAATTTAAAAAAATTAAATTACCAAAACTCTTGGATTAATGTAAATCAAAAAATATTGAAGGTTATAAATGAAAATTGAATTAGCAAAAACAGAACTTATTCATTTTGTAGGTATTGGTGGAATAGGAATGAGCGGGCTTTCTTTGATTATGAAAGGAAAAGGATTCAAAGTTCAGGGAAGTGATTTATCTTTAAATAAGAATGTTGAGAGGCTCAAAAAGCAAAAAATAAAAGTTTTTATAGGACAAAAAAAACAAAATCTTAAAAATGCTACAATAGTTGTAGTTTCATCTGCTATAAAAAAAAACAATCCAGAAATTATTGAAGCAAAAAGAAAAAATTTACCAATTATTTCAAGAGGTAAAATGCTCGCTCATATAGTTTCCTTAATGAAGAATATTGTTGTAGTAGGGTCACATGGAAAAACTACAACAACCTCATTAATAACTTCAATTTTTCAAAAAACGAAAATTGATCCTACAATCATTAATGGTGGAGTTATCAACTCTATTAAAAATACTGCTAAACTTGGAAAAAGCGATTGGTCAATTTTAGAAGCTGATGAGTCAGATGGAAGCTTTGTTCATATACCAACAACCTATTCAATAATAACAAATATAGATAGGGAACATATGGACTTTTATAAATCTATGGATGATTTGAAAAATTATTTCCTACAATTCATTGAAAAAGTTCCATCATTTGGAAAATCATTTATTTGTTTAGATGATAAAATAAACAATGAGATTGTAAAAAAAATTAAAAATCAAAACTTTTATACTTACGGTATAAATTCAAAGTCTAATTTCTCAATTAAAAATGTTAAACAAAATATGAGATTTTCAGAATTTGATTTACAAGTAAATGTTCCAAACAAAAAGAAACTTATTATTAAAAAAATTAGAGTCCCGCTATTAGGCATTCACAATATTAGAAATTCAGTTGCAGCAGCATCAGTTGCTCTGACAGTTGGAATATCAATTTTAGACATAAAAAAAGGGTTATTAAATTTTAAAGGTGTGCAAAGACGATTTAACAAAATTTTTAGTTATAACAACATTGATTTTTATGATGATTATGCGCATCATCCAACAGAGATTAAAGTTGTCTTAGAGGGAGTAGATAAAGTTTACAAAGGCTATGAAAAAGTTTGTGTATTTCAACCTCATCGGATTTCAAGATTAAAGGATTTACGAAAAGAATTTTCTTCTGCATTTATAAATGCAGATATAGTTATTTTATGTCCTATATATGCGGCTGGAGAAAAAATTAAATTAGGGTTCAATTATTTAAATTTTGCAAAAGAGATTATTAAGAACTCAAAAGTAAAATTATTTTTGATTAATAACAATATACAATTAGCAAAGTTTCTTAAAAAAAATATGTATGGAAAAAAAATTGTAATTGGAATGGGTGCGGGATCAATTTCAAATTGGATGAGAAAGTTACCAGAATTTATGTAATGGAAATAAATTATTTAAAAAAAATATTAAGTGAGTTTGGTGACAATGTTAGATTTGAATATAGTCTAAAAAAAAAGAATTGGTTCAATATTGGTGGTAAATCAAAAGTTTTTTTTAAAGCAGAAAATTTGAAAGAATTGATAATTTTTTTGAAAAAATTAGAAAATAAAGAAAAAGTATTTATTCTCGGTGCTGGCTCAAATACTTTGGTGAGTGACAACCTATTTGATGGTGTTGTCATAAAATTAAGTGAAAATTTTAATAACATTTCTCTTCTTAATGAAGATATAATAATTGCCGGGAGTGCAGTTTTAGATAAATCTTTATCAAATTTTGCTTTAAATAATAATTTAAGTGGTTTTGAATTTTTATCAGGTATTCCTGGAACAGTTGGTGGTGGGATTAAAATGAATGCAGGTTGCTTTGGAAAAGAATTTAAAGATATATTAGTATCTATTCAGGCGATTGATAAATCTGGAAATGTAATAACAATTCCATCTAAAGATATTAAATTTGGGTATAGACAAAATTATTTATCTGAAGATTTAATTTTTTTGAGTGCCTCTTTTAAGGGAAATAAAGATAATTCAGATAAGATTAGTAAAGAGATGAATAGAATTAAAACTGAAAAAGAAAAAAATCAACCTAGTAAAGTCAAAACAAGTGGAAGTACTTTTAAAAATCCAATAACACAAACCAAAAAAAAAGTATGGGAACTTATAAAAGAAGCTGTCCCTCTAGATAAAAATTTTGGTGATGCATGTATTTCAGAGAAACACTGCAATTTTTTTGTAAATAAGGGAAATGCATCTTATGAAGATATGAGAAATTTAATTGATTTTGTTGCTAAAAATGTTTTGGAAAAGACCGGAATTAGTTTAGAAAAAGAAATAAAAATTTTGGAGTAATTTGAAAAAAAAAATATTAGTAATCTCAGGAGGAATATCTAAAGAGAGGGAAATAAGTCTTAATACTGGAAAACAAGTTGCAAGAGAATTAACTAAAAATAATTATTCAGTAAAAATTACCGAGCCAGATTTTAGACTACTAAATACAATTAAATCTTTCAAACCCGATGTAATTTTTAACGCTCTACATGGTCAGTTTGGCGAGGATGGTTATATACAAACAATTTTAGAAACTACAAAAATCCCATATACACATTCAGGTGTCATCCCATCTGCAATAGCAATGGATAAAGAAATGTCTAAAAAGATTTTTATAAAAAATAATATTTTAACACCAAAATATTTTTTATATTCTTTTAATAAATCTAAATTAAGATTGATCAAGTTAATTGAAAAAAAACTTCAGTTCCCAGTTGTAATCAAACCTATAAATGAAGGTTCGAGTGTGAACGTGTTTATTTGTACAAAATTAAATTTGATTAAAAACTTAGAATTATTAAAAGATTATAAAAAAATAATTATAGAAAAATTTATATCTGGAAGGGAAATTCAGGCAGCGATAATTGGTTCAAAAAAACTTGGGGCTATTGAATTAAAACCAAAAAGAAAATTTTATGATTATAAGGCTAAATATAATTCAAACGCAAAAACTAAACACATTATTCCAGTAGATTTAACAAAAAAAGATTATAAAAATATAATGGATATAGCATTAAAAGCTCATAAATTAATTGGTTGTCGGGGTGTTACTCGATCAGATTTTAAATATTACAAAGGAAAATTTTATCTTCTCGAAATTAATACTCAACCAGGTATGACTAGTCTTTCTTTAGTACCCGAAATAGCCGCATACCATAATATTAATTTTATTAAACTTATTGAATTAATTTTAAAAGATGCAACAACAAAAAAGTAAAAAAATTTTAATATATTTTTTTTTATTTTTGA
>CACDVM010000024.1 GCA_902556265.1 uncultured Pelagibacteraceae bacterium
TTTACACATTGGACAGAAAGATCGACCACTGACAATCTGTTTATTTTTTGGTAAACGATAGATACAAACATTTGCGAAGCTTCCTAAACAAGCACCTAATAAAAAAA
This sequence comes from uncultured Pelagibacteraceae bacterium, assembly GCA_902556265.1. Classification (GTDB taxonomy): domain Bacteria; phylum Pseudomonadota; class Alphaproteobacteria; order Pelagibacterales; family Pelagibacteraceae; genus Pelagibacter. Next base: position 108 of record CACDVM010000024.1, read on the forward strand.
TTAAGAATGAATAAAAAAAAATCAAAGATTTAAATAAGTAACTAAATTAACCACACCTTGATAACAATAATCAATAAGCAGAATACTTTTTTCATATATCAAATTAAAGTTTTGTGTATAGATTTCAATTTTCATTATTTATTTTGTTTTAAAAAATTTGTTATAACTTCTGGTTTCCAAATGTAGTAAAATATATATGGAACTATTGCGGGAATTAATCCAAACCATATCCATTCATCCCACCTAAAATCTTTAGTGCCTCTTGCAAGTAATCCATTTGCCCAAACAAGATAACCCACCAGCACTATCCATGATAAAGATAGTGTTAAGCAAATTTTAAATTTTTTCATTCTAAATATTACCAAAACCTTAATCTGAAGTCTAACTGCTTAAATTGATTTTTTAACAAGAAAGCTTTGTCTTTATATCACTAAATGTAATTAAAATTTTTTTCTAAGCTCAAATTTTTGAATTTTTCCTGTAGAAGTTTTTGGTAATTCACAAAAAACTACTTTTTTAGGAACCTTAAAACCAGCCAAAGTTTCTTTACAAAAACTTATTAATTCTTTCTCTGTAGTAGGTTTGTCTTTAACCATTTCAATAAATGCACAAGGCACTTCTCCCCACTTTTCATCAGGTTTAGCAACTACAGCAGCAATTGATACTGAAGGGTGTTTACTCAAAGTGTTTTCTATTTCAATTGACGAAATATTTTCTCCGCCAGAAATAATTATATCTTTTGATCTATCTTGTATTTTGACATATCCATCTGGGTGCATTACCGCTAAGTCTCCAGAATGAAACCATCCACCAGACATAGCCTTATCAGTAGCAGCTTTATCTTTAAAATAACCTTTCATTACCACATTTCCTCTAAGCATTATCTCACCTATTGTTTTTCCATCTTTTGGCACTTCTTTCATTGTTTCAGGATCCATAATTGTTGCTCCTTCAAGGTTAGGATATCGAACTCCTTGTCTTGCTTTAATTTCATTTTGCTTTTCTTCATCAAATTCATTCCAATCGTCATTCCAAGCACATTGAGTAACATGGCCATAGGTTTCTGTTAAACCATAAACATGCATTACTTCAAAACCAAGTTCTTTCATTTTTTTGAAAATTATACTTGGAGGTGGAGCACCTGCAGTAAGCACATGCACTTTGTTTTTTAATTTTTTTCGATCACTTTCAGGGGCACCTGTTATCATATTTAAAACAATTGGTGCACCTCCAAAATGAGTAACATCATATTTGTCTATTAACTCAAAAATCTTTTTAACATCTATATTTCGTAAACAAATAGTTCTTCCATTCAGCATTGGAACTGTCCAAGGATAACACCAGCCATTACAGTGGAACATTGGAACAATTGTTAAAAAATTTAATCTATTGGGCATATTCCAAGCTACAGCACTGCCTGTTGACATTAAATAAGAACCTCTATGATGATAAACAACACCTTTAGGATTTCCAGTTGTACCTGAAGTATAACTTAAAGATATAGCTTGCCACTCATCTTCTGGCATTTTCCAAATATAATTATCATCACCAGTATTAAGAAAGTTTTCATATTCTAAATCACCAATTTTTTCTAATTTTGACTGATCGGCAAATTTATCATGAATATCAATTATTGTTATTTTTTTGTCTAATTTGCTCAAAGCTTTTTTAACTTCTACATGAAGCTGTCTATCAACTACCAGCACTTTTGCATCGCTATGATTCAGAATATAAGAAATGGTATTTGCATCTAACCTAATATTAATTGTGTTTAGTACAGCACCTGTCATTGGGACAGAGTAATGAGCCTCAAAAATTTCAGGAGTATTAAAGGCTAAAAAAGAAACAGTATCTCCTTTTTTAATACCAATTTTTTCTAACGCACTAGCAAATTTAGTGGATCTTTTATAGACCTCACTCCAAGTGTATTTTCTATCTTCATATATTATTGCCTCATAATTTGGGTACACATCTTTTGCTCTTTCCAAAAAAGATAAAGGTGTTAAAGGAACATAATTTGCAGCATTTTTATCTAAATTTGTATCGTAATGACTCATTTAATTAAATTTAAAATTCATTATGTTTGAGCTTCCAGAAATAGCAGATTTATAGTGTTGCTCAGCTCTCGGTAAAACTTTATCAAAATAAAATTTTGCAGTATTAATTTTGTCGTCATAAAAATTTTTATTTTCATTATAATCTTTAAAACTTACATCCAGGACCTTTATCCAGGCATAAGCAACAGAAACAAAACCAAGAGTTTTCAGATAATCATTTGCAGCAGCGCTAACATCATCTTTTTCTGTTTTTGTTTTTTCATTTATCCATTCACTAAATTTAATCAAAATATCCAAATAATACTTAAATTGTGTTGTAAATGGCTTAATCTTTTCGTTATCCAAATCAGTTTCAGATTTTATTAAATCTATAAATTTATTAATTATATCTCCATTTTTATTAGATAATTTTCTAAAAACTAAATCTGCAGCTTGCACTGAATTTGTACCTTCATATATTGGAGTTATTCGATTATCTCTATATAACTGCTCTATCCCTTGATCTTTTGTATAACCATAACCTCCATGAATTTGCATTGCATCATTTGTGATTTCCATACCCAAATCGGTAAACAATGATTTTACTACTGGGGTCATTAATGAAACAAAATCTGATGCTTCCTGACGTACTTTTTCATCTTGGTGATTTAAACTAACCTCAGTTTGTTGAGATAACCAAAAACATAAAGCTCTCTCACCTTCGATAATTGATTTCATGTTCAATAAAGATTTTCTTATATCTGCATGTTCAATTATAAAATCAGCACCATTAGTTGATTTAGTTTTATTTGTCTTGCCTTGTTTTCTCTCTTTTGCATAAGCAAGTGAGTTTTGATAAGCAATTTCAGAAATTCCTAAGCCTTGAATTCCTACAACTATTCTTTCAAGATTCATCATTGTAAACATTGCATTTAAACCTTTATCTTTTTTACCAATCATATAACCAGTAGCTTCATCAAAGTTTAGTACGCATGTTGCAGAACCTTTTATACCCATTTTGCTTTCAATAGATCCAGTTGATATTCCATTTCTTGGTCCTACACTTCCGTCCTCGTTAACTACAAATTTAGGAACTAAAAATAAACTTATACCTTTTGTGCCTGATGGAGAGTCTGTGGCTCTAGCTATTACCAAATGAATAATATTTTCAGTAAGATCATGATCTCCTGAAGTTATAAATATTTTTTGACCACTAATTTTATATGTTCCATCATTTTGTTTTTCTGCTTTTGTTTTTAAAAGCCCTAAATCTGTCCCACAAACTGGTTCTGTTAAACACATAGTGCCACTCCATTTACCTTCAACTATTTTTGGTAAATATTTTTCTTTTAGTTCATCTGATGCATGATGATTGATACAATTATAGGCACCAATGCTTAGCTCACTATAAAGTTTAAATGATAAACTTGCAGAAGATAACATTTCATCGAAGAATGCACTTACTGTTTTTGGCATACCTTGCCCACCATATTTTGGGTCACAAGATAAAGAAGTCCACCCATCTTCAATATATTTTTTATATGCTTCTTTATATCCTGGAGGAGTTCTTACTATTCCATTTTCTAAAACTGCGGGGTTTTCATCTCCTACTTTTGCAAGTGGTAGGATTAAGTTTTGATTTATTTTTGCAGCCTCTTCTAAAATATCTTTAACTAAATCCGAACTTACCTCTTTATACTTTTCTAATTCGTTATATTTCTTATTGTCTCTTAATTTTTCAAAAAGAAACATCATATCTTCTAAAGGTGCAGTATAGCTTGGCATTAAAATAGTTTAGAATAATTGATTGATTATTGCAATTTTGAAATTATCGCATCACCCATTTGTGAAGTAGATACTTCTTTCATTCCGCTTGATAAAATGTCTTTAGTTCTCAAGCCATCATTTAAAACGTCTTGCACTGCTTTTTCTAGAGCTTGAGCCTCTTTATCTAGATCCAATGAATATCTTAAAGCCATAGCGAAACTCAATATACTAGCAATTGGATTAGCAATACTTTTACCAGCAATATCAGGGGCAGATCCATGAATAGGTTCATACATAGCTCTCATTTCACCGTCTTTATTTTTAGCCCCTAAAGAAGCTGAAGGTAAAAGACCTAAAGATCCTGTCAACATAGAAGCTTGATCTGACAACATATCTCCAAATAGATTATCAGTTACTATCACGTCAAACTGTTTTGGGTTTCTTAATAACTGCATCGAACAATTGTCAGCAAGCATATGACTTAATTCAACGTCTTTATATTCTTTATCATGTAACGTCTGAACTTCTTCTTTCCAAAGTTGTCCCGCTTCCATAACATTTGATTTTTCACAAGATGTGACTTTATTTGATCTTTTTTTAGCTAAATCAAAAGCAATTCTAGCAACCCTTATTATTTCACTGCTAGTATAAGTATGAGTATTAATTCCTTTTCTTTCACCATTTTCAATAGGTTTGATTCCTCTTGGTTCACCAAAATATATTCCACCTGTTAGCTCTCTAACAATCATTATGTCTAAACCAGAAACTATTTCTGGTTTTAATGTTGATGCATCAACTAATTGTTCAAAACATATTGCAGGTCTTAAGTTGGCAAATAACTTTAATTCTTTTCTTAATTTCAACAAAGCTCTCTCAGGTTTTTTTGAAAATTCAACACCATCCCATTTTGGACCTCCGACTGCACCCAGCATTACTACTGCACTTTCTAAGGCTTTATAAAATACCTCATCTGTGATTGGTGTTCCGTGTTTGTCATAAGAACAACCTCCAGCAAGATCTTCATCTATTTCAAAATCAAGAGACTTTTTATCATTGAACCAATTAATTATTTTTCTAACTTCTCCAATGACTTCTGGACCAATTCCATCTCCTGGTAATAATAATATTTTTCTTTTTTTTACTTTAATCATTAAATATCCATGGTTTTTTTGCTTTCAAATCTTTTTCAAAATTTTTTATTTTATCTGATTTTTTCAGAGATAGTGCTATGTCGTCTAATCCCTCTAATAAACATTTCTTCTTGAATGTATCCACTTTAAATTTTGTCTCACTATTTCCATAAATGATCTTTTCTTCATTAAGATCTATATAGATTTCCTCTTTTCTTTTAGCGTATTCTGATAGCTCCTTAATTTTGCCGTCATCTAAAATAATAGGTAAAATTCCATTTTTAAAACAATTACTGTAAAAAATATCTGCAAAACTTGAACTAATTACACAAGTGATACCAAAATCTAATAATGCCCATGGAGCGTGTTCTCTTGATGAGCCACATCCAAAATTTTTACCTGCAATTAATATTTTTGAATTATTGAAAGGATTTTGATTTAAAACAAAATCATTAATTTCTTTTCCATTATCATCATAT
>CACDVM010000025.1 GCA_902556265.1 uncultured Pelagibacteraceae bacterium
ACAAATTTAAATTTAGTAACTAAATGACAAAAGTAGCAATTATAGGAGCTGGACCATGTGGATTGTCTGCACTCAGAGCATTTGAACTAGCAGAAAAAAATGGTGAAAAGATCCCTGAGATAGTTTGTTTTGAAAAACAAGATGATTGGGGAGGATTGTGGAACTATAATTGGAGAACTGGTTCTGATCAATATGGAGATCCTGTACACAACAGTATGTACAGATATCTTTGGTCCAATGGACCAAAAGAGTGTTTAGAATTTGCAGATTATTCGTTTGATGAACATTTTGGCAAACCAATTCCATCTTTTCCTCCTAGAGCAGTTTTATATGACTACATTATTGGTAGAGTATGCAAAGGAAAATTAAAAAGTAAAATTAAATTTAATACTAGGGTAATAAGTACAATTTATAAAAATGATAAATTTGAAATTAGTTATCAAGATAAAGTTAACGATAAAGTATTAAAAGATAATTTCGATTTTGTAGTAGTATCCACTGGACATTTTTCAGTTCCTTTCATTCCAGAATATAAAGGAATGAATTCTTTTCCTGGAAGAATTATGCATTCCCATGATTTTAGAGATGCAGAGGAATTTAGAAATAAGAATGTAATAGTTCTAGGCAGTAGTTATTCTGCTGAAGATGTAGCACTTCAATGCAACAAGTACGGTGCTAAAAGTGTAACCATTGGATACAGAAATAATCCTATGGGATTTAAGTGGCCGAGAGGTATGAAAGAAGTTCATTACTTAGATAAACTTGAGGGAAAAAAAGCAATTTTTAAAGATGGTACTGAGCAAGAAGCTGATGTGGTAATTTTATGCACTGGGTACCTTCATCATTTTCCTTTTTTAGAGGAAAATTTACAGCTTAAAACTAGAAACAGACTTTATCCACCAAAGTTATATAAAGGTGTTGTTTGGCAAAATAATCACAAACTTTTATATCTTGGTATGCAAGACCAGTTTCATACATTTAATATGTTTGACTGTCAGGCTTGGTACGCAAGAGATGTTATAATGAATAAGATTAAAATTCCTAATGATAAAGAAATTGAAAGCGATATAAATAAATGGGTTGCCATGGAAGAAAAATTAGAAAATCCTGATCAAATGATTGATTTTCAGACTGAATACACAAAAGAACTTCATCAAATGTCGGATTATCCAAAAATTGATTTTGAATTAATTAGAAAGCATTTTAAAGAATGGGAACATCACAAAGTAGAGGATATATTAACTTACAGAAACAAATCTTTTTCTTCGCCCGTAACAGGTTCCATTGCTCCAATTCATCATACTCCATGGGCAGCTGCCATGGATGACTCATTAAAAACTTTTTTAGACAAATAAATTAAAATTAATCAATACCTAGATGTTTTTTTCTTTTTTGAACATAAGCTCTTATTAAGTTATCAAATATCAAAGCTATAAAAGCAACACATATACCAAGTGTTAATCCAATACCTGCACCTTTTTTATCTGATAATGCTTTTAAAATATATTGACCTAAATCTTCTGTTCCAATAAATGCTCCAATGATCACCATAAATAAAGCAAATACAATTGTCTGATTTATACCAAGCATCATATGCGGAAATGCTAGAGGGAATTCTATTTTTGTTAATCTTTGAAATTTATTTACACCTGACATAGTCGCTGCATCATGTAATCCAGCAGGAACACTTCTAAGTCCTTCAATTGTATATCTAGTTGCCGGTATCGTTGCGTAAACTATAACTGCAATTAATACGGATGTATCTGTTATACCAAATAACATCATTACAGGTATTAAATATACAAAAGATGGGAATGTTTGAAAAATATCACATACACCAAGCATAAAATTTGCTGAATGTTTATTTTGAAAACATAAAGTTCCAACAGTAAATCCAATAATACAAGAAACGATTACTCCAAAGGTTGCCATATATGCTGTAACTAAAGCCCTATCCCACCACGGACTAAAGGCGATAAATAAAGTTAAAGCACAAACCACCAAAGCAGAACGTAATCCACCAATTAAATATCCAGCACCAACAACTAAAACTATTGTAGCAATTGCTGGCATTCTTAAATACAGTGCTCTCATTGGTTGAAGCACCTCTTTAATTAACCAGGTGTTAAATGCTTTGATATATACAAAGAAAGTATCAAAAATCCAATCAACACCTTTATTCCAAAAATCAGCAGTTGATATTCCTTTATTATGTGGAATCTCAAACAAATAATTGAATGTACCTTTAAATAAAAATGTTCCAACATAAGCAAGTATTATTCCAATCACTACTGTTGCAGCGAAAAATAATAAATTTTTATTTCTTTGAAAGAATGTTAGGTTGCCAAAATAATCTTCTTGTTTATTAGCCCAAGCTAATGACATCTTATCTAATAAAATTGCAATTAAGCTAATACATAAGCCAGCCTCTAGAGCCAATCCAATGTTTAATTGGTTTAATGCTAATAATAGATTAAATCCTAAACCCTTTGCACCAATAAAAGCTGAAATGACTGCCATGGAAAAACACACCATGATGACTTGGTTTACTCCAATTAAAATATCTCTTCTAGCAGTCGGAATTAATACTTTAAACATTAATTGAAAATTATTACATCCACTCATTCTGCCGGCTTCAATAACTTCTGGTGGTACAGCTCTTAAACCTAGTATAGTTAACAATATCATTGGTGGAATAGCCACAACCATAGTTATTATTACTGCAGCATGATCACCAACACCAAAAAGGACTAACGCAGGAACCAATACTGCGTATTGTGGCATTGTCTGCATTACTAATAATATGGGATACAAAGCTTTCTCAACTCGTTTACTTTTAAATGCTGCTATTCCTAAGCCTAAGCCAAAAATAAATGACAATGGTGCTGCAACTAATATAAATGAAAGAGTTTGCATTGAGGGTTTCCATTGACCAAAAATAGAAATGTAAACCATAGTTAAACCTGCAAACAAAGCTAGACCTTTGCCGCTAAGTTTGTAAGAAAGTAACGCTGCACCTGCTGCTACAATAGTCCAAGGCAAACCTGGTAATTCTGCCCAAGGGTTTTTGTCTATCCAATCCCAACTTGTAAAAGCTACAATTGTTTCAAGACCACCCAATAAAATTTCTCTTATCAACTCTATTAAAAAAGTCATGAATGCAGTCAAATTCCTACTTATTTGTAAAACTATCGGACGACTTTTAAATTCTTGTGTATCCTCATTCCAAATTTCAATGGGCATCCATTCATTCATCAAGAAAAATAATGAATCATTAATCCAAATTGGCAACCAACCTAATAACGGAGGTAATCTCCAGAAAACGTCAAAGGCATAATATCTTACCTCTTTACCTAAAAACACATAACTACTTTGATTTGGATCCTTAACGAATTCTGCTTGACCCCGGATGAATTTATACGTTTCAGGAACTTCGATTGCAAAACATAAAGCAAAAAATATAATTAGTAGAAATAGCCATTGAGAAGTCTTTGGATATTTTTTTAAAAGTTCCATACTTTAATTGTTTTTTTTTCTTCCTCCAAAAACTGTATTGATTATTTTAGCAGGATTAATAGAACCAATAACATTCTTATTATTATCTATTACAGCTACCGACTTTTCTTGAGTTAGAATTTTTTCTGCAACATTTTCTATAACTTCATCTTTTAAAACTTTTAAATCACCAAGATTTTCTTTTGATGAGTCCATCACATCTTCAATTAATAAAACTTTTTCTCTTGGTACTTCTTCTGTAAACTTTCTAACATATTCAGTGGCTGGATTTAAAACGATATTAGCTGGTGTATCCAACTGCTCAATCAAACCATCCTTCATAATTGCAATACGGTCAGCAAGTTTTAACGCCTCATCAAAGTCATGAGTAATAAACATGATTGTTTTTTGCAATTTTTCCTGAAGTCTTAAAAACTCATCTTGCATTTCTTTTCTAATTAATGGGTCTAAAGCAGAAAAAGGTTCATCTAAAAACCATATATCAGGCTCTACTGCTAATGATCTTGCAATTCCTACCCTTTGTTGTTGTCCTCCTGACAATTCTCTTGGAAAATAATTTTCTCTTCCATCAAGTCCCACCAACTTAACCATGTCCATTGCTTTACTAATGCTATCTTCAGTTTTAATTCCTTTTATTTGAAGTGGAAAAGCTATATTTTCAACAACAGTTTTATGTGGAAGCAAAGCAAAACTTTGAAAAACCATTCCCATTTTATTTCTTCTAAGTTCAATGAGTTCTTTGTTATTAAGTTGTAATAAATCTTGGCCTTCTATAAAAATTTTTCCACCAGTTGCATCAGTTAATCGAGAAATACATCTTAATAATGTTGATTTACCTGAACCAGATAAACCCATAACAACCAACATTTCTCCTTTTGAAACTTCAAATGATGCATTATTTACACCAACTATACATCCATTATCTTGAAAAGTTTTAGCATCAACATTGCCATTAGATTCTTGGAGCATTTTTTGAGCGTTAGCTCCAAAAATTTTATAAACATTTTCACACTTGATAACTGGTTCAGACATAAATATTTATTTAAGTTATATGAAATTAAGGTAAAGTTAAATCCATAATATTAATGTTTTTCCTCCTTAAAAATTTTTAATGTAATAAACCCTGGTATCAATTCCTGTACTTAAAAAACTTAATGCTTCTCCACTCACACTTATGGATTCATTAACTCCAACGTTATCTCCACTTACTGTAAAACCCGCATAACATTTATTTTTTTCTTCATCCCACTTAACAAAAGTTTCATCAATTTTATTCCCATTAATTGTATAAATTTCGTGTGCTCTAAAATTTAAAAAATTTGCACCCATAATTGCTCTTTGAGGAATGAGCTTTGTTGCTTTACAAACCTGCTCATATACTTCATCTGTTAATTTATAATGATCAGTTCCATCAAAAGTTACTAATATTCCAGAAGGCAATTTAGATATCAATTCACTTAATTTTTTTTCTTCCGCAATTCTTTCTTCCTCCAATTTCATTTTTTTTACCAACTCATCACCCTCACCAAACATAATATTCAAAACAGAAAATGAAAAAAATATGACAAGGACTATTAACACTAAACCCCCAAATTGTTTTACCGTCTCTGGCAAATCCTTAATTCTATTTAAATAATTTTCTTTTGACATTATTCTTGTAGCTTTCCATTTTTCCATGTACCTGATTTTTGTGTTCCATCTGATGAAGTAAAAGTTCCTGTTCCATTCATAAATCCTTTTGCCCATTCACCTTCATAAGTTGAGCCATCAGGAAAGGTTAGAACACCTACTCCACTCCATTCACTATTTTTAAACTCGCCTTTATAAATGTATCCGTTGGGCCAAGTTTCAATTCCTTGGCCATTTTTTTTTGTTCCTACCCATTGACCTTCGTAAGTAGTTTTGTCTGTATAAACCCATTTACCAAAGCCATTTTCACAATTTCCTTCTTTGCAACCAGTGCTTCTTGCTAATGCAACTGATGAAATAAGCAAACTTAAAAT
>CACDVM010000026.1 GCA_902556265.1 uncultured Pelagibacteraceae bacterium
GCCACAATTAGAAGTTAAAAATTATAAGAGAAAAAAAAAATAATTATGTGTGGAATAATAGGAATAAATAGTAACAAACCTGTTTCATTAACAATTATAAATTCATTAAAAAAATTAGAATACAGAGGATATGACTCAGCAGGAATTGCAACTCTTTCTAATGGTCTAATTAATGAAATAAAGTCAGAAGGAAGAGTTGATAATCTTGAAAAAAATTCTTTGGTACAAAGTATGGAAGGAACTATTGGTATAGGACATGTGAGATGGGCAACGCATGGGTCACCTAATAGTATTAATGCTCATCCACATTCATCACAAAATGTATCAGTTGTTCACAATGGTATAATTGAGAATTCAACATTACTCAAAAAATTTTTAGTTAGCAAAGGACATATTTTTAAATCTCAAACAGATACAGAGGTAATTGTTCATTTGATTACAGAATATTTAAAAACTGAAAATATAGTTAATTCGATTAAAAAAACTCTAAAGGCGCTTCATGGAAGTTTTGCTTTAGGAATTATATTTAAAGATGAGCCAAATTTGATTGTGGGTGCAAGAAGAGGCTCACCTTTGGCGGTTGGCTATGGTCCAAGTGAAAACTATTTAGGATCAGACTCATACGCTCTAAAATCAATGACAAATAAAATAACTTATTTAAATGATGGAGAGTTTTGCGTCATAAAAAAAGATCATGTTGAATTTTTTAGTGAGGATGGAACTAAAATAAATAAAAAAGTTTTAGAATTATCAAGTGAGGAAGAAAAATATGATAAAGGTGATTATAAACATTTTATGGCAAAAGAAATTGAAGAGCAGCCCATCACTTTAAAAAATGGAATTAAAGAATATTTAGACAACTCAAATAATGATATTAATATTTATAATATTCCCTGGAAAAAAAATGAAATTTCTTCTATTACTCTAATTGGTTGTGGTACAGCGTATCATTCGTGCTTAATGGCCAAATATTGGTTTGAAGAGTTAACATCTTTAGATGTAAGTGTAGATATTGCTTCTGAATTTAGATATAGGAAAAACAGATTTAAAAAAGATTGTTTATACGTTTTCGTGTCACAATCTGGTGAAACTGCTGATACTTATGCGGCATTAGATATATGTAATAAAAACAATATGAAAACTTGTGCTGTTGTGAATGTTATTGAAAGTTCCATAGCAAGAGATTCTAAGTTTGTATTACCTATTCATTGTGGCACTGAAATTGGGGTTGCTTCTACTAAAGCTTTTTTAGGTCAAATTCTTATATTGTATATTTTGTCTTTAAAGTTGGGATCTTTAAGAGGTGATATAGAAAAAAAAGAGCTATCTCAAAAGTTAAAAGATTTAAAAGAATTACCAAAATTAGTCGAAAAAACTTTATTGACAGATAATAAGATACAAAATGTATCAAATACATTTAACGAAGCAAAAGGTTCTATGTTTTTAGGAAGGGGTTTTTCTTATCCAATTGCACTTGAAGGAGCGCTTAAACTTAAAGAACTATCATATATTCATGCTGAAGGATATCCAGCTGGTGAAATGAAACATGGACCACTAGCTTTAATAGAGGAGGGTATGCCTGTAGTAGTTTTGGCTCCAAGAGATAATTACTATAAAAAAACTATTTCTAATATGCAGGAAGTAATTGCAAGAGGTGCTAAAGTTTTGTTGATAACAAATAAGAGTAAAGATGAAATAATTTCTGAAAATATTTGGGAAACACTTGAAGTCGAGAATACTAACCAAGATCTTTTACCGTTTCTATTAACTATACCATTGCAAAAATTAGCTTATTATTCAGCACTTAAAAAAGGTTTTGACATAGATAAGCCAAGAAATTTGGCTAAATCTGTAACCGTTGAATAATAAAAAAACTCTGATACAACAATCCTAGGTTGAACATGAAAAATTGGAAAATAAATAGCTGGAGAAAGTATCCTGTAAAACATATTCCGGATTATCCGGATAAAAAAGAGTTAGATCAAGTTTTAGATAAAATTAGATCCTTTCCTCCTTTAGTTTTTGCAGGTGAAACTAGACATCTCAAACAACAATTGGCTGAAGTTGTTGATGGAAAAGCTTTTTTACTACAAGGTGGTGATTGTGCGGAAAGTTTTGCAGAATTTCACCCTGATAACATAAGAGATACTTTTAAATTGATGTTACAAATGTCTCTAGTGTTAACTTACTCAGCATCATTACCAGTTGTAAAACTTGGAGGAATTGCAGGACAATTTTCAAAACCCAGAAGTGCACCTACTGAAGTTAAGGATGGTTTGGAATTGCCTAGTTATTTAGGTGACAATATTAATGGAATAGAATTTTCAGAAAAAGCTAGAGTCCCAGATCCAAAAAGATTATTTAAAGCTTACTCGCAATCAGCTGCAACACTTAATTTAATTAGAGCTTTTTCTCACGGTGGTTTTGCTGATTTAAAAAAAGTTCATACTTGGAATTTAGGTTTTATTAAAAAAAGTCCAGAAGCAAAAAGATTTAAAGAATTAGAAGATCAAATTGCAGATGCTTTAGCATTTATGGATGCATGCGGAATTAATTCAGACTTCAATAGAAGATTAAAAACAGTAAATTTTTGGACCTCTCATGAAGCTTTGCTTTTACCTTTTGAAGAGTCAATGACAAGAACAGACTCTACAACTGGCGAAAATCATGATACCTCTGCACATTTTGTATGGATTGGTGATAGAACTAGACAACTTGATGGTGGTCATGTTGAATTTTGCCGTGGAATAGAAAATCCAATTGGAATCAAATGTGGTCCAACTTTAAAAGCTGATGATTTAATAAATTTATGTAATAAAATTAATCCATCAAACGAAAAAGGTAAAATTACTTTAATTTCAAGATTTGGATCTGATAATGTTTCAAAGCATTTACCAAAATTAATTAGATCTATTAAAAAAGAGGGTTTAAACGTGATTTGGTCTTGCGATCCTTGTCATGGCAACACAATAAAAGCAACCACAGGATTTAAAACAAGACCATTTAATAGTGTTTTAAGTGAAGTTAAAAATGTTTTTGCATGTCATCAAAGTGAAGGAAGTTATGTAGGTGGATTACACATTGAATTAACTGGTCAAAACGTGACAGAATGTACTGGTGGAGCTCAAAAAATTTCTGACAAAGACTTGTCTTCTAGATATCACACTCATTGTGATCCACGACTAAATGCAAACCAAGCTTTAGAATTAGCTTTTTTGATTTCAGATGAGATAAAAAAGAATAGCACCTATTCTAAAAACGCTATTCAGGCGGCATCTTAGTCTCTTGCTTTCAAACAGAAGATTATTAAATATATACTATGAGTCCTCTAGAAAAAACTAAATTTATATCAAATTGGATCAAAACATACGTTGAACAAATGCCTTCAAAGGCTGAGTCATTAGTTATAGGAATATCAGGTGGGATAGACTCTTCTGTATCGAGTACATTAAGTGCTATGACAGGATTAAGAACTATAGTTTTAACTATGCCAATTAAACAAAAAAAAAATCAGCATGACTTAAGTTTAAAACACCAAGAATGGCTGATTAAAAATTATAAAAATGTAGAAGCTCATACAATAAGTTTAGATAAATTGTTTGAGTCTTTTTTATTTACTTTAAATAAATTTGATAATGAACATGGTTTCGCAAATTCTAGGGCTAGATTGAGAATGACTACTCTTTACCAAGTAGCAGCTGCTAACAAAGGAATCGTGGTTGGTACAGGTAATAAGGTAGAAGATTTTGGTGTCGGTTTTTACACAAAATATGGTGATGGAGGAGTGGATATATCACCAATTGCAGACTGTAATAAAACTGAGGTTTGGGAACTTGGAAAAGAATTGGGAATATTAAAAGAGATTATAGATGCACCACCCACAGATGGTCTTTGGGACGATGGTCGAACTGACGAGGGTCAACTTGGTTTTAAATATGAGGATTTAGAAGAGGCTATGAAAAATCCAAATTCTCCACATAGACAAGAATACGAAAAAATTAGAAAACAAAATTTGCATAAAATGGAGCCTATTCCAGTATGCAAGATTCCTAGTTAATCAATTAGATTAACAAATCTATAAATAAGGTATATTTCTTAATCAACTAAAATGGATATTTTTTTAACAAATAATTTAACAAATAAAAAAGAACAATTTGTTCCAAAAGACGAAAAACATGTTGGAATGTATGTTTGTGGACCAACTGTATATGATGATCCACATATAGGAAATGCACGACCATTAGTAATTTTTGATATTCTTTTTAGATTACTTAAAAATAATTTTTCGAAAGTAACTTATGTAAGAAATATTACAGATATCGATGATAAAATAATTAAATCATCACAAGAGCAAAAAATATCTACAAAAGAATTAACTCAAAAAGTAACATTAAGCTTTTTGCAAGATTGTGAGTTTTTGAATTGTGAAAACCCCACGTACCAACCTAAAGCTACCGAACATATTGATTTAATGGTTGAGATGATAAATCAATTAATCAAAAAAGGTTTTGCTTATGAAAATAATAGTCATGTTTATTTTGAGGTAAAAAAATTTTCCGATTATGGAAAATTATCAAATAAAAAATTAGAGGATTTAATAGCTGGATCAAGAGTAGAAGTAAGTGACAATAAAAAAAATTCAGAAGATTTTGTTTTATGGAAACCATCTATCAATGATGAGCCCTCTTGGGACTCTCCTTGGGGTAAGGGGCGACCAGGTTGGCACTTAGAATGTTCAGCAATGTCAAAAAAATTTTTAGGAAATGAATTTGATATTCATGGAGGTGGAATAGACTTGATATTTCCGCATCACGAAAATGAGATAGCTCAATCTAGATGTGCAAATGATTCAAAAATTTTTGCAAAGTACTGGGTTCATAATGCTTTTATTACTATGTCCAATGAAAAAATGGCCAAGTCTCAAGGCAATATTCTTAAAATTAAAGATTTAAGAAACAAGTTTAGTGGACAAGTTTTGAGATTAGCTCTTATGAGTGCACATTATAAACAGCCGTTAGATTGGAATGATAAATTAATTAAAGATTGTCAAAATACCTTAGATAA
>CACDVM010000027.1 GCA_902556265.1 uncultured Pelagibacteraceae bacterium
GTCGATTGCTGTGCGGAGGCAGCGATTGAAATTTCACGAAAAGATGTTGATAGAGTAATTAATACAAATCTCATCGGGACTTTAAATATTTTAAAAAAGGTTAAAAAAGATAATTCAAAATTAATTTTTTGTTCGTCGAGCAGGGTCAATTCAATCAAAACTATAAATAAATTTTTCAAAAATTTTAAGTTTCATAATAAAATAAAGAAAAATCAAATGTTTAATGAAAATTTTTCTGTAAAAAGTCCAAAATCAATTTATGGCCTAACCAAACATGCTTCAGAAATGTTTATAGAGGAATTTTCTTTTGCCTTCGGTGTTAAATATATAATAAACAGATTAGGTGTAGTTTCTGGCCCTTTACAATTTGGAAAAGTAGATCAAGGTTTTATAAGCTTGTGGATATGGAGACATATTGTAAAAAAAAAATTAAAATATATTGGTTACGGTGGGTATGGTAATCAAGTACGAGATATTTTACATGTTTTTGATCTTTGTGAGATAATTGAAATCCAAATTAAAAAGTTCAACACAATTTATAATAGATTATTTACAATCGGTGGTTCTAAAAATAATTCATTATCGTTAAAAGAGCTTACTAAAGAATGCGAAAGAATAACTCAAAATAAATTAGAATTTGATAAAATTAAAAATACCTCGATATATGATATACCTTATTTTGTTACAGATAATAAATTAGTTAAAAAAACTTACAAATGGAAACCAAAACGAAATTTACTTGATATTATTCAAGATACATATAATTGGTTGATGAGCCAAAAAAAAACCATAAAAAAATATATGTAATGTCAGTAGTTATTATAACAGGATCATCTGGATTAGTAGGTTCAGAGTCAGTTAATTTTTTTTGTCAAAAAGGATTCGATGTAATTGGATTAGATAACAATTTGAGAGAATTTTTTTTTGGCAAAGATGGATCCACTAAAAAAGTTAAAGAGACATTAAAGAAAAAAAATAGAAATTTTAAAAGTTATAATATTGATGTAAGAAACTTTAACGCTCTCGAAAAAATATTTAGAAAATATAAAAAAAAAATTTCTTTAATAATTCATTGTGCTGCACAACCATCCCATGATTATGGTAAGAACTTTCCTATCATAGATTTTAATGTTAATGCTAAAGGAACTTTAAATTTATTAGAATTGACAAAGATTTACTGTAGTGAAGCTAAGTTTATTTTCATGTCGACGAATAAAGTTTACGGAGATAATCCCAACAATTTAAGCATCATTGAAACTAAAAAAAGATGGGAATTAAAAAGAAACCATCCTTTTTATAAAGGGATTAATGAACAATTCTCAATAGATAATTGCACTCATAGTTTTTTTGGTGTTTCAAAAAGCTATGCTGATTTAATTGTGCAAGAGTATGGAAAAAATATTGGATTAAATACGGTGAGTTTTAGAGGAGGTTGTATAACTGGACCAAATCATAGAGGTGCAAAACTTCATGGATTTTTATCTTATTTGGTTAAAACATCATTGAGAAAAAAAGAATATACAATTATTGGATACAAAGGAAAACAAGTTAGAGACAATATTCATAGCATGGACTTAGTAAATTGTTTTTGGGAATTTTATAAAAAACCAAGAAAGGGAGAAGTTTATAATATTGGAGGAGGAAGATTTTCTAACTGCTCAATAATTGAAGCATTAGATTTGGTTGAAAATATAAAAAAAATTAAAATAAATAAAAAATTTTTAAGAACACCAAGAGTAGGTGATCATATGTGGTACATCTCAGATTTAGAAAAATTTAAAAGCCATTATCCAAAGTGGAGACAAAAATATAACACAAAAAAAATAATTGAAGAGCTTATTGAAAAAAACTAGTTTATTTTTTAAGAAGAATTTTTTCAAGCAAACAATATAACATAGTAAAGATATACTTTGATCCTAATTCCTTAAGATTAAATTTAGATTTGCCAATTTTTCTACCATCCCACTTTATTGGAATAATTTCGTATTTAAAATTTCTACACTCAATTTTAAGTGGCAATTCAAGAAAGATATTGAAATTTTCAGAGACCAAAGGGTATAATTTAAGTAGGGTAGATTTTTTATAAATTTTAAAAGCATTGGTAAAATCATTATATTTTGAAAAAAATATTAGTTTAATTATATTGTTTGCTAATCTATTTAAAATAAATTTAAATGTAGGATAATTTTTTATTTTAGAATTCCTAATAAATCGTGAGCCAAAAACTGAGTCTAAAGTCTTATCACTTTCCATTTTTTCATAATACAATTTTAAATCATCTAAGTTGTCAGACATATCTGCCATAAATATGCTTACCAACTCCTTTGAAGAATTATCTATTCCACAAGTGATAGCCGATCCCAGACCTATTTTTTTATTGTCAATTAATTTTGTTTTAAGTTTTGTGAAACTAGAATTAGTGATTAATTCTGCTGTTCTATCAGATGAATTGTCATTAATTATTAATATTTCATGATCGATATTTACTATCCAGGAATTTTGAAATTCACTTAATGTTTTTAATATTAAATCTTCTTCATTCCTCACAGGTATAATTACAGTTAAACTCATAAATGATTAAATAATTTTTTTAGAAATATGTTCTCCTAATCGTAAACTAAGTTGGATAATCGTAAAAGTAGGGTTCGTGTATCCTGATGTAGGAAAAACAGAACTCCCAGTTACAAATAAATTTTTGTTATTATGAACTTTTAAATTGATATCAACAACAGAATTTTTTTTGTTTACTCCTAACGTTGTTCCGCCGATATGGTGATATACTCCAAGAGACTCATAATTTTTAAGATCTAGAATATTTTTTTTTACAGCAACTCTACCTAGATCTAATTTTCTACAGGTGTTAGCAAAATTTTCTATCATTATCTTTGATTTTTTTAATGTAAAATTAGATTTTTTGTAAAACAAGTTAGTAATAGGAACTCCATTTTTATCTTTAATTGACTTATCAAGAGTAATTCTATTATTAGAATTTGGTAGTTCTTCAAAATGAAAAAAAATATTACCACATTTTAAATCTTTCTTGAGAAATGATCTTGCAATTTTTTTTCCAAAATTTGGTGCAATACATAAAATATCTTTTACTATTTCTTTATAAATTTTTTCATTTTCTAATGAATTCATGTAAAGAGATCCACTTAATAAATTTTGATCTTTGAAATTTTTTGATGATGAAATGTGCAATGGACCATCAACATCTATAAACTTATTTCCTAAATACTTTGCTAATTCTTTTTTTTTTAAAACTCCATGACCAACAATAAACCATGGATGTGTCATCCAATTTCTACCTATTGGTAAGTCTTTATCAACTAAATTTGTAATTTGCCTAGTCCATAATAAAATTCTCGAGTTTTCAACACCACCAGTTGCAAGTACAAAATATTTAGATTTTAATAAATATTTTTTTTTCTTGTAAACACACTCTACATGTGTCGTCAATTTTTCTTGTCCATAAAAGTTAATAATTTGGGTATTTAAAATCAAGTTAATATATTTTGATTTATTAATATGTTGTTTATATTTTTCCTTAAAATTAACTTTTGAATATTGAAATTCAATTTGATTAAAATTATTATCTAAATTAGATTTTCTAAATTGATTTTTAATGTTTAAGATTTTACAAGTTTGTTTTTTGTAATCACTTAACTGATTATTAATACCCCAGCTTGATAGGTTATAATCTTCCATGGGTTTAGACCACCCACCCCATTGATTACTCGTTCCTCCAAATTGTCTTAACCTACTATATTTTAAATCATTTATTTCATCACCGATAACTTTTGCCTCATAATAATCTTGAGACTCATGGTTATATTCCTCATCACCAGCCTCAATGATAAGTGACTTTATTTTTTTTTCTTCCAATTTAAGAGCAACTGAAATTCCAGCTGGCCCACTTCCTATTATGATAACAGGAAAATTTGAGTTTTTAATTTCATCTATATTTTTATAAATCATTTATCTTTTTCATTTAGAAACCAAATGTAATCTTTGTGATTAATTTTGTTATTTTTTTTAATTTTTTTTTTTGCCTCTAAACGTCCAAATATTGAAAAAGAAATCATATTTATTATAAAGAAAATATTAAATTTTCTTTTTGAGGTATCAGAAATAAAGTTATTTTTTTTCATAAATTAAATTACATAAAGAAAATATAATCCAAAATGTCGATCCATTAAAAGTACTAAATATTCCACCACCTGGCAAAATTGGCAGAAAAAAAAGGGTCAAATACATTATATTACTTAAATGGTAGATGTTCTTATTTTTCAAAAATATTATGAAATTTTGAAATAAAAAAAATAATATAAATGATATTATTATTAGGTATCCTAAAATACCCTGTTCAGATAAAATCTCAAAATGAATTTGATGTGGGTGAGTACTACATCTTTGTTCAGAAAATTTAATTTTCTTTTCAAAATATAAATCTTTTGAACATTCTTTTCTAAAATTTTTATTTCCAACTCCTGAGAGTGGATAATTTTTAAAAATTTTAATTGCAGTATCAAAATGAGCTATATACCTAATATTTTGTAACTTATCTAAAATAGTTACATTTGAGTCAGCAACCTGTATTCTTTTAAAGAATTCATAATATCTAATTTGCGAAGTTTTGTTAAATATTGTAAGGAGTGATGTAAAAATTATAAACAATATAAATAAAGATTTATAATTAAAATAAAATTTATTTTTTTTCACAAAAAATATAATCGTAAAAAATAAAAGAGAGCATTTAATAAAATTTGATCTTTCACCAGTTAAAAAAATTGTAAGAGGAATTAATAGCAAAATAATTACAAAAAATAAAAAAAATTTATCATTGGTATTTTTTTTTAAAAAATACGTCACTGCTGGATAGCCAACACACAGAATATAACCACCTACTACAAGTTCATCTTTGAAAAAAGATACCGCTCTTGACGGATCAGGACTTGTGAATCCTAGAATATTGTTGCCAAAAAATTTCTCAAAAATAACATCAATTATTACTA
>CACDVM010000028.1 GCA_902556265.1 uncultured Pelagibacteraceae bacterium
GTTTAACAGCATCAATTTGGACTAAAGATATCGAAATAGCTGAAAAGATTGGAAATCAAGTAGAAACTGGTACATTTTATATGAATAGATGTGATTATCTTGATCCAGCATTATCTTGGACTGGTGTTAAGGAAACCGGAAAAGGATGTTCACTATCTGAAATTGCCTATGAAAAACTTACAGCTCCTAAAAGCTTTCATTTAAGAAAGGAGCAATAGATGGAGCTAACTTATAAAGGTAAAAACGCAATAGTAACTGGAGCCAGTGGTGGCATGGGATTAGAAGTATCAAAAATGTTATCTGAGAATAATATTAATGTGCTCATGTTGGATATTCAAAGTCCAAGTAAGTCATTTTTATCTGAAAATGTAAACTGTATATATAAAAAAGTAGATGTGACTAATTTGAGAAAATTAAAATCTATAATAGAAAAATATTTTAAAGAAAACAAAAGTACTGACTATTTGATTAATACTACAGGTGTTCTGTGGTTTAATAAAGATGTTTCAGCAGCAGATATAAAACCTGAAGTTTGGGATAAAGTATTTGACATAAACTTAAAATCTATGATGCACTTATCAAAAATTATTATTCCATTAATGAAAAAAAATAATTTTGGTTCAATGGTTCATATTTCCTCTGTAGACGCTTTATCTGGTGATGATAAGCCACAAGATGCATACGGCGCATCAAAAGCTGCAATGATTAGACTTTCAAAATCATTAGCAATTCAATTTGCTCCTAAAAATATAAGATCAAATATAATTTTACCTGGCCCAATAGAAACCGGTATGCAAAAACGTTGGAAAAAAAACCCTAAAGCTAAAAAAAATTTGGAAAAATTTATTCCTCTTCAAAGAGTTGGAAAACCTCAAGATATATCTAATTCTTGTATGTTTTTGTTAAGTGATCAAGCTAATTATATTACTGGAACTGAAATTATAGTTGACGGTGGAATTACTTCAAAACCTTAAGTTTAATTAGGCGCCTAATTAAAGGCGCCTAAAAATTTAATTATTATCTGTAAGGATAACCTGCTTTTTCCATTGTCGCTGCATATAATTTAAATGCATCAACAACTTTTTTAGCTCTTGGACTAATCTTAGAAGTTTCATCCCAGAATTGCTCAGAGTCCTTAACTACCTGACTCCACTCATTTGCTGGAAGACTTGTAAGTTCCATTTTCTTACCATTAACACGAAGGTCAGCTTCACCACCCCAATACCATACTTGTCTATAGTAATGAGAGTCGTTAATTGACATTCTGTAAAGAGCTTGAAGTTTTGGACTTAGCTTATCCCAACTTTTTTGATTAGCGAAATATGATCCAAACCATGCACCTGTGACTGAGTTAGTTAGTGCATATTTACAAATATCAGCCCAACCCACTTCGTAAGCCTCTGTAAATCCACACCAGCAAACACCATCTAGTTCTCCAGTTTGCATAGCAACTTCAACGTCATCCCATGGTACAATAACAGGAATTAATCCATATCTTGCTAAGAATTTACCTGCTGTTGGAACACCAAACACACGTAATCCTTTCATGTCAGAAAGTTTTGTTATTTTTTTATTAACAGTAAATAAATGACATGGATCCCATGCACTAGTACTCAGCCATTGAACCCCTTTTACTTCACTGTAAGCCTCATCCCAAATTTCATTTAAGCCATAATACTTAAATAAAGATGGAACATCTAAGCTGTATCTTGTTGCAAATGGAAAGTATCCACCGAAAACCTGAATATCTACAGGTGATCCCATCGTGGCGTCATCAGACTGTACAGCATCAATAGTTCCCGCTTGCATTGCTCTAAACAATTCGTCTGTAGGAACAAGTTGATCTGCATAGTAAAGCTCTATTTCCATTTCACCGTATGCAGCTTTATTAAAAGCTTCTATTTGAGGTTTGATAACGTGTGCACCAAGCGGAGCACCAGAGTAAGTCTGTAATCTCCATTTAATTGGATTTGATGCTGAGTAAGCATATGGAGCTTTGATTGCTGTTGCTCCAGCAGCACCTAACGTTAGTAAACCTGCTTTCTTTATAAACGAACGTCTTTTGTTCGTTATTATTTTCTTATCTTTTTTCACTTGGTCTCCTCTCGTTTAATAAATATTTAAAAATACTATTATAAATAAAAATCTTATTAAACTGAATAATTGTTGAAAAGATCATGAAAAATAAAAAAAATTAAACTTTAAGTTGAATTATCGAGATAAATATTTCTCTGGTAGATAAGTTGCAATTTCAGGAAAAGCCATAACAATTGCTAAACCTATTACCATAATAAGAACAAATGGAATAATAGATCTGTAAATATCTTGAAGAGAAATTTCTTTTGGGGCCATTGCTCTCATTAAAAATAAATTGTACCCAAATGGAGGTGTCATGTAAGCAATTTGACATGTTATTGTATAAAGAACTCCATACCAAATAGGATCAAAACCTAATGAGATTATTAAAGGGACATATAATGGAGCAACAATTACTAACATTGCTGTATCATCTAAAAACATTCCCATTAAGATGTAGGACAATTGCATCATTATCAACACACCCCATGGAGTTAAATTCCATTTTTCAATAAACAAAGTTTCAATCGCACGTCCAGCTCCCAAGCCATCGAACACAGCTCCGAAAGTTAAAGCAGCTAATATTATCCACATAAACATACAAGAAACACCTAAAGTCTTTTTAAGAGTATTTTCTAAAACTTGTTTATTAAATCTTCTTTTATATATGGCTGCTAAAGTTGCTAAGAATGCACCAACAGCTGAACATTCAACTAAACTTGCTATACCCATTAAAAATAAACCAGTCATGAAAAAAAATATTAAAAAAGGAATTATTCCGGCTTTAAGTAACCTTATTTTTTCAATAGTACTTACTTCTCTATCTTCTTTTTTTAAAGGTGGACCAAGCTCTGGCTGTAATTTACATCTTACATAAATGTAAATCAAAAATAATGAGGCCATTAACAAACCTGGTAAAATTCCAGCCATCCAAAGTTTACTCACTGGTTGACGAGCGATCATACCATATAAAACCATCACAACACTTGGTGGAATAAGAATACCAAGTGAACTTCCAGCTTGAACAACGCCTGTAATCATTCTTTTATCATAGTTTCTCTTCAACATTTCAGGTAAAGCTATTGTTGCTCCTATTGCCATACCAGCAACACTTAAACCGTTCATCGCGGAAATAGCTACCATCATAAACATGGTTCCAATTGCTAATCCTCCCTTTAAGCCTCCAAACAGCACATGAAACATTTTATATAAATCATTGGCGATGCCAGACTCAGAAATCATAAAACCCATATAAATAAATAAAGGCAATGTTAACATTGGATACCATTTAAAAAGTTTCCATGTAGCTGTATAAGGCATTTCCATTGAACCCTCGCCCCAAATCAATAAAGCTGAAGCGGCTGCAACAAAACCTATAGCGCCAAAAACTCTTTGACCTGTGAACATCATAAGCAACATTGTTACGAACATAAAAAGAGCAATAAATTCATAACTTAGATATTGTGCAAGCATGATTAGATATTATTACCTTTCATTTTTGCTATATCTTTAAATAAAGTTGAAAACGCTTGGAGCAACATTAATAAAATTCCAATCAACATTAGAGTTTTTATTGGCCAAACATAAGGTGCCCAAGCAGTAAAAAGTTTTTGTTTGGTCTCAATAGTGTAAATTAAACTTGTTATTGACCCAATAAATAAAATTATTAAATAAAAAATTAAAAAGAAACTCGTAAAAATATCCATTTTTGCTTTACCTTTATTTGAAAGCTTTCCGTAAAATAAATCCATCCTGACGTGATCATCTGTTAACATTGAGTAACCTCCACCTAATAAATAATAAGCAGTAATGGTAAATTGAGCCATTTCTATAATCCACATCAATGGAAAATTAATGATATTTCTTGTTACAAAAGACAAAATTAAAAGAAACATCATAAAGAAAACCCAATACATTACAAATCTACCAACCTTTTCACAGATTGTGTCTACAATATTCACATATGATGAAATAAATTTTGACATAATTAAAATGTTTTTTTTTAAATTTATAAATCAATTAAAAAAATGATACAAATTTTAATTAAATCAACTCTTGCTTGATTAATGCCTCTATTTCTTTAATCATAATTTCTGGAGAACGCATTGATGGATAAATTTCTAATGCTTTTTGGTAGCTTTTAATTGCTTTTTCGAAATTTTTTAATTTAATATTAACTAAACCTTGTCCAGTTAGAGCTCCAAAATGTCTTTTTTCGAGGTTTAAAACTTTATCAATATCATCCTGGGATTTTTGAAATTGACCAACCAAATAAAATACTGTTGCACGTTTATTCCATGCTTCAGCCCAGTTAGGATCTAGTTCTATAACTTTTGTAAATATATTTATTGCTTCAGTTAATTGATTATTATTAACAGCAGCAGATCCTTCAGCTAATAAGGTTGTTAATTTTTCATCATTTGGGTGGGTACTCCAAAGTTTCCAAATTTTTTGTTCTA
>CACDVM010000029.1 GCA_902556265.1 uncultured Pelagibacteraceae bacterium
AACCGGATGATGTAAGACCTACTGCAAAAGTTTTGATATTGTAAGTTTGTCTTAATTGGTTTGTAACACTAATAACTGAACTATGGCTGTGCCAATATCCATCACTAATTACAATTAAATAATTTAACGAACAAGTTAAATTCCAGTTAGCAACTTGGCCGCTTGTGAAATAATTTCGAACTATACCAAGAGCTCTATTAAGATCAGTTCCGCCACTGGCATAAATCCCATCTACATTCGTATAAATTTGCTTAGCTCCTGTATCACTAATTTTTACTCTAATGTTGTGTCTTGTTCCCCATTCCATCAGACCAAAATTGGCTCCAGAAGTAAGATCAGTATTAGATACAATCTTTTTGATTACTTTTTTTGCTGCATCCAATAATGTTCCACCGCCCCCACCATAAGTATTTTGCTCAACTAAGCTTGTATCGTATTGTCTAACTGCATAGTTGTAGAAATCTGTAGCGTAAATTTTGTCGTTGCTATCTACATGCATACCGTAGGGATATCTAAATCCAGATGATGTTGAATATGATCCAACTTTTCCTTGATAAGATAAACTTGAATTAAATTTTTGAACTCTATGTCCGTAAAGATCTGATACATAAATATTTCCACTACTGTCATATCCTGTATCTGTAGGTCTTTGAAAATATCCATTACCACTTGAATAAGTTGAGCTTGTTTTTTGAGTATAAGTTAGATAATCCCCGCTTATTGAATATTCAACAACACGATTACTGACGTAATCAGCTATGGCTAATTTATTGCCAGCAGAATTAATAGACATCCCCCAGGAATAACTTAAATTATTTAAACTTTGAGAAGTTCTTTCATTAAGCCTAAAATCAAAAACAGTCATACGATTTGAGTTGTAGCCAACAAAGATATAATTGCTGTTTGCAGCAATTGAATGAGGATAAGTCCCGCCTCTAAACGATATATCTTTACATTGACCAGTTAATGATAGACTTTTTATTTTTTGGCCATAAGTATCCGCAATATAGACGACATCATTATATATTGTAAATTGTCTAGCATATTGCCACTGATAACACGCATTACCATACCCCCCAAAACTTCTTAAATATGCGCCTGAACTATCAAAAACCTTAATTCTGTTATTATAATATTCCATTACATAAATATTACCTGAACTATCTGTTGCAACATCTAAGGGATAATAAACTTGCACAGAATTATATAATTTTGCACTCATACTTCCTGAGTTATCCAACATGATTAAAATGTTAGCTGGGATATCTGAAGTACCAGTTCCTGGAGGTGGATTTTTAGCTTGAGCTTGAAAGCTAAGTAAAAAAATAAGTAAGGATAGTATTATTGCTGAGAGTCTAACCATTCTCCTACTTTCGCGTTATATTCTGCCATAACAACAGAATAGAGTTTGCTTGAAAAATCAATTATCTCTGCATGACCATCGTGAATATCTGTTCTTATATATTCAATTATATCATTACCAGACTCCCAAATATAACTCCCTCTCCATCTTGTCTTTGGTATTCCCTCCGGAAGATTAAAAAAACCATATCGACCCATTGCATAATCCATTAGCTTACTATCATCCATGTTAGGTCTATAAAGTTGAATTCTAGTTAATTTATTTTCAATGTATAAATAGATAGCAACTGTTCCATAAAGACTCTTGTCATTTTTACAAAGATCTTCCATTGGAATGATCAAACTTTCTCCACCAAATCGATCGGGCATAACAACTGGTTGCAAAGGTTCAATTTTGATATTTTCCTTTGGACTTCCAAAATCTGCTATTTTAAAGTTACAAGCTAAAGCATTTGCTTGAACCAGTAAAAAAATTCCAATTATATAAATTATAAGTCTATTCATTAATTTACCAAGGTTACCACAGCTTCTAGTGGAACGATAACATTGTTTTGAGCATTACAGCTATTTGCGGCAGCATCACAACCACAAGAATAAATAGTAAATAAAATATTATTAGTTCCTGACTTTTTTTTACCAGATGAATTATTTCCATTTTGATCTGGTGAATAAGCTATAAAATATTCAAAACTATATTTACCAAGTCTAGTTGCCTCATCTCCTGATGCGCTTATCACTTGATTGAGAGTTTTTCGCTCAGTATAAAATCCATTATTAGAGCTTCTTAAATTTGGAAAAAAAGAAGCCTTGCAAAATCTTATTTGGCCATCTAAGTTATTTGGTGGAGAAGCAGAGAATTTACTTACATTTCCAACCATCCAATTTTTAGCAACTGAAATTCCACTTTCAGCAGCATAAAATGTTTGCTGGTTGTTATCTTTCTCATTATTTGCATTATGCTCACCAGATGAAATATTTACCAGTGTTACTCCCATAATTGTCATCACCACAAGAAGTAATAAGGCTAGTGGTAAAGCAAAACCCCTTTCTGAATTTTTTTTCATAATTTTCATTTATTGTACGATGACGACTCTCCAATACTTGTTCCTGTTTGTTCAGATATAGCAACATGCTTTGCTAAATTTCTTGTATGCACACTTGCAAAAAAAGTTTCTCGATAATACTTATCAGGAGGCACATCAATATTGCTTCCATAGGGAGCTTCTCCATTTATAATTTTAGTTGGTCTTGCTTTTGAAAAAACTTCTTTTGGTGATCTCAAAGTCAAATAAATTTCGACAGTATGAACCTTTTTCATATTTTCTTTACTTTTCGTTTGTCCTCCTTGAGAATTTTCATAATTGCTGCAAGAGGTACATACTGGAAAAACTATATTTCCATCCTTGTCTTTAGGAATTAATTGAAGATCTTCAATATAAGGAACTAATACCTCGTCATCAACAGGCATATTATAATTTCTTGTCCATGCACCACACCCAGATCTTGAATGACCAATTGGATTTATATTTACAACTCTTTTTAAATACCAGTCAGAACTATTTTGATATTGAGTTAAAAAATATTGAATTCTAATTCTTTCTTTAGCTGAAATTGAATAAGTAACCATCAAACCATCGGATTGTTTATATTTGCCATTGATCCATTTTTTATTATGTGTGATGCCAATATAATCGTATTGAGACTCTCTTAGAGCTTCACAATTGTTATTTTCAAAATCCACATGGTAATAGCCTGTATTTCTTAGATCTCTTGAAATCATAGCTAAAACCTCTCTAGCAGAGCCATTAACTGCAGCCTTTTGTGTAACAGATTTATGAGATTTTTGAAAATAATTATAAGAAGCAAATGCAGCTGCAATACTAATTATTCCAATTACAGTAGCAACTAATACTTCTGCCAAGGTAAAACCTGAATTTTTTTTTGTCATTTAAAAACAACTCCTAAATATTTTTTTCTTTTACCTTCACCAGTAAAAAAATTAACTTTACCAGTACCATTTCCGACTATAGTTTTTTTTGAGTCTCCACTTTTACAAGAAGGCTTTCTATCTTTATTATCAATTTTTATAAAATTTTTTTCTTCAAGTTTATTTTTCCATTTATCAATTTTTTTTTGATAAAGATTAGATCCTCCTGAATAAGTATAAGAGCAAGAAGTTTGATTAAAATTACCGTATTTAGATCCATTATCTGGATCAGCAATTATATCTTCTAAAACCATTTCTGAGAGAAAATTAAGTTTATTCTTTTCAGTTGCTCTATCCATTGAATTAATGGAAAAAGCTGAAAGTTGCATGATTGCAATAAAACCAATTCCAATTATAACAATACAAACTAAAGATTCTATTATTGATATACCTTTATTTAAATTATCCATCAATTTTAATCCAACTATTTTTATTTTTATTTTTTTTGTAAACTTTCATATTGATATTTTTACTAATTGTAATTTTATACATATGATCTAAATTTGCATTATACTGACATGAATACTGGGTAGAATTTGATTTTGAACAAAATATAAATATATCAACAGTTTTTCCAGTTTCTGCATCTCTCTCGGTTTTTCTCAATCTATTATAACTTATTGAGTTATCCTTTGTTAAACATAATACTGTATATGGTGGATTATGAGCTGCATTTGGGTAAACATGAACATTGCTATCATTGTTTGAAACACTTAACTTTAAAGTTTCCATATTTGTATTTCTTGTGAAACCAGACTGCATTGTACCATAGGTACATTGGTTA
>CACDVM010000030.1 GCA_902556265.1 uncultured Pelagibacteraceae bacterium
CAATAAATATTATTATGATCTAATATCAAAATTTAAGGAAAAAACTGGTTGTCCAGTTGTTGTTAACACATCTTTCAATGTTAGAGGGGAGCCAATAGTAAATACCCCTACAGATGCATTTAATTGTTTTATGGGAACAGAATTAGACTACTTAATTATTGGAAACTGTATCTTAGATAAAGCAAAACAGGATTTAAATCTTAAAAAAGACTATACAAAAGAATTTGAATTAGATTAAATTCATTATCATGGAATTAATCAATGATAATGAGTGTAGTTGGGTTAATGATTTGAATTCAAGAAGTAATGTTAAATTTCTTTCATCAAATTTAAATTGTGAATGGTTAATTATTGGTGCGGGATATACGGGTTTATCTGCAGCAAGAAAATTAGGCCAGCTGCATCCTAATGAAAAAATAATATTAGTTGATGCTCAGTTAGCAGGTGAGGGGGCAAGTTCAAGAAATTCAGGTTATTTGGTTGATACAACTTTAAATGATGGTTTTACGTCTAATAAGGAGTTAGAAAATTACAAAAAAAAAGCAGATATTTACAAATTAGGAATAGATGCAGTTAAAAGATTCATAAAAGAATATCAAGTTGATTGTGACTGGAATCAATGTGGGAAGTTTTTTGCATCATCAAAAATAGAAGATAAAATAATTTTAGAAAATTTCTCGAAAACTCTTTCAAAATTAGGTTTTGAACATGATATATTATCAAATAAAGATCTCACAAAAAGACTTGGTACTAATTTTTATAATATTGCTCTTCATACAAAAGGAGGAATCTTATTACACCCTGGAAAATTAGTGAGAGCAATGATTGACACATTGCCAGAAAATGTAAATCTTTATGAAAATTCATTTTTAATAGATTGGAAAATAACTAATGGTAAGATTAATTGTAATTTTAAAAATGGATCAATTAAAACTAAAAAGATAATTTTTGCTACAAATGGATTTTTGAAATCACTTGGTATTAAATCAAACTATAATTTCCCAATTACTTTAACCGCAAGCATGACAAGATCATTGAATGATAAAGAATTTAAATCTTTGGGTGAACCAAAAGAATGGGGTGTTTTACCTGTTAGACCAATGGGAGCTACAATAAGAATGACTAAAGATAGAAGAATTTTGATTAGAAATACTGCTGAAGTGCATAGTCCTTATAAAATGTCTAAATTAGAATTAAATAAAAGATCTATAAAACAAAAAATTGGAATTAAAAAAAGATTTCCTCAATTGCCTGATGATATTATTCAATCAACTTGGTCTGGTATCGTATCAAGAACTAGAAATAGTTCTCAAATTTTTGAGAAACTAGATAACAATATATTCGTTGCTGGTTGTTATAATGGCTCAGGAATTGGAGTTGGAACTTTATTTGGAGAGCAAATAGCTATTAAAGCCAGCAATGAAAATTCAAGTGAAATTGAAACTATCGAGTTTCGAAACAAACCAACTTGGCTACCACCACAACCATTTTTAAATTTAGGTGTTAAAGCAAGACTTATTTTTGAGAGATTTAGAGCAAGGTCAGAAATTTAATTATCTAATTATTGCTTTTACAGATCCTAATTTATCAACTTTTCCAGTATAAAGACCTTTTCCTTTAATAGGAACTACACCAACTGATGAACCAGTAAAAACCCAGAAATCTTTGTTTAAATTAATCTTATCTTTTTTGACTTTATTTAAAACAAATTTAAGTGAATTTAATGGGCTGATATAAACAGTATTTGTATTTCCATTAACACTTTGATTTATTTTTCTATTAGAAATATTTGTTTTTAAATTAGCAATATTAATTTTTTTATATTTTTTTGCTGATCCAACTAAAAATTTAACGTTTGCACCAAAATCACTGCATAAATCACCAAAAGATGTAATACCTTTTTTTCTTTGTCTATAACCAACTATTTCAATGCATGGCGCCATTTGAGAAATATATTTTGATAAATTTTTCATTGTTATTAATCCTTTAGATGAAAAAAAAGATCTTTTTATTTTGTAACAAACTTCAAGCTCAATTCCTAAAGTAGCTTTATTTACTTTTACACTTTTACCACTTTTTAAAAAATTTTTTTTATAAACTGTTGCATAGAATGGCTCTTTTTCCCCAAATTTTTTTATTAAAGGAATACCTGTGCCAGCAGCTTTAAAACCTATTGTTGGATGTTTAATTTTACTTTCACATAACACTCTTAATTTTTGTGCTTCATGAAGCTTCTTTGTAAATTTAGAAGGTATTGGAGCGATTATCTTATTTTTAAGAAAAGCATTTACAAGTTTATCAGATGTTTTTTCTATAAGAGATTTCATATTCTTAATTTATTACTGACATTGGATCGAGTCTAGTTTGAAACCAATTTACTCTAAAATCTAAATGAGGTCCTGTGGATCTTCCAGTTGAGCCCACTGTTCCAATAATATCACCTTGATTGATTTTATCACCAACTATAACTAAAACTGTTTCAAGGTGAGAATATATTGTAGATATACCATGACCATGGTCCATAATGATTGTTCCACCCGTGTAATAGAGATCATTTTCCGCCATAGTTACAGTACCTGATCCTGAGGATTTAATCTTAGTTCCCTTTTTTGCAGCAATATCTATTCCATAATGGGGCCATTTAGGTTTACCATTTAGAATTCTTTGACTTCCATAGACTCCACTTATAATTCCCTTTACAGGCATAATAAATTGATCTTTAAAAAAAGGTAAATTAGAATTGATTGCTCGTGCTTCTCCAATTTTATTATTTTCTTCCTTAATTCTTTTGTATACAGATTCTGGTGGGGTTACTTTACTCTCCTCTAAACCATCTATTCTTTGTATATTGTATTTTCTTTTTAAAACTTTCTTAATAATTTTCTCTTTTTTCCCATCTTTAATTTTAGTAATTATTAAATCAAATTTTCTATCTCGATCTATTCCAAAAACAAAATATCCATCTTTTGAAACTTTAACCTCTTTTTTACCAATAATAATTTGTGCTGATGGATCGGTTAATCCAACAATAAAATGACCTTGTAAAAATTTTCCTTTAAACTCTACAGCATTTAAATGGGTAGATATAAAAAAAACTAAAATTAAAAATAGTTTATTTATTATTTTGCAGTCCATCCACCGTCAACCAGTAATGAAGTTCCAGTAATCATTGACGCTGCATCTGATGCTAAAAAAACAACAGATGATGCTACCTCAGATAATTCAGCAAACCTTCCAAGAGGAATATTGTTAAGAGTTTCTTTTTTGAATTTCTTATTTTTTAAAAATTTTTTAGTCATAGGTGTTACAACAAAAGTAGGACAAACTGTATTTACTCTAATATTATATTTAGCTAAGTCCAAAGACATTCCTTTTGTTAAACCTTCTAGCCCCCATTTATTCATATTATATACACTTCTTATTGGACCTCCCACACGACCCATCTGAGAGGACATATTTACTATCGCACCACCAATTTTTTTTCTATTTTTAGATTTGATCATTTTAAGAGCACATAATTGTGCAAGATTAAATGTAGCAACGGTATTTATCTTAACAAGATATTCCATATTTTTGGTTTTAACTTTTGTGAAATGCTCTGGGATATTGTTTCCTGCATTGTTCACTAAAATATCTATTTTAGCTTGTTTGTTTATTATATCTTTAATTTCATTATATTTAGTAATATCACAAACATAAGATTTACACTTAACTTTTAGTTTTTTTACTTTTCTTGAAACTTCATCAAGATCTTTTTTGGTTCTACTAATTATAACTAGATTAGCCTCTGCTTCTGCAAGAGCTATTGCACAAGCTCTTCCAAGCCCTTTACCCGCTCCAGTCACAACAGCTGTTTTATTTTTAAGGTTATAATTT
>CACDVM010000031.1 GCA_902556265.1 uncultured Pelagibacteraceae bacterium
TGATCTCAAATTTGAAAAAATAATAGATATTATTCATAAAATTAAACCAGTTGAGGGACGACTAGAAAAGATAGGAAAGATAAAGAATTGTAGCAAGGTTATTTTGGACTATGCCCACACACCAGAAGCATTGGAATTGGCACTATCTAACATCAAAGAACAATTTCCCTCAAGTAAGATAAGTTTAGTATTTGGCTGTGGTGGAGAAAGAGATGTTAAAAAAAGATCCATAATGGGAAAAATTGCTGAAAAATATTCTGATAAAATTTATTTAACAGACGACAATCCAAGAAACGAAAACCCAATTAAAATAAGAAAAGATATTAAAAAAGGAATTAAAAAATCTAAAATTTTTGAGTTATCAGATAGAAAAAAGACAATTCATAAAGCTGTAATGAATTTAAATACTGGTGATTTATTATTAGTGGCAGGCAAGGGTCATGAAAAAACTCAAGATTATGGTGGAAAAAAATTATTTTTTTCTGATCAAGATATTATTTTAAAATCTATAAAATTAAAAAATAAACTACTGTCTAAAGATTTAAAATTGAACATTATTTACGAAGAGTCTAAATCAAGGGTGAATAAAAAACTAATTGTTAAAAATATTTCTATCAATTCTAGGATGATAAAAAAAAATGACATTTTTTTTGCAATTAAAGGAAAAAGAATTAATGGAAATAGATTTGTGCCCGAGGCTTTGAAAAAAAAATCAAGTTTAGCGATTGTAAGTGAAATAAATAAAAATTATTCATCCGCTAAGCAAATTAAAGTTAAAAATACTCTTAGCTTTTTAACTAAATGTTCGTCTATTTTTAGAGAAAACATTAATGCTAAAATTATATCAATTACCGGAAGTTGTGGAAAAACAACTTTAAAAGAAATGATTGGAATGACTTTAAAAAAAATATCAAGGACAACTTTTTCTCCGAAATCATTTAATAATAAATATGGGGTTCCTCTTAGTTTGTTTAACTTAAAACAAAACGATAGTTTTGGTGTTTTCGAGGTAGGTATGGACAAAAAAGGTGAGATTGATAATTTAACAAAAATAATCAAACCAGATCTAGGTATTATAACAAATATAAGCTATGCACATTCTAAAAATTTTAAGAGTATTAATCAAATAGCAGAAGCTAAATCAGAGATTATTAATAATATCAAAAAAAATGGATCAGTTGTTTTGAATATGGATGATTATTTTTACAGTTATCACAAAAATATAGCTCAAAAGAAAAATTTAAATGTCATCTCTTTTGGTATTAATAATAGATCCTCAATGATAAAATTAATTAAAATAAAAAAAATTAGTAATAAATATGAATTATTTATAAACGTAGATGGTTTGATAATTTCTTATTACGTACAAAATAAAAATAGAAATAATCTATACAACATACTGGCAACATTAGCTTCAATTTATTTATTTACAAATATAAGAAAGTTAAAAAAAGATAATTTTTTAAATTTTAAAATTCCAAGCGGAAGAGGAGATATTTCAAAAGTTAAATTTAAAAATAAAAGCTTTTTTCTAGTTGATGAAACCTATAATTCAAATCCCCTATCTCTAAAAACTGCAATTGAAAATTTTGATAATATAGAGACAAAAAATTCTAAAAAATATTTGTTATTGGGTGATATGTTGGAATTGGGAAAACATTCTATTAAACAACACAAATTAATAAGTAACATTGTTAATAAAACAAAAATCAACCAAGTATATGTAATTGGAAGTCATATTAAAGAGGCTTTTAGAAGTTTAAAACAAAATAAAAAAGCAGAGATATTAAGTAATAAGTTTAATATAATTGATTTGATAAATAGAGATTTAAATAATAATGATTATTTAATGATTAAAGGATCAAACTCTACTGGCCTGCATGAGATAACAAGTAAATTAAAACAGAGAAATTTAAATGCTATATGAATTATTATTAAAATACGTTGAAACTTTTACATTTTTAAATGTTTTTAAATACATTACTGTTAGAACTGGATTAGCTTTTTTTACATCATTATTGATTACTTTAATCATTGGGGGACCTTTTATTAAATTGTTCTCTAATAAAAAAATTTTCAATCCCATTAGAGATGATGGACCAACTGATCATATTATCAAAAAGATAGGAACACCCACAATGGGTGGTGTTATCATTTTGATAGGTCTCATTGTTTCTGTTTTATTTTGGGCTGATTTAAGTAATATTTATATATTATTTTGTTTATATATTGTTATAGCATTTGGATTATTGGGTGCTTATGATGATTATAAAAAAATAAGAAATAGTAATTCGATTGGAATTTCATCTAAATTTAAAATAATTGTACAAATACTATTAGCTTTTTTAGGGTTAATAACTTTGACTTATTTTGTTGAATATAATGAGTTTAGGAACCTTTATTTTCCATTTTTCAAAAATTTAATTATAAACTTGGGGTGGTTTTTCATACCTTTTTCAATTTTTGTTATTGTAGGATCTTCTAATGCAGTAAATTTAACAGATGGTTTAGATGGGTTAGCAACGGTTCCAGTAATATTAGTTGCAGGCTGTTTTGCTTTTATAAGTTATGTAAGTGGAAATGTTGTTTTTTCTGAATATCTGCAGATTACTTACATTAATGGTACTGGTGAAATATCAATTTTTTGTGGAGCTATAATTGGTGCTTGTTTGGGTTTTTTATGGTTTAACGCACCACCAGCTAAAATTTTTATGGGAGATACGGGATCTCTATCATTAGGTGGTTCTTTAGGAGCAGTAGGAATTATAACTAAACATGAAATAGTTTTGGCTATTACAGGCGGTTTATTTGTTTTAGAAGCCTTATCAGTAATGGTTCAAGTAATATCTTATAAATTAACTGGAAAAAGAATATTTAGAATGGCACCAATACATCATCATTTCGAGAAAAAAGGCTGGCCTGAGTCAACTGTTGTTATTAGATTTTGGATAATTTCAATTATTTTAGCAATGATTGGTTTGGCAACGTTAAAACTAAGATAAGAGGTGGTATCCTGAACATTTTCCTTAATAAAAAAATATTAATTTACGGTCTAGGAAAAAGTGGTCTGTCTGCTTTTAAATTTCTAAAAAATAAAAGTAATATTTTTTTGTATGACGATTATCATTCAAAAATAAAAAATTTCGACATAAAAAAAAACCTAATAAGTTATAAAAAACTTCTGAAAGAAAATTTTGATCAAATAATTTTAAGTCCAGGTATTGATATTAATAAATGTAAATTGTCAAAGTTTTTAAAAAAAAATTCTAGTCAAATTTATTCTGATTTAGACGTATTTTATTCATTTTATAAAAATGATTGCATTACAATTACAGGTACAAATGGAAAATCAACCACGTGCCAACTTTTGTATGAAGTTTTGTTAAATCAAAAATTTGATGTAAGATTAGTTGGAAATATTGGAAAACCCATTTTATCTGCTAGAAATATTAAAAAAAAAACAATTTTTGTAATTGAAGCTTCGTCTTATCAATTGGAGTATAGTAAAATTTTTAAAACTAAATATGCGGTAATACTAAATTTATCACCTGACCATATTGAGAGACATAAAACTTTAAGCAAGTATATCAGAGCTAAATTTAAATTAATTAAAAGTCAATCTAAGGAAAATTTTGCGTTTGTGAAAAAAAATGATCCTTTAATTATCAAAGAATTTAAACTTAATAAATTCAAAAGTAAAATATTAAAAATCAATACAAATAAAAATGAAAAAATCTTAAAAAAAATAGATAATAATTATTTTTTGACAGAAACTAACAAAGAAAATCTATTATTTGTTATAGA
>CACDVM010000032.1 GCA_902556265.1 uncultured Pelagibacteraceae bacterium
TAATCATTTAAGTAAGATTTTAGAAATTGGAGCAGGTAGCACTCCACATTATAATTTTATAAAACATTCTTACGACGAGTATCACATAGTTGAAACTTCTGATTATGCTATAAATTTGCATAAGGAAAACACTAAAGTACAATTATCAAAATATGATGGAAAAAATCTACCTTACAAAGATGAGTCTTTTGACAGAATTATAATTTCTCACTGTTTAGAGCACATTTTATCACCTGAAGATTTTTTAAATGAAATGATGAGAGTATTAAAAAAAGGAGGTGTTCTATCTATTTCACTTCCAACAGATCCAGGAATAGCTTGGAGGCTTGGTAGATTGTTCATTGGTTTATTTAAAGTTAATAAAACTTACAAACTTTCATTTGATGAGTTTGAATATTTAAACGCAACAGAACATGTAAATTCAATTTTTAATTTGATCTCAATTATTAGATATAATTATAAAAATTCAATTGAAGAGCATTTTTATCCGTTGAAAATTAAATCATCTGATTTAAATTTAATCTATAATGTACACATATATAAATAAAATCTAAATTTTAAATTTAGATCTTTTGCTATCTATTAAAAAGGCTTTTACAGTTTCTTTTGTCAATTGATTAAAAGATTTGCCAAATTTTTCAATTTTTTCTATTATTGATGGTGGGATTGTAATTATGTGACAGCCTAGTTGCTTGGCTTGTAAAAAATTATAAGGCTCTCTTACACTAGCCCACAGTATTTCTACATTTTTATATTTTTTTGAAAATAAAATACTTTTTTTAAATTCAGGAATAGGATCCTTGCCGGTATCACCTGCCCTGCCAGCAAATATAGAAATTATAACTCTTGATTTTTTATTTATTGAACTAAGAATTTTTTTTGTTTGATTTGAATTATATACTGCAGTTATATTTAATTTAATATTCATACTGTTCAATTCTTTAATTATCTTGCCCATAAATACACCTTTAGAATTTGTAATTGGTATTTTAACGTAAACATTTTTACCCCACGTATTAATTGATAAAGCTTGCTTTTTCATTTCTTTATAATTGTCTGCAAAAACTTCAAGTGATACTGGTTTGTTTTTACAGATTTTAAGTATTTTTTTTGAATAAGACTTATAATCTTTTGCACCAGCTTTTCTCATTAAGCTTGGGTTGGTAGTAAATCCTTTAACAATTTTTTTTTTGTTGAACTTTTTAATTTGAGCTAATTCTGCAATGTCACAAAATATCTTTGTACTCAAATCTAGCCTATAAGTTTTTTGTTATATCCTCAGTCATTTTTTTTGCATCAGCAAATAACATGAGTGTATTTTCTTTGTAAAAAAGATCATTGTCAATACCAGCATATCCTGGTGACAAACTTCTTTTTACGAAAAGAACTGATTTACATTTTTCAACATCTAAAACCGGCATCCCATATATTGGACTTTGAGGGTCGGTTTTTGCAACTGGATTTGTGACATCATTTGCTCCAATAACAAAAGCTACATCAGCATTTGCAAAGTCATTATTAATCTCCTCTAATTCAAATACTTCATCATAAGGAACGTTTGCTTCAGCTAATAATACATTCATGTGTCCTGGCATTCTACCAGCCACGGGATGTATGGCATAAGAAACTTTGATATCATTTTTTTTAAGTGTATCCACCATTTCTCTTAGAGCATGTTGAGCTTGAGCAACTGCCATACCATATCCTGGGACTATTATGACAGATGAGGCGTTTTTCATTAAAAAAGCAGCATCATCAGCATTACCACTTTTAACGGGTCTTTGCTCTTTATTTTGTAAAGTAGAAGATTGATCTGTTCCACCAAAACCTCCTAAAATTACATTAAAGAATGAACGATTCATACCTTTGCACATAATATAAGAAAGTATTGCTCCAGAGGAACCAACCAAAGCTCCAGTAATTATTAAGGCAGTGTTTTCTAAAGTGAATCCAATTCCTGCGGCAGCCCAACCAGAATAAGAGTTAAGCATAGAAATTACTACCGGCATATCTGCACCACCAATCGGAATAATCAAAAGAAAACCAATTAGAAAAGAAACAGACAATAATATCCAAAATAAGTTAGGTGACTGAGTAGAACAAAGCAAATATGTTAGTACCACAATTGAAATTAATATTATTGCGTTAAGTAAATGTTGGCCTTTAAAAGTAATTGGCGATCCTGACATTATTCCTTGAAGTTTTAAGAAAGCAATTATTGAACCTGAGAAAGTTATTGCACCTACTGCTGCCCCAATGGACATTTCAATTAAACTTCCAAGTTTAATGTTTCCTGGTGAACCAAGATTAAAAGCACCTGGATTTAAGAATGCAGCAATTGCAACAAAAACTGCAGCAAGACCTACCAAACTATGAAAGCCTGCTACAAGCTCAGGCATTGCAGTCATAGGAATTTTGTATGCAATAAATGCACCTATCAAACCACCTATTAATAAAAAAATTAAAACATAAACAAACCCACTTGAAAAATTACCGATTGCTAAAAATGTAACTGATATAGCAATAATCATTCCAATAATTCCAAATAAATTACCTTGTCGAGAAGTCTCAGGAGATGACAAGCCTCTTAAAGCTAAAATAAATAACACACCTGAAATTAGATAAAAAACTGCTGATAAATTTGCTGATATCATGATTTATCCTTTTTCTTTTTTTTATACATTGCTAGCATTCTTTGAGTTACCAAAAAACCACCAAAAATATTTATTGAAGCTAATGATATTGCTAGAAAACCAAAGATGCTTGAAGTATTAAAGACACTTTCAGAGTCACCAGCTAGTCCTGCAATAATTGCACCTACTATTATAACTGAAGAAATTGCATTAGTTACTGACATTAATGGAGTATGCAAAGATGGTGTTACACTCCAAACAACGTAGTAACCTACAAATATTGATAGAATAAATATGCTAAGTCTAAATATAAAAGGGTCTATTTCCATAATTTTATTTTACTAGGGTTTTTTCAATTATTTCATCTTCTAAATTAATATTAATTTTATTATTTTCTTTATTTAATAAATTAGAAACAAAATTAAATACATTTTTTGAATACAAAGTTGAAGCAGAAATTGGGAGTTTATTAAGTATATTTTTTTCTCCCATTATTTTTACACCATTTTTATTTATTATTTTATCAGCCTCAGTAAAGGCTGTATTTCCGCCCTGGACTGCTGCTAAATCATAAATTACTGATCCAGATTGCATATTTTTAATCATATTCTCCTTAATTATTACTGGGGCTTTTTTTCCTGGAATTAAAGCAGTACAAATTATAATATCAATTTTTTTAAGTGTTTCTTCCAATAAATTTTCTTGTTTTTTTTTAAATTCATCTGATGCTTCTTTTGCATAACCACCCTCAGTTTCTAAATTTTCTGAACCTTCAACAGTTAAAAATTTTCCTCCTAAGCTTTCAACTTGTTCTTTTGAAGCCATTCTTACATCGGTAGCAAAAACAATTGCACCCATTCTTTTCGCAGTTGCTATGGCTTGTAAACCTGCAACTCCAGCCCCAACAACTAAAACTTTTGCAGCCGGAACTGTTCCGGCAGCTGTCATCATCATTGGAACTGCTTTTTCAAAATAAGTGAAAGACTCGATGACTGCTTTATATCCAGCTAAATTTGCTTGCGATGAAAGAATATCCATAGAT
>CACDVM010000033.1 GCA_902556265.1 uncultured Pelagibacteraceae bacterium
GAAATTGAGAGACAAAAAAGATTAGATGAGCAACAAAAAATTAGAGAGGCAGCTAGAAAATTAAGATATGAAGAAGAAAAATTAAGAGAAACTGAAAATAGATTACGTCAACTAGAAATTGAAAGACAACAGGAAATAGAAAGACAATTACTTAAAGAACAAGCAGAACAAAAAGCTAAAGAAGAAGAACTAAGATTAAAAGAACAAAGATTAAAGGATATTGAACAAGAAAGAATTCATAAAGAAAAAGAACAAAGAAGAAAAGCTGAAGAATTAAGAAGTGAGGAGGAAAAACAAAAGAAAATTGAGGAAGAGAAACAAATAGCGCTCCAACATAAAGCACAAGAAGAGGAAAGAATTAGAGAAGAAAATAGAAGAATAAAAGAGTGGGAAGATAAATTTGATCTTGAACAAAAAGAAAAAGAAGATGCATTAATTAGAAAATTTTACTCTGAAAAAAATCCAAGCAATCAAAAAGAAATCAAAAGTGATAATGATGAAAATTTAAATAAGAACGACGAAAACAAAGAATAAAATTTTTTTTATTCTAGATATTTCTTATGCCAAATTATTATTGGTGAGTCTTGAAATAATTTAAAGCTATCAAAACCAAAAACTTTTTTACTTGTATTATAGGGCACTTTCCATAGTGGATTTGTAGCCACATCTCCTTTCATTAACGTTTTTTGATTCCAACTAAAGGCAAAAATTATAAAAAGGAAAATTACAACTTTTTTTTTATTTTTGAAAAACTTTAACCTTTTTGACATAGCTTTATAATCAATTGTTATAAAATTAAATTTATATAAATAAAAATAAAAAATAGTAGAAAACGTAATTAGCATTCCTGTCCAACGACCCCAATCTCCACCAAAAATATAAAGTGGTAAAATAGGTAAACTCAAAAAAATTATTAAAAAAAATACATTGTTTAATTTAAAAAAAGAAAAAATATTCTTATTTTTAATCTTTGAATGAAATGAAAGAAAGTATAGTGGGAAAAAACCTACTGTGATTATAATTAAATATCTTATTATCCAAGTAAAGATTTCAATTGTTGAATTACCTCCATAAATATATTTGATTAGATCACCAAATTTATTTAAGTCATTTTTATTAAGTAAATTACATGACATATAACAAACTTCATTAAAGTTATCTAAGAGACTTTTTTCCATTATTAAATGATTTTCAGTACTTAGAGGAAATATAAAAAAATAAGTTATGATTAATATTGATGGTAAAAATAATAAACAAATTTGAAAAAATGATTTTAAACTTTTTACCTGTCTTTGAAAAACTAGACTAGCGACGATAAAGGGGAAAAAATGTATTATTTGTTCATAGACCAAACATACAATTGGAGTAATTAAAAGAATATAGGTATTAGAATATTTTTTATATTTTGAATTAGGACTTATTAAAAATAAAAAACTTAAAAAATATATATATAAAAAAACTTCTTTTCTTCCTAAAGCCTCAACTTCTGCAACAGGATATAGTAAAAATATTGGAGTAAAAATTGCAAATATAGTTATTGTGTTGTTTTTAATTTTACTAAACAATAAATATATTAAACTTAAATAGGTTAAGTAAACAAATGTTTGAAATAAAAAAATAACATATCTTAATTCAACATTAAAAAATTGAGCTAAATTAAAACAAATTTCACCAATAATCCCTCTTCTAGTTATTCCACCCTCATAATTAATTAACCATTCAGAAATGGAAGTGTCATTTCCAACAGTATGCTTTGAGTAAAGAAAAATTGTAGCACAAAAAGCGAGTATAAGAAGATAAATTAGAAAATATTTATCAAACTTCTTAAAATGATTATTTTCAAGCATTTATAATTTCGTTTTATCTAAATTAATTTTATATTTTTTGATCATAGCTACCGATTTTTCCAGTTTTTGTAAGCAAATTATCAATGAATTCAAAAATTTTTTTCATTCTTAACTCTGATTTTGGACTTTCAGTAACTACAACTAGAGAAGGTTTATTAGAAGATGCTCTAATTAAGCCCCAAGACTCATCTTCAAAAGAAAATCTTATTCCGTTAACAGTCAATATATCTTTAATTATTTGACCATCAATTTTGATTTTATCTTTTCTAATTTTTTCTATTTGTGAGGTCAAATCTTCAACAAGTTTATATTTTTCACCATCTTTACAAAAAGGGGCCATAGTTGGTGACTGATAAGTTTTAGGAAGATCTTTAACAATTTTACTAATACTTTTTCCTTTATTATCCAATAAATGACAAATTTGAATTGCAGAATTAATTCCATCGTCATAACCATGACCAAGTGGTTGATTGAAAAAAAAATGCCCGCTTTTTTCAAATCCAGCTAGAGCTTTTTCATCATGAACCTTCCTTTTAATATGAGAGTGGCCTGTTTTCCAATATATCGTCTCACATTGATTTTCATTTAAGATTTTATCATTTTTATAAAGCCCTGTTGATTTTACATCTACTACAAACTTTGAGTTTGAATATGATGTTGATAAGTTTCTAGCTATTAGTAATCCAATTTTGTCTGAAAATATTTCATTACCATTTTCATCAATTACACCAACTCTATCTCCATCCCCATCAAATCCAAAGCCAATATCTTCTTTAGAATTGACATTAAAATCCTGCATGTAGTCATATTTATCTTTCATCTCCTTGTATTTCATGAATGCTGAATATTCAGACTCAGGCATACCGATAGTATCTAATAAATGCGAATAAGCAGCAATATGAACTGTTTCCATTGATGCAAAAGCTGTCATCATCATTAACACTTCTGTTGGTTTAAATACCGTTGTGTAATGTCTTAAATAACAATTACTAACTTCAACATCAGCTTGAGTAAAAAATCTAAATATTTGAGTTAATAAATTTTTTTCTGATTGAGATAAGTTCTTTTGCCAATCTCTAACGTCATCACCAAGCGGTACTTCTTCTGGTAACCAATGAATTCTCTGTTGAGTTAGCCACGCATCATAACACCATGGATATCTGAATGGCTTGTAAACAGGGTTTTCAACTAACAGTCCCATTTTTTTTGGTTGAATTATTTCTTTTTTTTCTATTTTAACTTTTTCTGCTACTGACATGATAAACACTCCTCGTATTCTGGTTCTTCATTTGT
The DNA here is from genome assembly GCA_902556265.1 of uncultured Pelagibacteraceae bacterium. Lineage (GTDB taxonomy): Bacteria > Pseudomonadota > Alphaproteobacteria > Pelagibacterales > Pelagibacteraceae > Pelagibacter. The sequence goes on from CACDVM010000033.1 coordinate 3,141, forward strand.
TTGTTGATTTTTAGATTTATATACATTGGCAGTAATATCAGTTGATTTTGCATCATTAATATTTTCAGCTCTTTGAATTGATTTTGATCTGCAATAATAAAGGCTTTTTAGGCCTTTTTTCCACGCATCAAAATGAATTCTATGTAATTCTTTTTTATGAACATCTGCTGGTAAAAATAAGTTAACTGACTGCGCTTGAGAGATAAATGGCGTTCTATCTCCGCTTAATTCAATAATCCATTTTTGGTTTAATTCAAAAGCAGTTTTAAAAACATCTTTTTCTAATTCTGTTAGAAAATCTAAATGAGAAACTGAACCTTGATTTGTTGTTATTGTGGACCATGTTTCATCATCATTTTTGCC
>CACDVM010000034.1 GCA_902556265.1 uncultured Pelagibacteraceae bacterium
TTGATTTATTATAAAGCATAAATAAAGGATACTCTTGATCAATTTTACCTCTATATAAAATTGCAAGTTTATTACAGAAATCAAGACCTGCTTGAGTGCCCATTCCCCCTAAAATTCCAATCATACTTTAATTATTTTTTATTTAATTGAGTGTTGTGTCCTCTCATAAAAGTTAAAATTAAACAACCTTTTTCTGTAAATGAAGAATGGCTGCTATTTGGTTTATAAGATACAAAATCACCTTTTTTAAAAATTGTTCCATCCGAGTCAATTAATTCTCCTTCTAATATCAGGAACTCCTCATACCCCGTATGAAGATGATTAAGTGTTTTAGTTTTTGGTTCTAATTTTGATATATAAGTTCCAAAATTTGTTTTTTCGTCAAAACTTATTTTGTGCCAATACCATCCTTTTATTGGTTTTCCGTATTTATTAAAGGGCTTAAATTTAAGATTATCTAATTTTGTTATTTTTCTATCACTCATAAAATAAACAAAAGAATTGTTTATTGGCTATAAATATAAATCAATTCCATTATAGAATTAATAAAATTATAGCCAATAAATAGTACTGTGAAAATTATGCAGTTTTTAAGTTAACTGCTGAAGGACCTTTTGGACCATCTTCAACATCGAAAGTCAAAGCCTGACCCTCATCTAAACCGTTCATACCAGCATCTCTTACTGCTGAAACATGTACAAACACATCTTTTTCTTTATCTTCTCTTTCAATAAAACCAAAACCTTTGGTTGGATTGAACCACTTTACTTTTCCTTGTAGACTCATATTTTTCTTCTTACTTTATTGTTATATTAATTTATTACTTATAATTAAGTAATTTTGAATTTCTTTATAATTTTAAGGGTTTTGTCAACAAAATAGATACAATTAAAAGCTTTTTTATTTTAATCGTTGTTTATATGTTTTGTTAAAAAAATTGAATTTATATCTTCTTTATAGTGAGCAAATGGTTTGCACGGTTTGAAATTGCATTTTTGAAACAATTTTCTAGCCGGTAGAAAAAATTTTCCAGACCCAGTTTCAATGCTAAGTCTTTTTATTTTCAATTTTTTTGCTTCCTCAATCAAGTATCTTATAACTTTTATCCCATTACCTTTATTTCTAAAATTATCGTGAACTCTTATTGATTTAAATTCACCATGTCCTTTATCTAAGAATTTTAGAGCACCACAGCCTAATAATTTTTCATCTTCCCACAAGCTCCAAAACTTGATTGAAGAAACTTTTAAGCCTGGAATATCTAAAACATGTGCACTTCCTTCAGGAGAAGCTGCTCTTAGTTCAATAAAATGTTTTATTAGTAGGTCATTGACTTCTGGATTATCAAAATTTCCTTCTATCGATTTTAACATTTATAATAAAGTAGTGATATGACCCATTTTTCTTTTTTTTTTAATTTCTTTTTTAAGATAATCAAAGAAAAATTCATTATCATTCAATTTAGGATTTTGTCTATAAGGTTCTATTTGATCTCCAATTAAATTAATCATTTTTGCATTAGATAATTTTTTTAATGGAATTTTTTCAAGTGAACAAACTGATCTCACATGATTTTCAAACTGACTCACATTATATGCATTTATAGTTAAATGACCTGAATTATGTACTCTTGGTGCAATTTCATTAACATATAAGTTTTCATTTCTATCAATAAAAAATTCAACACACAGAGTTCCAATATATTTTAATTCTTCAGCAATTCGTATTGACCAATCTTTAGATTGCTCTAGAATCTTTTGACTTACTTCAGCGGGAATTTTTGAATGTTTTAAAATTTGATCCTGATGAATATTTTCTATTGGTTCATATATTTCAAAATTATGATTGCCAAATCTTGTAATGATTACAGAAATCTCTTTTTTGAGCTTTACAAGTTTTTCAAGCATGTATCCTTTTGAAAAATCTAAATTTAGTTCATTCAGATCTTCTATTTTTTTTATGGGATATTGACCCTTTCCATCATAACCCATAGTTGTTGTTTTTAATATTCCTGGTAAAAAGTCCTCTAAAGTTTCAATATCAGATTTTTTTTCAATACCAACATATCTTGTTGTTCTAATGTTAAGTTTATTTATAAAATCTTTTTCAGCTAATCTGTGTTGTATTAATCTATTAACAGAGGGTTTTGGTAAAACAGCTTTTAATTTGTTCATCTCGTTAAGAGTTTCAAAGGGAATATTTTCAAATTCATAAGTTATTACATCAACTTTACTAACAAATTTAAGAATTTTTTCTTTATCATCATATTTACCAAACATAAATTCATCACAAAAATTTTGTGCAGGAGCATCTATGTCATCACAGTAAATGATAGTTTTTATATTCAATTTTTTGGCAGCTATTGAGAGCATACTTCCAAGTTGACCTCCACCAATAATGCCTAGATTTATTTCTGACATTTTATTTGGGATTTTTTTTAACAGATTTTGTTTGTGATAGACGCCATTTGCTTAATCTTTTTTTAACTTTTGGATCATTGTTTGAGATTATTGATGCCGCAAGTAGCCCAGCATTTATTGCACCATCTTCACCAATAGCCAAAGTTCCTACAGGAATCCCTTTTGGCATTTGGGCGATTGATAATAAGCTATCCAAACCTTTTAGCCTCTTACTCTCAATTGGGACTCCTAAAACTGGTATAGATGTCAACGCGGCGATCATGCCTGGCAAATGAGCAGAACCACCTGCACCCGCAATTATTACTCCAATTTTGTTTTTTACAGCTGAACTTGCAAATTCAAACATTCTTTTTGGAGTACGATGGGCTGAAATTATTCTAGTTTCAAAATTTATTCCCATT
>CACDVM010000035.1 GCA_902556265.1 uncultured Pelagibacteraceae bacterium
GGACATAGAGATGATTTGTTTAATTTATTATTTTTTTTGATGATTGTTAATTGCTCAAATTTTTTTTTATTTATAAGTTTATAATATAAATTTAAATTTTTAATTCCTTGAAACCCAAATAGCTCGAGCAGCCTAACACCTTTTGCTATTTCCTCAGCTACACCCCAGGAAAACCCAACTGCACGACTAGCTCTTTTTGATGTTGTCTCTATTTCACTTAAAGATTTCATAAATTAATTATGAGATTTATAAACCCATTGTTCATCATAATTTTTAAGTTCTTTGGGAAGTGGGGCACCTTGGAACATACATATTCTTAACCATTTATCAGATCTTGGATCAAATTTTAATGCACCAAAAAAAGACAGCTTCAATCTTAACATATCAATTGGTACAATATTTTCGCTTATTGTATTATCCTGGATTTCTGAGTATGGAAATTTTTCAATGATAAAAGCTCTTCTGATTACATGCCTTAAATCCGCATGATCAATTAAAAATTGACTTATCTTAATATTTTTTTTGAAATTAAACAAGATGTTGTATAATTTTTTTATATCTCTTGCGATAGCGAGGGGTTGTTCTAAATCTGAACCTTGTTCCTCAAAACGATCAGCTAATCTAGGTTCTTCCTTATTCCTCGAAATGAACCAGAATTTTTTGTGATTTTCTTTTTTTTCAAAATCTATATTCAAAATATTTGAATATTTTTTTTCTAAAATAGCTTTTAAATCTCCTAATGTTCTATCAGATGGAATGTTGAAATATTTTTCCTCATCAGAACTCATTTTCTTAATAAGTGGTTGTATAATTTCACCAAATGGCTCCATCATAATCGACACAATATATTCAATACACTCTTCACAGGTTTCTTTTTCTAGCCATTCGTAAAGTTCATTGAAAGGATAGTCATTTTGAAAATTAAATTGCCTCTCTAAATAATTTAAGAATTTTCTCACATCTTTAAGCAAAAACTTTATCTTATTAAGCTGATATTCACTTTCAGTATTCCAGCTCGTGATATTTTTAATAGAATTTCTTATACAATTTATGAATAAATCACTATCTTTAGCTCTTACTTTTTTTAACTCTCTAATTTTTTTTAAAGCTGTTTCTCTGCAAAGTATCCAATTATTCAATAATGTTGGATGATTAACAATAAAAGGTGCCATACCTAAACCTGTGGAGTTTCCTATTCCAAGATTTTTACAAATTTTTGGATCTAGTTTAACTGCAAGTTTTGGATTTCTATTTTTTGCAACATGATTTACTTGATCAAAAGTAAACTGTCTTACTAAATAAACTAACATCATTTCTAATCTAAAGGGGCCATTTATTTCCTCTCTATTCTTTATTCTAAAACGGTCAGCTAGTCCAAATTTACCCGATCCATAAACGGCCGTAGTTCTATAAAGGTATCCTACTTTTTTTAATAAATCTAAATCTGGCTGAATTCCTTTACTTAATTTGTCAACAACATGATTAAAAACACGCACTGACTTATTAGCTCTAGATAAAGTTAATTCTTTATAAGACAACCTTCCAACTTCCTGTTTTGGAACTTCATTTTTTAATCTTTCAATATCTTTTTTGAGGGGCACACCATCATGTAGAGTAAATGCGGCATCCCATTTAGTTGCTATTACTCTATCTGATCTTTCATTATCACGAATTTCATTTGCAAAACAAACTAATGAGTAAACTCGATCATTTTTTTTAAAAGAATAAATTGCAGTGCCATATCCATTCTTATTTAAATCAAATAAGTCTCTTTTGTAATCCCAATCTTTAAATTCATTTAAAAAACTTCGTAAAAAGGACAATCTAGATTGATGAAAAGAACCAAGTCTCGAGAGCTTCATTATAATATTTGGATCTCTTAATTTTACATTCATATTTAAATTGTTTTATAAAAATTATACCAATTATTACCAAGTATCCCATTGGTCTCAGTGTCTGAAAAACCGACTTTTTTTAATCCTGTCTCTAAATTTTTAAAACCTCTTGCATCTTCAAACCACTCAGGCTGTTTTGGAAAACCAGGTTTATTTTTTGAGCCTTCACCATAATTTTTATTTTTTGACCACGTACCATTTCTCATCCATTCAACAACTTCATCAGGTTGATTCAAACAAAGATCAGATCCAATACCAATACTATTCATATTCATTATCTCTGCAGTTCTTGCAACCATTTCACAGAAACTATCAATAGAGCAATTTGTATTATCTTTTAGATGATGAGGATAAAGTGATAATCCTAGTATACCACCACTATCACTTAATGTTTTGAGTAGTTCAGAAGATTTATTTCTTTTTGCTGCGTGCCAAAAAGATGGATTAGCATGTGTAATTGCTATGGGTTTCTCACTTATCTCAATTGCATCAAATGTACTTTTTTCTGCAGAGTGAGACATGTCAACGACAACTCCTACTCTATTCATCTCTTTAATTACTTCACGACCAAAATTAGTTACACCACTATCAATTTTTTCATAACAGCCTGTAGCTAACAATGATTGATTATTATACGTAAGTTGCATAAATTTACACCCAAGTTGATGTACCTTTTCAACTAAATTAATATCGTCCTCTATAGGAGAGCAATTTTGAAAACCAAAAAAAATCGCTGTTTTATTTTCTTTGTTTGCTTTTTCAATATCTTTATAACTTCTTCCTAAAAAAATTAAATCTGAGTTGTCTTTAAATAATCTATCCCACTTTTTAATCTCATTTAAGAGTTCATCAAAATCCTCATGGTATACAATTGTTACATGTACAGCGTCTAGG
>CACDVM010000036.1 GCA_902556265.1 uncultured Pelagibacteraceae bacterium
CTGCTCCAGAAGCTGATTTTGCCTTAGATTTACCTGTAATTAGGTTATCTTTTGATGTAAATCCGCTAATATTCTTATTTGCCTCTCCTGCAAGCCCAATATATAGATTATCATCCTGAATTACAACTTTTGAGAGCACTCCTTTACCTAAGTTAACATTTAATACCGAATTTCCACATTTTGTATCATATGCCCTCAAAATAGCTGTTCCTACACCGCATTTATTGCTAGCTGGACTTGGCTCATATAAAGGGAAATATACCCTATCTTTATCTACAGTTGGCTCTGCAGTCAATTTTTGGGCTTTTTGGAGGTTTACATACCACCCTAAATCAGTTCCAGTAGGGCAAGTTGGTGAAGTTCTGCACATAGAGACATTACCAGTTGGATTTACCTTTACAAAATTAGGAAAATTCACGTCTTTTATCCCATAAAGTCTATTTTGCACCTGATTTGACTGTTCTTGAAGCTTTTGGGTATTTCCAGTACCGAAATATAACCACAAATTACTATCATTATTAATTGTTACTTCCGGTCTTGTGTAAATATATCTTCCATTTGCTGTTGTTGTTTCTGCATCAAATAAAGTTGTTGTTTGTATTTTCTTATTTGATGAGTCGTTTCTTGTCATAATTTTATAAGTAGGACTATTAGAATCATTATCTATGACAAAATTTTCTGTTAAGTTAATTTTTGTTATTTTTCCTTCTAAATCAGAAGCATAAATCATTGCGCCATCATAATTAGCTTTATTTGTACCGTCTGCAGTAATTACACTTAGGTCTGCAGGTAAAGAATTTGCAATATCAACTTTCATTTTGGTTATTGTAATATATCCAGGTCTCCACCTTGTATTAAAAGATGCTTTATTAACAGTCTTTACGTTTCCCGATCCAGTAAAAGTCAATGTTGTCCTTATGTCTGTATTAGTTTCAGCTTTAACAGACTCACCTTTACTCAAATCAAATGTAAGATTTGGAAACAATCGGCTAATATCAAGTTCTGTATTATTATTCGTTAAAAATGAGTGTGATGAACCTATATAAGTTCTATAAGTATTTAAAATTTGTGCGTTTTGACTTTTGATATCAATTACATTCAGTAATCTTCCTTCATCCTCTAAATCTATAACAAAAACCGCAGATCCTATATTAGGGTTTACAGCACCATTATACCCTCCACCAAAAACAGCAACCCATTTATCTTTACCACTAACTTTAATTCTAATAATTCTTGGAGTGGACCATGTTTCTCCTAATTGTCTAAAATCATACTGAGGATCTATACTACCACTAGCATAACCGAATTCATTTTTCATTCTATCAACACCCCAATGCTGAACAGCTTGATTAGTTTCATCATTATTAATTGCAAATAAATGAGTGGGACTGTCAGGATTTGTCACATCTAAAGCAAATAATCCTTTTCCACCCGCCCCAAGTCCACTTAATAAAATAGTTCGCCATCTTGGGTTAGTAGATCCATCATTTGGGGTATCATCAAAGTAAATATCTTTTACTACTGGAGAGCCATCGACACCATAAATAGCATTTGTCGAATTAGCCTTACTTGACGGTACTTTTTCGAGGTTACCTAAAACGTTTGGAGGTATATATCCCCATAGCTCATTTCCATTTGAAGCCTCGAAAGCGTGAAGGATACCATTATTAGAACCTGCATAGACAATTTCTTTTCTATTTGAGCACTGTCCTCCACAAGTTGATCCATTTTTAAAATTATTATAATTTTTTTGTAAACGATAATAAGAATCTTTCTTTTGAGAATTAATTGTACCATCATCAATAGCTGGTGCCTCAGGTTTTCCAACAACAATTAAATCAGAGTGGTAAATATCTGCGAGCTTATGTATAGACTCTGTTTTGTTGCCATCACCATCTTGATCATAAGTATCAATTCCTCTAATAAAATTAATTAAATTTTCAACTTCAGCATTGGTTGGTGACTGACTAGGAAACATTCTTGATTTTAAAGCATCTCTATTTGATGTTGTAAAATTATTAATGTTAGTATTAATCTCAGGTGTCCAAATATTTCTTGATGAAGCACTCTTAGAATTTAATTTATCACCTGCGTCCCATTGAACAGCACCAAAACTACCATTAGAATTTAGTTTATATTTCTTTAAACTTCCTTTCCATTGCAT
>CACDVM010000037.1 GCA_902556265.1 uncultured Pelagibacteraceae bacterium
TTTATTCCAAGATTTAGCCATCACTGACTCGAGTGGTATTTTATTTTTTTGTAAAAAAGAATGAAAACCCATAACTCCTAGACCAACACTTCTTTCTCTTTCAGCTGAATATTTCGCGTCTTTAAATTGATCTGGGGCTTTATTTATGAAATCAGATAAAACATTATCTAAAAATCTCATAACATCTTCAATCATATCTGGATCATCTTTCCATTCATTATATTTTTCTAAATTAAGTGATGACAAACAACAAACAGCCGTTCTATCTCTTCCATCTTTGTCAATTCCAGTGGGTAAAGTTATTTCACTACATAAGTTAGATGTCTTAACTGTTAAGTTTGCAAGTTTATGATGTTGAGGAATTAATCTATTTACTGTATCGATATAAATTATATATGGCTCGCCAGTTTCAATTCTAGCAGTTAACAATCTTATCCACAAATTTCTAGCTGATATTGTTTGTTGAACTGTTCCATCAGCTGGACTTTTTAATGCCCATTGTTCATCAGTTTCAACTGCTCTCATAAACGCATCTGAAACTAAAACTCCATGATGTAAATTTAAAGCTTTTCTATTGGGATCGCCACCAGTGGGTCTTCTCATTTCAATAAATTCTTCAATTTCAGGATGGTCAATTGGAAGATAACAAGCAGCTGAACCTCTTCTTAGAGAACCTTGACTAATAGCCATAGTTAAAGAGTCCATAACTTTTATAAACGGAATTATTCCAGATGTTTTTCCAACTTTTCCAATTTTTTCTCCAATAGATCTTAAATTACCCCAGTAACTTCCAATACCTCCACCTTTAGCAGCCAACCAAACGTTTTCACTCCAAAGATCTAGAATACCTCCTAGACTATCAGATGCCTCATTCAAGAAACATGAAATAGGTAACCCTCTTTTAGTTCCGCCATTTGATAAAACAGGTGTTGCAGGCATAAACCAAAGATTACTTATATAGTTATAAATTCTTTGTGCATGTAAGTTGTCATCAGCATATGAACTTGCTACACGCGCAAATAAATCTTGAAAAGACTCATTGTGTCCTAGGTATCTATCTCTTAAGGTTGCTTTACCAAAATCAGTTAAATTAGAATCTCTTGAACGGTCAATTTTGATTATAATCCCTTTATCATTTTGAAAAAGTTCAGTTTCATTATTCAATGAAAAAAGATCAGGTCTATTGGCTTTTGGCACCTCTTTGACTTCAGGGCTATATTCAGAGACAGCTTTCTTAAGGGCGTTTGACAGAATCTTGTTCATAATTTAGTATTATATTTTGTTATTTATACGAAAACAACTATATGTTGTATGCGCTTATACTTAATATACCATATAAACAACAAATCAACAGAACATTTATAGAACGTGACAAAAAAAAATCAATAAAAAAATCAAAAAAAAGGTAAGTAATTAACCAAATGTCAGAAAATTTAAAAATAGATCCGTATGGTTTCAGAGAATATGACGCTCGATGGTTGTACAAAAAAGACATTAATACCTTAGGGATAACGAATCTAGGCAAAGGATTTGGGACTCAAATAATAAAAAATACAGATAAAAAAAACCCAAGAGTAATAGTGGGTCACGATTATAGATCTTACAGTGAAGAAATAAAAAGTGCACTTATAAAAGGTTTAGTTTCAACAGGATGTTTGGTTGAAGATATAGGTTTGTCACTCTCACCAATGGTTTATTTTGCTCAATTCAATTTAAATGCAGATGCAGTTGCAATGGTAACAGCAAGTCATAATGAAAATGGATGGACCGGAGTTAAAATGGGTATCAAAAAAGGATTAACACATGCTCCTGAGGAAATGAAAGAGTTAAAAGATATTACTTTAAAAGAGAATTTTATAAATGGTGAAGGAAAGGAAAAAAAAATTAAAAATTTTCAAGAAATTTATAAAAAAGATCTAATAAATAATAATATTATTAAAAAAAAAATCAGAGCTGTTGTAGCTTGTGGTAATGGTACAGCTGGAATATTCGCGCCTGATATTTTAAAGGGTATTGGATGTGATGTAATTGAAT